>CAYVCA010000001.1:0-54378 GCA_964450025.1 uncultured Candidatus Saccharibacteria bacterium
GGGATTGTTTGGATAAAGGGGTCTATCAGAGGCTGTCCAGGGCCTCCGGAGTTCAATTGGAGAAGGTATCGATTCTACAGGCTAGCCTGGAGGATTATTTTAAGAAACAGCAATCCGAACAGCTAGAGCCTACGAAAGCCAACCACTTCCAGATTGTAACTGACTACCCTAGCCGGACACGAGACGATATGCTCCTTATAGCCAGCGTTATGGCAGATGGAGGTGATCCGTATGGCAGCCCAGATATCCAGAGAATTGAGAGTTCACGAGGAAATCTCACCGTTATGGTGGATGCATATACCAAAGCATTTGAGAACAATCCTGCTAATGACGATAAGGATGACGAGGAGGGTGTCGAAAGACGGTGGAAAGCGTATTGCCACGGGCTTGAATGCCTCGCCGAGCTTATACCTGAGAAGAGTATTATCGAGCTTAAGCCAGACGGCGGGGTCGTGCTTAGTCGTGGGGAGGACACTAAGACATGGGAGGGTCTCGCATTGGAAAAGTGGCGGCGATGGCTCGTACGGCGTTAGACGAGAGAAGGTGACGACCTCGGCTCAGTTTAGGAGTACTATAAAGAAAGCCCAGAGACTGCTACACTAGAGCTAGCGAAAGCTACGACAAGTCGCATTTGAGGTGAAACTTTACGACTAGTTGCTTTTTAGTAATAAGTGTGCTATAATAAAGTAATATAATGCATGTAAGCTCAACCAAAACGGTTCTGGTCCTGTTCAGTCGCAAGTATCGCAAGCAAGTTGCATACAGGCGTATTTTTGATATCCTTAGGGTGACGGCAGAACGCCAGGGACGGGACTTTGATTTTGTATGCGCAGCGCTCGACGAACTGTGGATTGAGGTGCGAGATAATCGATTGATAGTGACAGAACCAAATAGCGGAAAGCAGTTAAAAGATTTCGATTTTGTACATTTTAACTGGTGGGGCAGGGCGAGACAGCATGCTCTTGCGGTTGCAACATACCTTAAGAGGCATTCTGTGCCCTTCTTGACTGATGAGATTGCAGGTATGATGGCAGACACTAAGGTAGGAGAGGTGGCTGTCATGGCCGATAGTGATGTCTCTCTACCGAATACTTTTATAAGTGGTAACGAACAAATCCTAGAAGCTTTTCGAGATAGTCCTCCTATTAATTTTCCACTTATTGTGAAGGACGCCGATGCCTACGGTGGCCATCGTAACTACCTTGTTGATACATATGGTAAACTTGTTCAAATTATTAATAACAATGCAGGCATAGACTTCATAGTTCAGCAGTACATCCCAAACAGTTGTGACTATCGTTGTCTTATCTTTGGTGGTGAGATTAAAGTTATATTGCGACGTACTCGAGGTGCAGAGTCTGAGGGTCATGTTAATAATACATCGGCCGGAGGACGGGGTGATGTCGTGCCTATTGAGAGCATCAATAGCTCAACAAGAGAGATGGTAGTGAGGGCGGCAGCTACACTTGGGCGAGAACAGTTTAGCGGAGCTGATCTTATTGTCGATGAGCTGACAGGCGCGCCCTATATACTAGAGGTAAATCAGACCCCTGAGATTGAAGAGGGCGCTGAACCGGTAAAGAAGATGACGGCATTATTTGATTATATCGAGCGAGAGGTACGATAAATAGTATGAAGCGGGTGTTGCTGCTGGTGGGTGCGCGAAACAAACGTGAGAACCATCTTGGGGCCCTCATGGAACTCTGGCGTAGCCGATCGGAAGTTGCCTGTGAAGACAGCTCATTAGAAGAATTAGTATTTGCCACTAGTGGATATGCTGTCAAGATATCAACGGAGTCGGGCGATGATATTGCAGGCTATGACCTAGTTGTCTTTAGAACAGTCGGAACTTACAAAAAAGAAGCGGTTGCCGTGGCGAAGTATTGCCAAGAAAGGGGCGTTAAGTACATTGATTCGATGATTCATACGGTGGGTGCCGTGGATGATGAGAATAAGCTTGCCGAAATTATAGTGCTATGTATGGAAGGAATACCGGTGCCAGATACATTCTATGGCTCGTGGGAGCATAGTGATAAATGGATGCTTACGACAGAGTATCCTTTGGTGCTTAAGGCTATTGATGGAAAAAAAGGCAGAAACAACTATTTTGCCGAGTCGGTAGGTGCGCTTGAAGGCATACTGCATGAAGCGGGCGATATGCGTATGTTGGTGCAGCGATATATTCCGAATAATGAAGATTATCGTGTGCTTGTGCTTGGCTATAAAGATGTCGTTGTTACAAAGCGTGTTCGTCGGGACAAGAATACTCACCTAAACAATGTTTCCTTGGGGGGCGAAGAGATACTAGTTCAAGACTATACCGGACTTGAGCTGGTCATTGACGTCGCAATACGGGCAGCAAAGATACTCGCTATAGAGATTGCTGGAGTGGATGTTGTCGTAGATAAGGACACGGGTCTGCCATATGTTATGGAGGTAAATCGTGCGCCAGAGCTTACGCTAGACGATGAATTAACGGCCTATGCGAAAGCTATCGTTGATATGGCTTATATCGAGGAGACTACCTAAGTGAGTACATATGTTATCCGTGACGAAGAGCAGGCGTCAAGCCTCAATATCACAACTAGATTATTGGTGCTGGAGGCGCTTAGGCGAGGGTGGCATGTGGAATATACGCAGGCCTATCCCGATGAGTCTGATAGCGGAATGGCGCACTGCACAAAAAACGACAAGGAACTCTTTTTTGACAGTGATTTGACAGCGCTCACTCCAGTATATGGATTTTGGGCAGCCAACAATAAAAATCTAACGTATGGCCTACTTGTGAAGAATAGTGTGCCTACTCCACACACGCGAATTATTTCAATTGATGCGCCTGATGGTGAGCTTATGGAGCATCTGGACGCAATGAGTGGTATGGTAGTGAAACCACTCGCTACGAATCATGGCGTAGGTATCACTGTAGGGGTGCACGATCTGGAGAATTTAAAGCGAGCGATCACTAATGGTAAACAGTACAGCAAGAGCGGGTATATTCTGTTGCAGGAACAAGTTTATGGCGATGAGTATCGTTTTCTGGTGCTAGATAATGAGGTGATAGCCGTAGCGGGTCGCCAGCCTGCATGTGTTACAGGTGACGGCAGGTTGTCGGTGAGAGAGCTGATAGAGGATAAGAACCTAGATGAGCGTCGTGGCGAGGGGCATAAGGCGAGTCTTACGAAGATCAGCATTGATGATGTAGTGACTGCACGTGGTGAGAGGTTATTGAGTGTCATTCCTGATTTAGGAGAGAAGGTTGCTTTGCTTGATACCTCTAATCTAAGCAGGGGTGGCGAGGCGATTGACTACACTGATGTAGTACACGACAGCCTTAAGGCAATTGCCGTCTCGGCCGCAAAGGCGTGTGGGCTCGGCCTTGCAGGTGTTGATATTATGACCGATGATATTACTATGCCAGCGCAAGGGCGCAGTTATGTCATTGAGGTTAATCTTGCTCCTGGTCTCCGCATGCATCATTTTCCTAGTCAGGGCTCTCCTCGTGATGTGGCAAGTATGATATTTGAAAAGATGGAAGAGCGCGCAAATCGTGACAGCATGCGTTGTATCGGTGTACCATCGTTTGCCGACAAAGATAGATCTTTACGAGAAGATGACTCAGTTAATGCTCTTGGGCGAAGGCTATAGCTATGAGTGAGCTATCGACAATCGGTATAGTCGAACTTGTTTCCATAGGTCGTCGAGCAGTCGACGTGCCAGCAAAGGTTGACACTGGGGCAGATAGCTCAGCTATCTGGGCTAGCAATATTCGTGTTGGTCAAGATGGTGTACTGCGTTTTTCACTTTTTGGCGAAGGGTCGCCTTACTATAGCGGTAAGATTTTTAAGCGAACAGACTTTTCAGTGGCACAAGTAAAAAGCTCGAACGGTCAAGTCGAGGTTCGCTACAGAACACATTTTACGGTGACTATTGCTGGAAAAAAGATAAAAGGTCTGTTTAACCTGTCCGATCGTTCGCACAATAAATACAAAATATTGATCGGACGACGAACAATCTCTAGGAAGTTCCTAGTAGATGTTTCAAGGGGAGCGGAGAAGATGACTCGGGGGGCGGAGACAGGGTGGCTGAAGAAAAGGCTGCAAAAAGACCCCTATCAATTCCATAAGAAGTATGTTAAAAAGAAGAAAGAGTCTTTATGAAAATCGCAATCCTATCCAACGGCAACGCTAACTACTCTACCAAACGTCTAGTTGAGGTAGCGAAGGCTCGTGGGCATGAAGTTAGGGTCATTAAGTATAAGCATACTTATGTTTCGATTGAGCAAAACAACCCCAGGCTAAGCTATCGTGGCGAGGTGCTAGAGGGCTTTGATGTGATAATCCCGCGCATCGCTAGCTATATGACTCGATATGGCACGGCGATTGTTCGGCAGTTTGAGGCTCAAGGGGTATATACCCCGTCCAGCTCTATAGCGATCAACAGAACACGAGACAAGCTACGAAGCCTCCAGCTACTCTCCAAGGCTGGCGTAGCAATTCCAAAGACTGTTTTCAGCCGTAATACAGCTGATATTGATGACCTAATCGAGATGGTTGGCGGAGTGCCTGTAGTGATTAAGCTGGCGCGCGGCACTCATGGCAATGGCGTGGTTTTGGCGGAAACGAAACGAATGGCAAAATCAGCTCTCCAGGCTTTATATCTGCACAATGAAGACGGAACAAACATTTTAATTCAAGAGTTCATCAAGGAATCGGCTGGCACGGATATACGTGTCTTTGTGGTTGGTGGTCGGGTGATTGCCAGTATGAAACGGCAAAGCCTTGATGATGATTTCCGTTCAAACCTCCATAAGGGTGGTGAGGGCGCTAGCATTAAGTTGACCGAGGAGGAGCGCAAAATGGCAGTCAAAGCGGCTAAAGCAATGGGATTGAATATCGCTGGCGTTGATTTGATGCGGTCTAGCCGAGGGCCACTGGTGCTAGAGGTAAACGCCAGTCCTGGCTTTGGTATCGAAAAAATCACCGGGCGAGATGTGGCGACGCCGATCATTGAGTACATTGAGCAAAACGCCAGGCGACGACCGAAAAAAGATCGAGTTGGCGCCTAAGATTAGCGAACTACTGTAGTATAATACAGACATGGAAGACAGTCAGTCGGTTGGTCGAGCACAGAGAATTATTAAGTGGGTGATTATCCTAGGGGTTTTTGTTCTCGTGGGGGCGGTAGTGGTGCGAGCGGTTGCATGGGAGCTGAGGCCTCGTACGCTTGTATCGGCAGGACAGGTCGTCTTTCAGACAGACATAGCCAGTAGCGACCACTCCAGGCAGAGAGGTCTGGGCGGCAGGAGTGAGTTAGGGAGTGGCGAGGCGATGTTATTTAAGTTTGATACAGATGACTATCATGGCATATGGATGAAGGGGATGAGGTTCCCTATAGACATCATCTGGATGGACAGCGAAAAGCAGGTCGTTCATATTGAAGAGGGTGTCCAGCCAGAAGGGGAGCCTTATACAATCCATAAACCGTCTGAGCCGGCCAGGTTCGTACTAGAGGTTGCCAGTGGTCAAGCCAAAAAAGCGAAGATCCAAGTCGGTACGATAATAAAGTTCGATATTACAGAGGAGGGTTTGTAGTATGGAGGTGGTCTTGCTGTTCGGTTCGGTTGTCGGCATAGTGTTTGCTGGCACATTTCTGTCGCGACGACGATTTGGGGTGCTGTCGCTGAGTCTGGCGGCGGGCTCGGTACTGGCTGCGGTGTGGGCTGAGAGACTTACGGTTGAACTAGAGAGGCTTGGCCTAGGTATAGACTGGCTTCCAGTTGGCGTGGTCGCGACCATTATATTACTGCTACTACCGATGACACTCCTTTTGCTGAGTGGGCCAAAGCACCAGAGCGGCTGGGCCAGGTTTATGGCGGCGCTTGGGGCGGGCATATTAACGGCAGCTTTTTTGGTTCAACCGCTCGGCAAATACATGGTTTTGCAGGGACAGGCGCTGGAGATATATAAGCTTTTGGTAGAATCATGGCATTATGTCGTAACGGCCGGCCTGGTCGCGGGCGTAATGGATTTGATCTTAGTGTCCTCACCGAAAAAAAACGACACCAAGAAGCATTGACATAAGCGCTAATCTGTGCTAAGCTGAGCATGGACAATCAAGTCCGCATTCTTATGCATGGGTCCGTAGCTCAGCCGGTTAGAGCACCTGCCTTTTAAGCAGGGTGTCATGGGTTCAAGTCCCATCGGACCCTCCAAGAAAACACACTCACTTCATGTGGGTGTTTTTTCTTGGTTGAGATTTCCTGGGGTTTGAACACCGTTGACATCCGCAGGTGGAATGGGTGAGAACTGCCAGTGGCAGTTCTCAAGGGAGTCCACTCTTGAAAACTATGTTTTCAGAGATGTGGCGACGGGGTCGCGAAGCGTGACCAAGCCCCATCGGATCCTCCAAGAAGAGCTCCTCACCTCGCGTGGGGACTTTTTCTTGGCACGAGGAGCTTCATTGCCAAGGTTCTCGCTTTGGGTGGGTTGGGGCTGATAGAATACATACGTGTAATCCAGCACGTCCTCAGAAAAGACAAAACAAGCTTTACTTTTCGTTCAGATGCTTGGATTATCGGCCTGTGCTGGGCCTCCTTTCTGTGGTTATTGGTTGTAGCTACAGTTTGCGGAGCCTGTTTTTATGCTGCAAAGGTGGCGGATGAATACGAAAGTCTTGACAGAGAGCAGGCTTACTGATATAATACCAATAAGAAAGATAAGTAATTTTTGGGAGGAGAGCTGTATTATGAATACGCATAGACCTGATGGGGCGCCCCGGGGAAGGTATGATGTAGGTTCGCATCGGTGGTATTCCAATCAACTGGAAGGAGGCCATAAGCGAGGTCTTTCTCCGTATGGGTATGGTAGTTCATGGTTTCAGGAGATTCTAGAGAGGCATGGTCTGCTGCGAAAACAGCCCGCCGGCAAGTCGGGTGATACGACTCCAGGCCCTATAGAAGGTGTGCGAGAAGAGACTAAGCGGGCGGCACGAGAAGAGGCAAACAGAGAGCTAGGTTAGTTCACTCTCCGCCGACCGCAGTAGAATAATTTACTACTACGATGAAAAAAAGAATAAACTTGATAATGCATACCATGGCCTGGCGATTAATCCACCCAGGGCGGCCTCGCAGTACTCTATCGTTGGGACCTGCAGCAAGACCTCCACAGCCTAGCCCCTTGTCCCAGCCATTTTGCCACTTAAATATCCGTGTAGAGTATAGCCAGTGAGAGTGGTCATGGGCAGCTGTATGAGCAGTAGGTTGCATAGCAGCAGGTCAAACGGGAAGTGTAGCTATATGAATGTTGTAGAAAAACTCAAGGAGTAGAGGACGGCGAATGAGATATGGCTGCTTAGCGGATATCGTCTGATCCATCTAGTCCTCGTGATTAAGTCCCCGAGATCAGTTTTACTTGGGCTGAATGCAACTATTAGCTGATAGACTAAAAATATCAATATAACAGAAATTTTATATTCTATGGAGTTAAACCCTAGTATAAATAGTAGTGGTAGTGAGAGAATGAAAACAAAAGACACATTAACTATAGAGTTTGCGAGTTTCCAAAAAGCATTCGTTTTCGGAGAGTGCTGGGTCATAGGCCGTATTATAGGGGATTGAAGGTGTGCATGCAATGCTTTATGATTTTCGCTTCTGCTCCAGCACGCTCGACACTACCGCGATCGATATCACGATCAGCCCGACTGAGCCGGTGAACCATTCTGGCGGATTGACCTGGTAGAGCTTGACAAACATGATGACCCCAAGAGCTAGGATGGCCCAGTGGGCGCCGTGTTCGAGGTAGCGGTACTTGCTAAGTGTGCCAGATTTCATCAGGTAGACTGTTAGTGAGCGCACCCAGATTGCCCCAGCGCCAAGACCGGCAATGATCAGCATGATTTCATTGGTGATAGCAAAGGCGCCAATTACACCGTCAAGTGAGAATGAGGCATCCAGCACCTCGAGATACATGAACGCACCGAAAGCGGCCATGCCAACCAGTTTACCGGATGAGTTAGATTGGCGTTTTTCGAAAAATGCGCTAAATAGTTCCAGTCCAAGGTGCAGTAGCGTGCCTAGAATCGAAGCTATCAGTACGGTGGTCTTATGGGTATCATCAACGGTGAAATATAGCACCATCGTCACGACGAGCATGACAAATATTTTGAGAGTTTCATAATTGCCAGCCCGGGCTAGGTATTTTTCAATAGAGTCTAGCCAGTGAATGTCTTTTTTGCGGTCCATGAAGTAGCTGATGCCGATCATGATCAAAAAGGCCCCGCCAAAGGCGTCAATGGTTGGCGCGGCGTCGTGTAGGGTTTCGCCGTAGCGCTTAGAGTCGTTCATGGCCATATTTACTACTTCCATAAATCCATGACCGGATGTTAGCATGACGATGAGGATGGGCACCAAGAATCTGACGACAAAGACAGCAATAAATATGCCAACAGTCAGGAATAACTTCTGCCAAAAAGGTGACATGCGAACTAGGACTCGGCTGTTGATGACGGCATTGTCAAAGCTGAAGGTGACTTCAAGAACGACTAGAATTGTAAATAACCATAAACCAACAGCCCCACCGTGAGTCAGCATCCAAACCCCAAGTAGGATGGTAATTAGACTGGAGAGCCAGAAGATTCTGAATGGGTGTGATGAGGTTGCTTTTTTTGAAGCCATAGGAAAATTATACCAGACAGCAACTGCTTGGTTAGGGTGATTTTTTGGCTGGAGGGGTGGCGAATCTGGCGGATGGATTATAATACTACCATGCAGCCGTTTCTACTGCGAAAGATTCATATTTCCTGGTTGATTGCTGGGTGGTGTTTGGGCGTGGTGGTCGGGGTGATTGCGGTATTTTATGTCCCGCAGGGTGTATTTCGGGGGATGGCTTGGCTGTGGCTGAGCTTGGTAATGCTGATCCCGATTGTCAAAACAAGGCAGATTTTCATGGTTTTGCTGGTGCTGGTTTCTGGTTGCTTGTTCGGGCTGTGGCGGGGTAGTTTGGGACAGGTGGGTTTGGAGGATTATCAATTGTTACTTGGACAAACAGTGGAGATTCAGGGTAGGGTGTCCGAAGATCCCGACCTGAGTAGTCGTGGCCAGACTGTCTTGCGGCTCAAAAATATTACGATCGGCAATGACAGCTTGCCAGGGAGTCTCTGGGCCACGACGGCCAGAAGTCAGCAGATAAAACGGAGCGATACCGTAAGAATTAAAGGGAAAATGACCGAGGGCTTTGGTTCGTTTGCTGGAGTGATCTATAGTGTGGAGGTTTTGGCGATTGAACGGCCAGTGCCAGGCGATGTTGCGGTGGGGGTGCGGGATTGGTTCGCGGAGAGGGTTAAGAAATATCTGCCAGAAACGGAATCGGCCCTAGGCCTGGGGTTTCTGCTCGGGTTGAGGCGAGCTTTGCCTCCAGAGCTGGTGGAGGTGCTGAAAATTGCAGGACTAACGCATGTGATTGTGGCGAGCGGTTATAACCTGACAATTCTCGTTCGGCTGAGCCGACGATTGTTTGTCAGGGTGTCGAAATACCTGGCAACACTGTCAAGCGTAGCGATGATTTTGAGTTTCATGGCAATTACGGGGGCTAGTCCGAGTATGTCCAGAGCTGGACTGGTGGCTGGTTTGAGCTTGGCGGCCTGGTATTATGGACGAAAAATCCACCCTTTTGTTTTGTTGCCACTCGCAGGAGCGATTACGCTACTAATAAATCCAGAATACGGCTGGAATGATCTTGGTTGGCAGTTGAGTTTTGCATCTTTTGCGGGGGTAATTGTGCTGGCTCCATTGTTGCAACGGTATTTCTTTGGCGAGAAAGAGCCGGGCAATGTCAGGCAGATTATCGGTGAGACCTTTTCGGCTCAGTTGATGACCTTGCCACTGCTAGTGCTATCTTTTGGGGTGTTTAGTAATGTTTCGCTAATTGCTAATTTAATGGTTCTGCCATTTGTGCCCCTAGCAATGTTATTGGTGTTTTTGATTGGCATTTTCGCCAGTATGCCGATTTTGGCTGGCATCATTGCCCTACCCACGCAGTGGCTGCTTGGCTATATGGTGTCGGTGTCGGAGTGGCTGGCGGGGCGGGATTGGGCGCAAACGGAGGTGACGATAGGCTGGTGGTTGATGGGTCTTTGCTATATGGTTATATTCGGGGCGATTTGGTGGATGATTCGACAAACTGGCTATAGGTTAAGAGAAAGTAGCATCGTTGAGTAGGGGGGTTGCATTTATTTGCAATCAGGTGTATAATATTGGTTAACTAAGATAATTTTCTAACAAAAAGAGGGGCTATGGCAGGACACAGTAAATGGGCAAAAATCAAGCGAGACAAAGGTGCTAATGATGCTAAAAGAGGCGCAATATTCACCAAGCTGGGTAATCAAATTGCTATCGCTGCTCGGGCAGGCACTGATCCTGTCTTGAACTCGGCCCTGGCTTTGGCTATTGAAAGGGCTAAGGCCGCTAATATGCCGGGTGTGAATATCCAGCGAGCGATCGATCGGGTAGCCGATAAAAACGCAGCGGTTATGGAGGAAATTACCTATGAAGCATATGGACCTGGCGGTGTGGGGATTATTATTGAGACGGCAACTGACAACCGAAACCGAACATTTCCAGAAGTAAAAAACGCCCTAGTGAAAAATGGTGCACAAATCGCTGACGCAGGCAGTGTCGCATTTCAGTTCTCCAGAAAAGGGGTAATCACGGTGGACGGATCGGGCGAGGAGCTGCTGCTCGAGGTGCTGGAGGCGGGAGCTGAAGATGCTGCAGAGGAAGACGGCGAAATTACTGTTTATACTGATATGAAAGATTTGGCTAGCGTCAGAAAGGCGTTAATTGACAGCAAGGTGAAGGTGATCGATGCCGAGCTTCAATATGTCGCCGGCTCAACTATCGAGATAGCTGATGAGGAAACTGCTCAAAAACTTTTTAAAGTCCTTGATGCTTTAGATGCTTTAGACGATGTCGTTAATGTTCATACTAATGCCGACATAACCGTTGATATTGCCTAGTCATAATCGTTTTGCTATACTTGGCCTACTATAAACATAATCGGATTTGCTGAGTATGAAAAAAGCTTTCTTATTGATAGTAAATTTTAGTCTAGCTCTCTCACTAATCGCTCCTTCAGGGGTGGTTTTTGCTAATGAGACGGAGGTGGATGGCGGAAGCTCGCCGAAGATTGAGACGATAGCGGAGATAGAGCAGAGGTCTGAGCCGGTCGTGTTAGATGGCGGAGTGGTAATCTCGCAGGTGCTGGTCGGCAACGCTAGTCAGGCTAGATTGGTGGAGATTTATAATAATTCGGATACGGCGGTAGACATGACTGATTGGTGTGTTTGGTATAACGCATCTGAGACGAAGTTTGATAGTGGCTCAAAGCGAAAGTGTGTGACGACGGATGACGAAGCTTATCGGGTGATTTTGCCAGCAAGAACCCACACGACATTTATTGATCAATATTTAGACGGAGGACTGGGAACCGGTGCTAAAGGCAGGGTATATTTAGCCGACAAGGCAAATAAGGTGATTGATCTTATTGCGTGGGATACAGTTGATGGCGCTACCAACCCATTTATTGTTGCCAAGAGCGGGGCGCATGTGTTCCAGCGAAAGATGTCTAGCGAGGCTGGCTATCAAGATACCGACAGGAGTGGAGATGATTTGTTTTTGTCTGAGAGGAGGCAGGTCTATTCGGTAGATGGTCTGGTGGAGTTGGCAGATCTGTGTAGTAATATCTCGGGTCTTCAGTCAGAGGTTCCGTATGGCTATGAACGATTGAGCGGCGGAGTGTGCAAGGCGCCAGAACCGGTTAAATTTTGCACCAATTTGCCAGACTTAACGATAGAAGCTGCCCTCAACGAGGGTTATGAGATTGACCAAGAGGGTGGTTGCTTTAAGAATCAGTGCGTTAATTTGCCGGGCTTTCATGAGACTCCGCCGCAGGGGTTTGTGGTTGATGATGATAGCATTTGTCAGCTCAGATTATTGCCTTTGCAGGTGACGGAGTTGTTGCCAAATCCTGCTGGGGCTGATGAAGGGGGTGAATTTATCGAGTTTTACAATCCAAACGATGAAGAGCTGGATCTGCAGTGGTGGAAGTTCTATCTTAACGGTGATTACCAGAAGAGCTATAGTTTTCCAGCTGAGATGAAAATAGGTGCGAAAGAATACAAAGCAATAAAGAACAGTGTCGTAGCCTATTCTCTAAGAAATAGCTCGGGTAGTTTGCGGTTAAGTCTGGTTGATGGACAGCACGGCTTTGATGTGCCAGAATGGGTAAACGCCAAAGACAACAGGTCTTGGGCGCTAGTTGACGGTGAGTGGCAATATACTGCCCCTAGTCCAGGAGTGAATAATCCATCTCTTGCATTAGTAATGGCTCTCATGCCTTCGAAGGAAGGACTGCCCGACTGCGGCGAAGGCCGAGAGCGCAACCCGTTAACTGGGAGATGTCGGAATATTCCAGTAGCGAATGTGCTCGCACCTTGTAAAGAGGGTCAATATCGCAGCGAGGAGACTAATCGCTGTCGATCGATCGCTGTATTAGTAAATGCCCTAAAGCCTTGTGCGGATGATCAGTTTCGTAATCCTGAAACCAACCGATGTAAAAAAATTGCCAGCTCTGATGACTTGCCCGACTGTGGTGAGGGGCGGGAGCGCAACCCAGAGACTAATCGCTGTCGAAATGTGCTAGCAGCGGCCATGCCTAGTGCGCCGTTTGCGCCCGAAAAAGTGCAGTCTGTAGCTAGTGGCACTATGGGATGGTGGGCGCTTGGCGGGGCATCGCTTCTGGCAGTGGGTTATGCTGGATGGCAGTGGCGATTTGAGATGGGGCGATTGATCAAAAAGGTGAATGAACGATTGCTGGCGGTGGGCAGGGGATAACTGGTCTAGCAAGATGATACAATAGAGCCAGATGAAGATATTGGGTATAGATCCAGGTACGGGAATATTGGGCTTTGGTGTCATTGAGGTTAATCGGCCAAAACCAAGTTTAGTGACGGCTGGGGTTATTACCACGCCCGCACACACCCCGCTGGAAGAGAGGCTGGAAGAGATATTTGATGGGCTAACCATGATAATCGAAGAGACAAAACCAGATATCATGAGCATTGAAAAGATCTTTTTTGCACAAAATATAACGACTGCGATCAGTGTATCGCACGCCAGGGGTGTGGCCATGCTGACAGGTCGCAGGGCAAGGCTGAAGATTGCTGAATATACCCCTTTGCAAATCAAGCAAACATTGACTGGATACGGCAGGGCTAGTAAGAAACAGGTTCAGGAAATGGTGAAAATACACCTAAGCTTGTCATCGACACCCAAGCCAGATGATGCAGCCGATGCTCTAGCCGCAGCGATAACCCACTCTCTGATGAGTAGACATGATTCCTAGTCGCAATACCGTCTGATGGTATAATGAAGGGGTGAGAAAGCAAACAAGACCCAGTAAACGACAGCAGAGACACTCACCTTTGCGGCGGCTGAAATGGAGGCTTCGCGCAAGGTGGAAATGGTTTTTGTCGCTCAAGCGATGGCAGAAGACCTTGCTCATTGGGGTGCCGTTGCTGTTTGTGGTGCTGGTAATCCCGCTCATGACATTTGTGTACTTCTCCTTGACCATGGGCGACATGGAGAGCTTAATGAATCGTAACAATACAGGAGTTGTACTCCGTGATGTTAACGGCGAGGTGTTTTATGGTACTGGTACAGCGCGACATCGAGAGTTTGTTCCACTTGAAAATATAGCCAAGAGTACGCAGCAGGCGGTGATTGCCAGTGAAGATAGAAAATTTTATGATCATAGCGGGGTGTCTTTTTTGAGCACCCTTAGGGCGGTGTATGGCTACGCGCTCTCTGGTGGTGGATCGTTTGGTGGGTCTACTCTGACTCAGCAATTGGCAAAAATGACACTACTGTCGGGCGAGAGGGGGTTTTTGAGGCAGTACCAAGCCTTCTCGGTGGCAGTAGCGATAGAGCAGCGATATACGAAAGACGAGATCTTGGCCATGTATCTAAATGCAGCATATTTCGGCAACAATTCGTTCGGAATTGATCAGGCAGCCAGAAATTATTTTAACAAGAAGCCAGCCGATTTATCTCTTGCAGAGAGTGCGATGCTTGTTGGCTTATTGCCTGCGCCCAGCACCTATTCACCAATAACGGGCGATGCGGTAAAAGCGAGGAAGCAGCAAGAAGAGGTTCTGAAGCGCATGTTTCGTGAAGGTATGATTAGTGAAGAGGACAGATTGGCTGCGCTTGACGAGCAGTTGTCGTTGCAGCCACCTGCGGTTATTGCTAATGATGCACCGCACTTTACAGAGATGGTTCTGGCTGAGCTTTATGGTAAGTATGGTGAGGAGGTGGTGGAGCGATCAGGCTATCAAGTGACAACCACCCTGGACATGGCGCTGCAGAGACAGGCAAGAGATAATATCAACAAGCAACTCGTCTATATTCAGCGAATGGGCGGCTCCAACGTCGGCCTTATCGCTATTGATCCAAAAAATGGTGAAATCCGTGCGCTGATTGGCAGTGTAGATTATGGCAATGAAGAGTGGGGCAAGGTTAATATGGCAACCACCAAGAGGCAGCCTGGTAGCACGTTTAAGCCCTTGTATTATGCGGGAGCATTAGCTGATGGGGTAATCATGACCTCAACAATCATCCGGGATGAGCCAATTAACATCAATGGCTTTCAGCCACAAAATGCCACTCGTCGATTTTACGGTGATGTAACAGTTCGCCAGGCGCTAGCTCGTTCACTCAATATTCCCGCGGTCAAGGTTATGCAGGAGTATGGGGTCGAGGAGTCGATTAAGGCGGCGAATCGTCTTGGGGTTGTCTCTATTGACAGCAGCTCGAGTGGGCATGGGCTGTCTTTGGCGATTGGTTCTGCTGAGGCGCCACTTCAGCAGATGACTAATGCATATGCTGCCTTTGCCAATCAAGGTGGTCTGTATCAAAATACGACAATTCATGAGATTCATGATAAGTTTAACAAAGCAATTTATACTCAACAAAACAGGCCGTCTCAAGGAATTAGTGCTGCTGGGGCCTATCTTGTTTCCAGTATTTTATCGGATCAACAGGCTCGGTCGTTTATGTTTGGTGTTAGCTTGAATATTTATGGCAAAACAGTTGCAGTCAAGACGGGTACGACCGATGATAATAGAGACGCCTGGACAATTGGCTATACGCCAGACATCGCCGTAGGTGTCTGGGTCGGCAATAACAACAATGAGCCGATGATAAGTGGTGGCGCAGATATGGCTGGACCGATCTGGCGAAGCACAATGGAGCAGTCAATAGGCGCAAAAAATCCAGAATTTAGTCGTCCGAGCGGAGTGGTAGAGCGATATGTATGCTATGGCTCTGGAGGCTTAGCGGATAGCGCTGGGACCAACACCTACAGTGAGCTGTTTCTTGTGTCAGCTCTGCCAGCTAGTTCGTGTAAGGCTGTTCGGGTAGAGAAAGAAGAGAAAAAGCCACCCGAGGAGGAGCGGGATGCTGATGAGCCAGTGGATTCGGGCGTTGAGTCGATAGAGCCAGAAAAGCCGAGCAGGCCCAGCCAACCTGATAAACCCGATAAGCCCGATAAGCCAACCCTGCCCACAGAGCCTAGCCTGCCAGTCACGATCAGACCATGACCAAGCATGGTATGATAGGGGTATGATTGCACATGTCCATGGCAGAGTAGAGGAGAAATTCACAGGCTCGGTGGTTGTTGATGTTGGAGGCGTGGGCTATGAGATAGCCGTGCCGACCAATGACCATGACAGAATCAGTCTCAATGAGGAGATTAAGCTCTATACATATCATCACATCCGTGAGCAGTCTCAGGATCTATATGGATTTTCGAGCCTAGCTGCTAAGAAGCTTTTTGAATTGCTAATTACCGTTCAGGGAGTTGGCCCAAAGGCGGCGCTAGCTATATTAAGCCTCGGCCAGCCAGAAGAGGTTCGCAACGCAATCGCCAATGCTGATAGCGCTTATATTCAGCAGGCAACCGGTGTGGGCAAGAAGACGGCCGAAAGAGTGGTGGTTGATCTGAGCGATAAGGTGGGGCTACCGGTTTACTATGGTCGAAAAGATAACAAGGTACAAACAGGGCTAAATACTCAAGATGAAGCGCTAGAAGCGCTAATTGCTCTCGGATATACACTGTCGGACGCCACTAGGGCACTTGAGGGTGTTGATGTAAGTCTTCCAACAGCCAAAAGGGTCACCGAGGCGCTAAAAATTTAGAAGGCGCAGTGTTTGGGCGTGCAGGAGTATTTGGGTTATACTAGAGAGTATGGCTATACAGAGAATAATCGACGCCGAACTGCCAGAGGATGATGCTAACGAGCAAATTATCGAAGTATCTTTGCGACCTCAGAGCTTTGCTGAGTATATAGGCCAGGAGAGGTTAAAGCAGAACCTTAAACTGGCTATAGCCGCTGCGAAAAAGCGCAACGAGTCGATTGATCATGTTTTGCTCTATGGGCCTCCGGGGCTCGGCAAGACAACCATGGCGAATGTGATTGCGCATGAAATGGGTGTAGGGTTTCGGGTTACTTCTGGTCCTGCTATAGAACGGGCTGGAGATCTCGCAAGTATCATCACCAACCTGCAGGACGGAGATATCTTGTTTATTGATGAGATACATCGACTAAGCAGGGTTGTGGAGGAGGTTTTATACTCTGCAATGGAGGACTTTAAGCTTGACATTGTAATCGGTAAGGGGCCAGCTGCCAGGTCAGTTCGTCTTGACTTGCCCAGATTTACAGTGATTGGAGCAACAACCCGCACTGGCAGCTTGGCCGCTCCGCTTAGAGATAGATTTGGACATATCTATCGATTGGAATTTTATACACATCAAGAGATCGCTATGATTATCGAGAGGGCAGCTTCGATTTTGGACTCTAGAATCGAGTCTACTTCAGCAAAAATACTATCAACTAGAGCGCGATTAACTCCGCGCATAGCCAATAGGCTACTCAAGCGAGTCCGTGACTATGCGGACGTAAATGGCGACGGGATTATTGATGACATTACAACAAAAAAGGCGCTAGAGATGTTAGAGATTGATGACTTAGGACTAGACCCTGCTGATAGAAACCTGCTCAAGAGCATGATCGATAACTACGGTGATAATCCAGTCGGACTAGCTACATTGGCGGCATTAACTGGAGACGAGGCGACAACAATAGAGGATTTTTACGAACCATACCTGCTACAGATCGGTTTTATCGAAAAAACTCCTCGCGGACGCAAGGTGACGGTACGCGCCAGGCGCCACATTGAGCGGAGGCAGTAGGCCAATCTGGGTGCAATGGTAGGATTTGGAGGTATGTGGTATAATATACGCCATGAGAGCGGAGCAGTCAGGCGGTCAGGCGGAAAAACCAGCAGCGTATGACGCCGAGGGAAGGCCACTCTATTACCACCCTGCAAGCCCTGTCCCTAGCGGTGAAGCTCAGATGAGTCCTGAGGCTGCCGAACAAATCGAGAGGCATACTCACGTGACGTCGAAACCAGGTATTATTGACGGTCATAATTTTAACCCTCGTCTTAGGACCCAGTATGCTAATGAGCAAAAGATAGTCCATGTCGCTCGATCGATCGACCCTGCTCATCTGGAGATTAGCGACGAGTTGCGAAACAAGCACGAACGATCAGTCGATATGTATCCTCAGCTAAACCTGAGTACAGGTGAATATGTAATCCTAGATATCAAGCGCCACCCGATAGGTATGATCGCGCCAATTAGCATCTCGCTTTCACTTTTGGTTGCAATATTCCTGTTCGTGTCGTTGTATTCCTCTCTCTATAACTCATCCGTAGGGATGCTCATGGCCGACCCAGCCACTCTTTTGGTTATTGCGCTGTTGATGTCCTTATTATCCATACTTGGCGGGGCAGTGGCGCTGTGGGTTTATCTACAAAACCAATTTTTTATGACCAACGAAAGTGTTATCCAGCAAATCCAAGAGAGTCCTTTTTCTAGGCATGAGCAGACCGTGAGTCTGGGTAGTATAGAGGACGCGAGCTTTCGCCAAGCAGGTATTTTGCAGACCGTTCTAGACTATGGCACCATTAGGCTTAGCACTGAAGGGGAGGAGACGACATATTTCTTTCGCTTTGTAGCGCATCCAAAGAGGCAGATATCGAGACTCAACAATGCGATAGAGGCCTTCAAGAACGGCCGTCCAGTGCCTGATGATTAAGAGACCTATTTATTGCGACTTTCTTTAACAAAGTCGCTCTCACCATCTAGGGTGGCCCGGAGTGTGTAGGCTGAACATTTGCCGTCCTTGCAGCCCTTTGGCTCATAGCGATAGGCGCTGCCTGGTTCGCCCAGCCTGATGTCGTATGGGTCGGTTAGGAGCGCCGAGTCCATTGTTTTTAAAGTATCATCTTCAATCACCTCTGGATAATGTCCATTCACAGGGTAAAATCCCTCTTCTAGGCTGAAATAAATTGCATTAATGGCGGTTTTTTTCTGATTGTTAAAATCTTGAATCGATATTTTATCTAGTTGAATAAACAGGACAACAGCTGCAGCTATTAAAAATGCCGCTACAAACAATATTTCAATTACCGTAAATCCTCGTTGTCGCATGTACCCATTGTAGCAAATTTCTACAATAAGCGATACAATAGACATATTAAAGAAGGGGGAGATATGGCAAAGGCGGATAGTGCTGAAAAAAAAGCTGTGAATACGGGCGACAAGCAGGTTGATTCGGGCAAGACCAAGGCGCTAGGCCTCGCGATGGATCAAATAACCAAGCAGTTTGGTGACGGTGCGATCATGAGGCTCGGTGAGTATCACCAGGCGGACATAGAGCTAATCCCGTCTGGATCTTTAAGTCTTGATTTGGCACTCGGTGGTGGATATCCGAAGGGGCGGATTATCGAAGTTTTTGGTCCAGAAAGTTCGGGTAAAACTACCCTAACACTGCACGCCATAGCTGAGATGCAAAAACTAGGTGGCACAGCGGCGTTCGTTGATGCGGAGCACGCCCTAGACCCTGCTTATGCTAGAAAACTGGGAGTAGACACGGATAGTTTGCTAGTATCACAGCCTGATAATGGAGAGCAGGCTCTGGAGATAACCGAAACCCTGGTGCGTTCAAACGCGGTAGATCTAATCGTTGTAGACTCTGTTGCAGCCCTGACGCCGCAGGCGGAGATTGATGGCGATATGGGGGATTCACACATGGGTCTTCAGGCGAGGCTGATGAGTCAAGCGCTGAGGAAGTTGACAGGGATCATAAATAAATCTAAAGCTACGGTTATTTTCATCAATCAAATCCGCATGAAAATCGGCGTGATGTTTGGCAACCCCGAGACTACAACTGGCGGTAATGCTCTGAAGTTTTATGCCTCACAGCGGATAGACATTAGGAGGATTGGGCAGATCAAGGTCGGAGATGATATCAGGGGGAACCGAACGAAGGTTAAGATTGTTAAAAACAAGATTGCGCCACCTTTCCGCACTGCAGAGTTTGACATTATGTATAATGAAGGGATTTCTAAAACTGGCGATATTCTTGACCTTGCTGCTGAACATTCGGTAGTTGAGAAGTCAGGGGCATTTTATAAGTATGGTGGCGAGACAATTGGCCAGGGCCGAGATAAGACCAAGGAGTATCTAAAAGATAATCCAAAAGTTCTAAGTGAAATTGATAAAAAAGTTCGCGAAAAAGTCGCTGAGATGAAAGGATAGCTGTGAGCGCTAAATTGTCTATTTTCTGTGGTCTTGATCTGAGAAGGAAGACAATTTTTCCACAGCAATGAACTAATTGGCCATTTACTTAAGTCAACAAGATCAGGTCTTATTGTGAAAATAACTAGTATTTCAGCTCAACAGAATAGTCAGAACAGAGTAAATATTAGTGTTGATGGTAAGTATCGACTTAGTCTAGATATTGCACAGGTTGGAGATTTGGGCATTAGGGTAGGCGATGACATCAGCGAGCCACAACTAGTTACTCTAGAAGAAGAAAGTAGTTTCGGCAAACTATACATACGGGCACTTGAGTACGCACTCATAAGGCCTCGTAGCCAGAAGGAGATGAGAGATTATTTATGGCGTAAAACACTCTCCCAGAAGTTGCGCGTCAGGTCGCGATCTAGGTCCAGCACGGGGCAGTATGAAATTATTGAGAAGCCAGGCTTCAGCCAAGAGGTGACTGAACGGGTATATCAGCGTCTAGTTGAGAAGGGATATATAGACGATGAACGCTTTGCTAGGTTTTGGATAGAAAACCGCAATCAAACCAAGGGGTCAAGCTTATATAAGCTCCGCCAAGAACTTGCCCTAAAGGGCGTGGAGCGAGAGCTTGTAGATCAGCTGATTTCAGCGAGTGCTCGCTCAGACAAAGAAGAGCTTCAGAAGGTGATAGCTAAAAAGAGGGCAAAATATGCCAATTCTCAGAGATTCGTACAGTACCTACAGAGACAGGGTTTTTCGTATGAAGATATTACCAAAGCTCTTGAGGTTGACGATTAGTGATTATCGGCCGCGCTTGGCTGGGTAGGCTGTGGTTTTCTGAAGGGATTTTCGATAGCCTGTGCGGGCTGAGCTATAGGTTGAGTTTGTCGGATTTTAGCGGATTTAACAACAACCTTGCTATGGTCTATGTGTGTAATTTGAGATCGATGTATCAGTAGCTCAGTATCTCCAAAACTCTGAATAAGAGGTCGCTTGACACGCAGCTGTTGAATGACAAAACTGCTCGACTCCAGAGTATAGCCGACCACTCGGCCAACCCTCTGTCGTCGTTCATCAATAACCTTGATGTTATCCAGTGAAAATTCTTCTTCGTAGATATTCTTTACTCGAACTACATCACTAGGACTGATCAGCTCATCAACAGAATCTATAATTATACCCATTGGGCCAACCTCGCGAATATCGGATACAAGCAGGAGGCTAGGTGTCTGGTCAAGCAGGGCGCCAGTGAGTTCGTACGCAACAACCTCTAGGGTGCGTGGATTTATTATGGCATGAGATATCCTGGCTAGCTCTGACCCAACCTGGAGGCTCATGACAGGCAGGTTTACAAACTTACTGTCGTGTACAAGCATGGCATTTTAATTATATCATAGAACACGGGTCTGCTATTCTGAAAACGGATCCACTCTGCCATCTGGGAACACCAGCTCGCCACCACTATCGGCGGATGTGTTGAGGCTCTTGATTCGATCGATGGTTGCTTCATCAAAGATGGCACCGCTCGCCTGAGATGATGTATTGTCGTTGCCGCTCTCAGCTAGCATCAATTGGTTCAGGAGAAATACCGCCACCGATACGCCCAAGACAACAGTTAGGGTGAACAGTATCAGATGGTATCTCTTAAAAAATGTTAATATTAAGCCACTGATCTGATCGACCGAGACAGAGTTTTTCATTTAACATATACCTCAACTTGTAGTGATTGTGATTTCATTTCGTCATTACCCCCAGCAGAGAGGGATAGCCCGCTGACTTGCATACGCGTTAGATTCTGTTCGATCAAATGAACGAATTGCAATAGTGACCTGTAGGTGATGTCGCCGCGGAGTTCTATGGACACCATGACGCTGTTGATTTTTGCGGATGAATTTCCACCACCGCTACTCGTATCGCCGCCACCCTGACCGTTGGTTGGCTGGTCAGGGCTAGCGCTGTCAGCGAACGAGAAGGAGGAGATAGTTAATCCAGTTTTGGCTGCATATGCAGACAGGTCTTTTATGATCTGATCCTGGTATTGATAGCTCGTTGATTCAGCAACAATTTGTCCAGCTCTCTTGACGGCGACGGCATGGTCTTCGAGTTGAGATTGCGTGCGCATCAACTCCTGAGTCTTTGTTTCGCTGGCCAGGGACTCGGCTTCGATTGAGATCGTCTCCCTGGCAACCCCTTGCAGGTAGGAGAGTATGAAGTAAAAGCCAATACCGATACCTAACAATAGAAGAGTCAGAGTTGCGAACAGGACAGTGCGCATACTTGTGGCAGTTAGGGGGGGCTTTTTTAAGGAGCCGCTCATGATTTTAAGACCTCTGGACTTATAGTGACGCTAATAGTAATGGCGACAGGATGTTCTGAGGGGGCATCATCAGCTGTAGATATGGTTAGTATGTGAACATCTTCGAATATCGACGATGCAGAAAGCTCAGACTTTAGGCGCAAGGCGTCATCCTGACTCTTGGCATGGGTAACCAGAGTTATCGGAGCGCCAAAGGATTGAGGGTTAAGCTCAAGCGACTGCAGGACAATACCTCTTGGAAGGGATTGGGCGATCTTGATGGCTATACTGGTGTAGCGCACCTCCTTGTCGAGAATAGTCTTAGCCACTGATAGGTTGTTTTTGAATTCGGCAGCAGCCTGTTCAGTGCTGGAATACTGTGCGTTCCTCGCGCTGCTCTCTGAGATGGATGTTTTTGCAGTGTTCTGAATGTTCAGCATGTTGAGGTAAAACGCTATACTGATGACAGATAGAAGTACCGCCAGCAGAAGGGTGGCAAAGTTGTAGCGCGCCAGGAGAACATTGGATTGGCCGGCAAGTATCTGTCGTTTCTTGTCTGGGGGCAGTAAGTTAATCATAGCCAGATCCTTTCAGGTTTCACCAGCGATAGTCCTGCGGCCGTCATGAACTGGGATCTGAGCTGCTTGGCTGGAGGTGTTAAGTTACCAAAATCTAGGGACTGCCATGGACTGGCGACACGGGCGGGCATGACGAGCTCGTTGGTAAAGAAGTCGCCGAGTCCCGGGATGCCACTGCCACTGCCGACCACAAGTACCTGTTCAAGTTTTCGCTCCTCTGGAAACCTATCGACATAGAATCGCATAACTTTTGTCGTCTCGTTGACGATTCTCATTAAGCTTGGTCGAAGGGCCGCGGTCATCTTGGCTTGTCTGGGGCCTGCATTTAGACCGGTCAGTGATTTTAGCTGATGAGCATTCTCTAGGGGGATGTTCAAGTGTTTAGCTATGTCGAGAGTCAATGTATTGTTGCCAATATTCAAGCTCCCGGCAAGGCGAATGGCGCCATCAAAAATGGCAATATCCGTGCCGGTAGGATTGATGTCTATGATGACCGTAGGCAGGTTACCGCTCTCGTTGGCCACCTCCAGGAGTCGAGAGATTGCGTTTATACTCGGCTCGATGACAGCCACATCGAGGCCAACACTTTGGGCTACCGACAATAGGGCGTCTATATACTGCTTAGGCACAGCGCACATTAATACGGTCATTTCCTTGCTCGTGCGATTGATTATTTGATGATCCATATATAGGCTCTCTGGAGGTATTGGTATGTACTGCTCAGCTTCTAGGGTGACGGCGTTTTTAGTGTCTTGCGGTTTGGCTCCCGGCAAGCTAAAGGTTCTAGTGAATGTTTTGGCCGTAGGTATCCCCACTACCGCTCTTCTGCCGTCTATCCTGCCAATGACGCCACTGTTGAACAGCTCCTTTATCCGACTCGTTAGATATTCACTGCTCTCGGTGGAGTCATCTTTTGTCTTTTCGGGGTCCAGATCGACTGAGCTGTATCCGTGGACTAGGAGCTTAGTGGGGTCGATAGACATGGCCCTTGCGCTGGTGCGATTAATATCAAGACCGATAATCGGTTTGTTTCTATAAAAAACACTAGTACCACTATTCATTTGCATAACTATCTAATTAAATTATAGCATAGGCGCGTTGGCGATAGCCAGAGCTATCCTTTGATTTGATTGGCTATTCCGGTGATTGGCAGCATAACACTGGCTGCTATAACCGCCACCATGCCACCCATGAAAACGATCATAACAGGCTCAATCGTTGAGCTGATGCCGGCGATTGCCGTATCAACCTCTTCTTCATAGAAATCGGCCACCTTAACTAGTACCTTATCGGTGCTTCCGGTCTCTTCGCCTACAGAAAGCATTTGTGCCACAATCGGCGGGTACAGGCTTCCGTCTTCTCCGATAACCTTTGATAACAGCTCACCATTTTTTACGCGGTTAGCTGCTTGCTCAAGTGAATCCTGGTACATTTTGTTGCCAACAGCACGAGCTGTGATGTCAAGGGCCTCTAGTACGGCGACTCCCGCCCCGACTAGGGCAGAGAAAGTTCTTGTAAAGCGGGCAATGGCTATCTTTTTGGTGATTGGGCCGAGAATCGGCGCTTTAACTTGAAATTGATGGAAAGCATTTTTGCCACTTGGGGTCTTGATATACCGCAGAAGTAGCCATGCGCCGATAAACATTACGGGGAATATGATATACCAGTAATCGACGAAAAAATTACTAATTGCTATCATAACCTGAGTGATGGCTGGAAGTTCCGCGTCCTCGCCTGCGAGTTCCTTGATAGTTTCGCCTATCATAGGGAGTACGAATAGCATTAGGCCAAAGAACGCTCCTATTGTGATGACGACTAATACTATTGGATAGGCCATGGCACTCTTGACCTTTTTGCGTATCGAAGCGTTTTTTTCTTGTTGAAGAGCAAGCCTCTTTAGGATGTCGTCCAGTATACCGGCTGCTTCACCAGCTCGAACCATGTTGACATAGACATCGTTAAATATATCAGGATGGTGAGCAAGGGAATCGGCGAAAGGCTCACCCCCCTCAATGCGTTTTGATACATCTAGAATAGCCTCCTTGAAGGAGGGGTTAACGGCATGTTCTGCCATTGATGTTAGGGATCGAAGAATGGGTACGCCCGCCGAAATCATGGCACTAAGCTGTCTGGTGAACATAACCACATCGTCCGACTTTACTCTCCTGCGATGACCAATTTTGAGACTAGAGACCGCCTTGCTAGAGGACTGTTCCTGAAGGTTAACTGGTCGCATTCCCTGAGACTTAAGACTAGCTATGGCGCTCATTCGGTCTGACGCCTCAAGCGAGCTGGTAACAGTACTGCCGTCTGACTTAGTAGCGGTAAAGGTAAACCTCGTCATTATTGCTCCCTTGTTACCCTTAGAACTTCTTCGACAGTGGTGACGCCGCGAAGGGCCTTGATTAAGCCGTCAGTCTGCATTGTCAACATACCCTCGTTAATCGCCTCCGTCTGAATGTCATTGCTGGTTGCATTGGCCATGATGTGCTTCTGGACAGGTATTGATATGTCCAGAACCTCGTATATACCTATTCGCCCCTTGAATCCAGTGTGGCTGCACTCATCACAGCCTTTGGGGTTGGCCCTCCAGAGATGTTTTACCTCTGTTTCGGTTGTGCTAATCTCCGCATTGCCGCCAATCTTTTCATCAGCAGCCTGCACCTCAAGAGCGTGTAGGTGCGACATTGGCATACTGGTGTCAATTGAAAACAGCCTGGTTAGCGATTCGGTTTCGGACGTATCGGGGATATGTTTTTCCCTGCAGAAGCTACAAAGCCTTCGCACAAGCCTCTGTCCGACCACCGCCTTGACGGTCGAAGCAATTAGAAAGGGCTCTATGTCCATGTCTAGTAAGCGAGGCAGGCAGGTTGCGGCGTTATTGGTGTGCAGAGTTGAAAATACCAGGTGACCAGTCAGGGCTGCCTGGACGCCTAGGTTGGCAGTCTCGCCGTCACGGATCTCTCCAACCATGATAATATTGGGGTCCTGGCGGAGAAGGGCTCTAAGTCCTGAGGCGAAAGTCATGCCAGCTTTAGGATTAGTTTGAGTTTGGTTGACGCCTGGAATTTTATACTCTACGGGATCTTCGATGGTTGAAATGTTGACATCTGGTGTGTTGAGCTCGGACAGGATACTAAAGAGACTGGTTGACTTACCAGACCCAGTTGGTCCAGTCACTAGAATCATACCATTAGGTTGAGCCATCGCCTCTTTGATAACAGACAATGATTTACCCCAGTAGCCTAGACTGTCAAGCCTAACTGCTTGATTTGACTCGTCAAGGATACGCATGACGACTTTCTCTCCATCTGCCACCGGGAGGGTGCTGACACGCAGGGCATAGTGTTTTCCTGACACTTTGATCTTGAATCGTCCATCCTGAGGCACCCGCCGCTCATCGATCTTGAGATTAGCCATGATCTTGATGCGACTAACCAGGGCGCCAAGGACATTCCTTGGTAGCTTATTAACCTCCTTTAAAACACCATCAATTCTGTAGCGAACCTGGATGTAATCCTCTCGTGGTTCGATATGTATATCGCTAGCCAGTGATCTGACAGCATATTCTATGAGGAGGTCAACTGTTTGTGCGGTTGGTGAGTTCTCTGCAAAATCCTCTTCCGTCGTCGCAGGGGCTTTGTCCTCTTCGGCGCTTTGCTGGGTGGCTATTACTTCATCGAGTTCCTCGTTGATTTCTCCACGATAGCCTTCAAGACAATCAAGTATATTGCTTTTTGTCGCTATGAATATCTTAAGACTGTAGCCAATTTCTTTTTGAATAAAGTTCAGAGCCTGGACATCGTCAGGATCCTCCATGGCCATGCTCAAGGTTCCAGATTCGTCTTCGTCAAACAGCACTAGGGTGTACTGTCGGGCTATGTGTTCTGGCACCCTAAGGAGCGTATCCTTCGGTATTTTCTTGGGATCGATATTTACGAAAGGAACGCCCATGTAAGAGCCAATTGCCTCAGTTAGCTCGCGTTCACTAAGTATTTTTTGAACAACAACCAATGCCTGCAATGATTTATGCGATCGTTCGGCCTCCAATTTTAAGTCAGCAAGCTGGTCGTCATTGACACTCCCACCCTGCTTTAAGATTTTTTCGATAATATCATCAGAAATTCGCATACTTCTCATGCTTTATTATACAGCAATAAGGAGTAATTGGCCATATGGTACAATAAAAGTAATTATGAACATCCAGATAGGTAGTGATGAGGAGATGGTTTTAATCGGCCAGACCGTGGGCAGGAGATTACGGGATAGCCAAGTGATCGAGCTAATAGGTGATGTGGGGGCGGGGAAGACAACCTTCACCAAGGGGTTGGCTAGTGGCATGGGGATTACAGACACAGTACAGAGTCCAACCTTTACGCTGAGCAGGGTTTACAAGGCTAGTGACGATATGGAGTTGCGCCACTATGACTTTTATAGAGTAAACGAAGCTGGCGTCATGGGGTATGAGATCGATGAAGCTTCATCTGGTGATAAAGTGGTTGTTGTGGTTGAATGGTCCAGTGTCGTCGAGGGGTTGTTGCCGAGTGATCGCTTGCAAGTTCACATCGAAGCTGTTAGTGAGACAGGGCGGAGTCTTCGATTCGTGCCAACAGGACCGCGCTCTAGGGCTATTGTTGAGGGGTTGCAGGAATGATTTTATTAATAGATACATCCTCGCCAGTACTCTGTATAACACTGATAATTAATGGTGATACCAGAGAGTATGAATGGGAGGCCGGTCGTCAATTGTCGCGACACATATTGGGTTATTTGACTGACAGACTGAAAGAAAATGATGCGGACATCCAGGACATCAAGGGCATCGGAGTGTTGCGTGGGCCAGGCAGTTTCACGGGACTGAGAATAGGGCTGTCGGTAGCTAACGCACTGGCTGATGGTCTGAAAATACCAATAGTAGGCGAGAGCGGCGACTCTTGGCGAGAGCAGGCGCTGGCTGGGCTGGATAGTGGACGAAATGATAAGATGGTCCTACCCCTATATGGCTCCGAGGCGCATATCACTCAGCCAGCAGGGTGAAGTGAACGCAAGGTTATATAGAATAGTTGGAGATTATGGTACACTAGTATTGGTCCGTTTTGTGCGGCTCTGATGAATATTTTAATACAATTGACGCCTCTGATAATGATTTTAGTATGATGAATGCGCACTAGGGGCGCTCGAGAAAGGGAGTAGAATGATAGAGATTATATTAGCCGTGGCAGTCGGGGCTACTGTTGGTGTGGGCGGGTTTGTTGGATATCAACGAACTAAGCAGGCTAGCAGCAAGAATAAAATAGACAGAGACATCGCTGCCGCCAAGAGCAAGGCTAGTGATATTGTGCTCAAGGCTAAAGATGAGGCGATTAAGCTTGAGGATGAGCGGCGCAAGGAGTGGAAAAAGACAGAAGCACGCCTGTCTGACCGAGAGCTGTCCCTCGATCGAAAACTAGATGAATTAGACAAACGGTCCGAAAAGATGCGTTTACAGGAAGACGAGCTTGAGTCGCTCAAGACAGAGATTCGTGATATTCGTTCGCGTCAGCAAGAAAAATTAGAAAAGATTGCTGGACTAAAGAAAAAAGACGCTGCTGAAAAATTGATGCAAATGACCGAGAAGGATATCAGAGACGACCTTACGGTATTGGTGTCAAAATTACAACAGGAAGCCGTTGATGATGCTGAAGAGCGGGCACAGCTAATCCTATTGACCGCCATGGAGCGCATGAGTAGCGATGTAACTGCTGAGCGCACGGTCACCGCAGTCAAGCTGGCCGATGAAGAAATGAAGGGCCGAATTATCGGTAAAGAAGGCCGCAATATTCAAGCTCTGCAGAGAGCGACTGGTGTTGACATTATGGTTGATGACACCCCTGGCATGATCATTCTGTCTAGTTTTGACCCTGTTCGTCGACAGGTAGCGAGGATCGCGCTAGAAATGTTGATGAAGGATGGACGAATTCATCCGGCTCGGATTGAAGAGGTGGTCGCTAAGGCGCAGAAACAGATCGATAAAGAGGTCAAGCAGGCTGGTGAGGACGCTATGCGTGAAACTGGTGTGGTTGGTATTCCTAAAGAAATGCTCCAGCTGCTTGGTGAGTTAAAGTTCCGCACCTCTTTTGGTCAGAATGTTCTGAAGCACAGTACAGAGATGGCGTCTATGGCGGGCATGATTGCTGAGGAGATTGGCGCAGATGTCAGAATAACCAAGATTGCTACACTGCTTCATGATATCGGCAAGGCTGTAACGCATAAGATTGAAGGTAAGCACCATCATATTGGTGCGGAGCTGGCGCGCAAATACGGCATGGACGAGCGGATCGTTCATGCTATTGAGGCCCATCACGATGATATTGATGCGACGACCCCAGAGGCGCTGATTGTCAGGGTTTGTGACGCCGCCTCAGCGGCTCGTCCTGGTGCACGAAATGTTTCAGCCGAAAACTTTGCTGAGCGAATGCGCGACCTTGAAAATGTCGCGACTAGCTTTAGTGGTGTTGATAAGGCATATGCTATCTCGGCTGGTCGTGAAGTGCGAATCATCGTTAACAACCAATCAGTTGATGATCTTTCGGCCATTAAACTGGCCCGCGATATCGCTACCAAAATTGAGAGCACTATGCAATATCCAGGCACTATAAAGGTAAATGTCATTCGTGAAACTCGCGCCATTGAGTTCGCCAAGTAGTAGCTGACTTTAATTATCACCAAGTAAAAACCTGCCTAGATAAGCAGGTTTTTACTTGGTCGGGGTGAAAGGACTCGAACCTTCGGCCTCACGGTCCCAAACCGCGCGCGCTACCAACTGCGCCACACCCCGATAGGTGTTTACTAATCGGATTATACACCAGTGAGTACTGTTTTACCAGTGGTATTAAATTCGTTTTTTTAAGGTATAATTAAAAGAATGCAAGAGCTGGCTAATGGATTAAGGGCGAGATATTGGTGGATTCTGCTACTGGCTACGGGGTTGTTGGTCGCCATCTTGGCATTGGTGATGTCTATCGGTCAGCCAATTTGGTTTGACGAGGGGTACTCGATTCTCCTCGCAAGACAGCCTATTGGCGAGTTGCTGTCCCTGACAGCTGTTGACGCGCATCCGCCACTATACTACTTACTACTAAAAGCATGGGCAGTCATGTTTGGTTTTAGCGAGCTGTCCCTTAGGTCGCTCAGTGCATTGCTGATGGGGTTGTCGGCTGTGGTGACCTTAATGTTGGTCCGTAGGCTGTTTGGTACACGGGTAGCGTTGCTAGTCGTCCCAATTATAATATTCGCTCCATTTGCGCTTAGGTACGGCTATGAGGTGCGTATGTATGCCCTCGCTTCTCTGATTGGCGCAACGGCCACCTATGTCCTGGTGAGGGCGCAGATTAGCAAGCTTAAGGCTTGGTGGTGGGCATATGCATTTTTAGTCGCTCTAGGCATGTATACCCTGTACATGACAGTAGTGGTATGGCTGGCTCACTTCGCGTGGCTGGCATGGGTTTACATTAAGGACAAAAAAGCTGAACCTGTCAGGAGGTGGCCATGGCTACATGCATTTGCTATTGCAGTGTTGCTATTTTTGCCATATATATCAACCTTTCTTCACCAGATGATGAACTCGGCACTGCCAGGGATGGGGAGCGAAGTAACCTTAACAAAGGCAATCGATATGATTACAATGGTGCTTGTGTACACCCCAGAATGGGGAGTTGGCGGTTGGCTGTCATTATTGTTGGCTGGCGTAATGGCGACTATGGCACTTATCGCCACCAGGGTGGCTAAGAGCTTGCCGAAAAAGCAAAAGACATCGTTGATGTTAATGGTAAGTTTAGTAGTCGTTCCAGTCCTGTTTTTTGCTGCTACATCATTGCCCCCCAGGGAGCCCATGTATATCGTTCGCTACATCGCACATATAGCAATACTCTTTTACGCGCTACTAGGTGCAATACTGGGGTTGTACTGGGTGCGTCTAAAGCCAAAACTACATCAAATGGTGGTTATATATGGGGCGATAATTGCCCTACTAATACTCGGCACAACAAACCTGTTCAATACCGGCAATTTTAATTTTGAGCGGATGCAACGACCGCAAACACATTTGCTACGGAAAACTATTCAGTGCGGAGGCGATACCCTGATCGTTGCCGACGACCCATATACCTATATTGATAGCACTTTCTATTATGATGATTGCGATTTAAGATTTTTTGCACAAGACAACATTGCCCGTGCTGGTGGTTATGCTATCTTGCATAATTCAAACAAAAGAATTGCACATCCAAGCGAGGTAAAACAGGCCAAAGTGGTGCATCTGCACTGGACTGGTAGCGGAGCGCTTTTTGCACCCGACAGTCGCTATCGGCTGACCGACACAGTCGTGATGGATAAGCAGGTCGTGGATACATATGAACTAATAGCAAACAACAATACTGCTAGCGAGAGACCTTGAGGGTCGCATCGCGGGCTAGCTCAACCAGTTTTTTATCGGGCAAATCGCTAACCAGCTGAGCCAAGGGTTGGCTTATTGCTTGTCCAATCAGCCAATCAGCAATCTTCGGGTTTTTCGGGAGCAGAGGCCCGTGGATATAGCTACCAATAACATTACGATAACGAGCGCCTTCATGCTTGTCTTTGGTATTGTTGCCCACCCCAAGCCTCACCTTAGCCATAGGCTTGGCGTTTACACCCAGGAATGTTTGACCGCTGTGGTTTTCATATCCGACAATATCCCCAAACTCATCAGAACTCGTTATTATATTCCCAGCAATCCTTTCGTCTTGCCCAAAGGTTTCCATGTCCAATAGGCCAATTCCCTGGAGGCGACTGCCCTCGCTGGTCTCAAAAAAATGCCCGAATAACTGATATAAGCCGCAGATAACGAGCATCGGAGTGCCGTTATCGGCCAGCTGCCTGAGTTCGGGTCCGATTTTTAATAAATCACCCTGGATTTTTTGTTGTCCGCTATCCTGGCCACCACCACCGATTACGATATTGATGTCTTTAGGCAACTTATCGCCGATGTTGTAATCAATAACCACCGGATCGTAGCCACACCACTCAAGCCGCTTTTTGAGCACCAGGACATTTCCCTGATCGCCGTACATATTCATGTCTTTGGGATATAGGTGCAGGATTTTTATCTGACGACTCATGACTTAAGCCCTTTCTCTTGGGTATAGTCCGATAGTTCTTTGTGAATAGCCAACATGGCGGTATAGGTGCAGTAAATGCGCTTTGGAGTGCCAGGGTGTGAGCTGATAAATTCAGTCAAGCTAGCTATTACATCTGGCGCCACATGCTGGTAGGGGATATCGTCATATAATAGTCGCAGGGCCATATCGTAGGCGCGAGATCCGGCTATATGCGACACGCCAGATTTGCGCAAGCTCTCAAATGAGACATCCCATAACCAGCTCACATCTCGTCCATCGGCATACTTGTCGTTAATTGCAAGCATGGTTGCATGATTTGGTGATGAAAAGGAGGTTAGAGCTTGCTGAAAGCCGCTAGGGTTCTTAACGAGAATGATATCCAATGGTTGACCGCCAACAGAAATCGTTTCACCCCTTCCGAAAGCGGGTGCAATGCCAGAAAGGGTAGATATCAACGACTGGGTATTGGTTTTTTTGCCAAGTACTTGTCGTACTGTCGCTAATGCCGCCGCGGCATTTAGAAGATTATAGGCACCACTAATTGCCACCTCCGTGCTATGCAGTACTCCATCAATCGTAAAAGAGGCAATCCCGTCTGATGTTTTCGTCAACTCAACGTCTACCGCCGTGCTCGTAGGCTTGGCTTTGTCGCCATAAAGCTCGTCATCGCTTGGGAAATTTAGTTTGAGCTCGTCTGACACTCCAAAATATTGCACCGACACAGTGCTACCTAGTTGTTTGGCAATTTCTCGTACTCGCCAGTCTTCACGATTGAGAGTTACGCTCACTGTGGTGGCGACAGCGATAGACTTTAATAGCTGTGCGGTGTAGTCAATCTCTCCAAATCTGTCCAGTTGGTCGCGCATAACATTCAGCAGCAGACAGTGTGCTGGTGGTACTTTTTGGATAAAACGAATAGCATGCGCCTCATCCAGCTCCAGAATTGCGATGTCCGCATCAAGCTTGCCCGATAACGACACTTTACGCAGCAGAGCCGCAATTACCCCGCGAACAAAATTACTACCAGTACTGTTCGTGAACACTTTTAGGCCCTGACCTTCCAGCAGTTCAGCCACGATCTTTGTGGTCGTAGTTTTACCATTAGTGCCGCTAACTATCACGACTCCTAGTGGCAATTGGTCTAATGTTCGTGTAATAAATCTAGGGTCAGTTTTCTCAACAATCAACCCAGGTAGCGCAGAGCCGCCACCGCGGAGGCTGGCTATTTGTTGTACGAATTTTCCTAAAGCAGGGCTGAGATATTGACGAACCATCTGTTTATTTATAATACCATTTGGGGTACAATATAGCCATGTTCTTGGTGGGAATTTTTCAGTGGTGGTATGGTAGCGGCTGGCTACGGCATATAAAAAGGTCTTATATCGGCGTACTGCGAACAATAGATTTCTTTTCAATTACACTCCTGCTCAAGACACTATTCAATCCTTTTAAGCAAATCTCTGCGAGTGACACTGGTAACAACTTGCCAGCTCAGTTTCAGGCCTTCTTGGATCGGTCATTCTCAAGGATGGTGGGCGCAACAATTCGCACCATCACAATAGCCATCGCGGTAGTTGTGATTGGGCTAAGGTCACTGTGGATGCTTTGTAGTATCGTCATTTGGTCGGTCCTGCCCTTTTTACCGATTTTAGGTGCTGTCATGTGGCTAGGTGGAGTGATGCCATGGAAATAGCGCCAGAAATAAACTACCACAGCCTTCGCTCCCAAAAGGCCAGGTTTACAAAGAGATTTGGAAAGGCCTGGATGTTTATTGTCTATCTATTAATACCCTTGCCAATACTCTTGGGAGCTGTTTTGCTAATCGAGGGTAATAGTTTTGGCTGGTTTATTGTGAGCTTGTCAGCACCAGTCGGAATGCTAGCCATTTGGTGGAAGGGCGACCTGCGTACCATGGCGATTAATCAGCCCGCAAAAACTATGGATGACATCCTGTCAGCAGATATACTGGGTAGGCTACCAAGAAATCCCACACCCCGCCAGATAGCTGAAAAGGTTGGCGAGACGCGAGCCGGTCAGTTTATGGCCGTGCGTCTGGGGCTAACACCAAATTTTATAAATAACATTGCCAGTGAAGACCCCGTCGCCACCACCCCTTTGTGGCAGTCTGCCCTGGATATTTGGCAGAGGAGTGGTAGCCCGAAAATCACTGGAGCAGTCATGGCGGCGGCGCTGGTCGAGCAGTTCCCTGAGCACGAGGGTTTATTGGCAAGCCTTCGTATTGACATGGCCGATGTCGAAAGAGGTATTCGCTGGTATGAGCGGATTAAATTGATGGTTGAGCAATTTGGTGAAAAGTCGCTAAACACAGGGGGGATAGCGAGAGACTGGTCGTTTGGTTGGACGCCATTGCTAGCTCGTTTTGCTCAAAATCTGTCCATGCAGGTAAGTGGTGGGACAATTATGACCAAGACTGATATCCACAGCACCTCTCTTGATCGCTTGATGGGTGTTTTTGGTTCTGATGGAAGGCAGAATATTGCATTAGTTGGTCCGGACGGCTCAGGCAAATCAACGATCGTGGCGGCATTTGCTGAAATGTTAATTGATGGGCATCAAAATGTACCCAAAAAACTACTTTACCAACAGATCTATACGCTTGACGCCTCTTCACTAATCAGCCAGGCTGGAGGTCGCGGGGAGCTAGAAGGGCTAGTTACACACATCTTAAACGAAGCCTACTTGGCAAAGAATATTATCCTTTGCCTGGACAATGCCCAGCTGTTTTTTGAGGAGGGCGTAGGTTCGGTTGACCTTTCTAATGTCTTACTGCCAATCTTAGAGGCTGGTAGGCTACGGATAATCTTAACCATGGATGAGCAGCGATTTTTGCAAATATCTCAGCGAAACTCTGCACTTGCACATGCACTTAATACCCTGAATATCCCCACTATGACCGAGCTTGATATATTTGACATCATGCGTGACCAGCTTATTGGCCTGGAGTACCGACACAAGGTTACCTATATGTACCAAGCTATTACGGAGGCTTATCGCATAGCTGATAGGTATGTGCAAGACCTAGCCATGCCTGGCAAGGCGCTGAAGATATTAGAAGCATCGGCACAATGCGCGCAAGAAGGATTGGTTACGCAGCAATCAGTTTATGAAGCAGCGGAGCAGGCAATGGGCATTAAGATTGCCGCTCCTGATACGCAGGAAGAAAAAGATAAGCTCTTAAATCTTGAAAGCTTAATTCATGAGCGCATGATTAACCAGACGCGGGCGGTTTCTGTGGTGAGTGATGCTATTCGTCGAGCTCGTGCTGGTGTGAGGAATCAGAATCGACCCATTGGCACTTTCTTGTTTCTTGGGCCAACCGGGGTGGGCAAGACTGAGCTAGCCAAGGCCCTGGCGGATGTGTATTTTAGTGGCGAGGATAACATTATCCGTCTTGACCTGAATGAGTTTGCTAGGGTTGAGGATGTCGCAAGGATTATCGCTGATGGTGCAGATGACCCTTTAAGCCTGACCGCGCAGGTGTCCAAGCGGCCATTTAGCGTAGTTCTTTTGGACGAAATTGAGAAAGCCCACCCTCAGGTCTTGACAACATTGCTTCAGCTTTTAGACGAGGGGATCTTGCGAGATGAAAGAAACCGTGAAATCAGCTTTAGAGATGCAATTGTTATCGCTACAACAAACGCAGGCGCGGAGCGGATTAATGAATATATTAACCGGGGATATCAGCTGGAGCAGTTTGAGGACCAGTTTGTTAGCGAGCTGATCAACACAAACATATTCCGCCCAGAGTTTCTGAATCGTTTTGATGAAATGGTTGTGTTTCGTCCACTTGGCAAGGAGGAGTTGCTACAGGTACTGGATCTGATTATCAAGGGCGTAAACGAGACGCTAGCACCACAAAAAATCCAGGTCGCGGTTGAGCCGGAGGGTAGGCTATTGTTGGTGGATGCTGGGTACGACCCTAGGTTGGGGGCTAGGCCGATGCGACGGGTTGTCCAAAGGGCTGTTGAGAACACTATTGCCAAACAATTGCTCGCTGGCACAGTAGCACCCGGTTCAACCACCATTATCACAGCAGAGCAAGTTCGGGCAAGTGTTGGGGACGGCTCGAATTAGGTAGTGATGATGTCAAAATAACCAACAAGACCAGCTATGCGCTGGCCTATTGAGCTTGGTACACCCGGAAGGATTCGAACCTACGACCCTCTGTTCCGAAGACAGATGCTCTAATCCACTGAGCTACGGGTGCATACTGCAATAAACTATAGCACATCCTGAGCGGATTGGGAATCCAGGAACAGTTTACGAGTGTGATATAGTAATACCCATGGATGTTCATACAGCCATTTCATTAGCAGGCTATACGACCATGCGCCTGGGTGGTAGCGCCAGGTTTATGATTCCCGTAACGACAGCAGATGAGATTGGCACGGTTTACCGCAATGCTAAAGAGCAGAGTCTACCGGTGTTTGTGCTAGGTGGCGGCAGTAATGTTATCGCTCACGATGAGGGGTTTGACGGGATAGTTTTGCTAAATCGCATTAAAGGATTTGAGATTATCTCAGACGACAAGTCCGCCGTAACTATAAAAATTGGCGCTGGAGAGGTGTGGGATGAGGTGGTTGCAAAGACTGTCGACATGGGCTTGAGTGGCGTTGAGGCGCTATCAAGCATTCCAGGAACAGCAGGGGCTGCACCAGTTCAGAATATCGGCGCTTACGGACAGGAGTTGTCTGATGTCCTGGTTGAGCTTGAGGCCTACGATAGCCATACTGAGGCGGTGACGGTAATGCCTGCAGCCGAATGTGGCTTGTCATATAGACACAGCGTATTTCGTGGCGATGAGACGGGGAGGTATTGCATCATAAGCATCACTATTAAGCTATATTATGCTGCGCCGCAACCGCCTTTTTATGCAGCGCTCCAGAAGTACCTTGATGAGCATAAGATTACGGTCTTTACGCCAAAATTCATCCGCGATGCAGTGATAGCTATTCGTGAAGAAAAACTACCCAACCCCAGCGAGCGACCCAACGCAGGTTCTTTCTTTAAGAATCCAATCATTGAAGATTGGCAGTTCTCAAGAATAAAGGAGCAGTTTCCTGAGATACCTAGTTATGGCATGCCTGACGGCGAGCACAAGGTGTCAGCTGGCTGGCTGATCGAACAGGTGGGCCTCAAGGGGCAGTTACTACACGGGATGCGTATACATGACAAAAATGCTCTAGTTTTAGTGAATGAATCAGCGACTAGTTGCGCCGATCTTGCGGCAGCTCGAGCTGATATTATCCAAAAGGTATACGACATGTTCCAGATTCAGCTGGAACAGGAGCCTCTAGAGCTTACATAAAACTTGCAATAATAGACCGCAGAGGGTTATTATAGCAGTATGCTTAAGCAGAATGGATTTACGATAGTTGAGATGATCGTAGTTACGGTGGTGCTCGTTTCGCTACTTACAGTTAGTGTCGTGGGCATTAGAGGCATGCAGGCAAGTGCTCGTGACAAAGAGCGAACCGCAGACATTGATACCCTGGCGATGAATATCGAGACCATGCATTCGCAAGAGATTAGAGATTCGAGCAACAACCTAATTAAACCACAGGGGAGCTATCCTCCCGTGGCTGGGACTATTTCATCTGGATTTAGCATCCCTAATGAGGTAGTTAACGAACTGGAGGAGGATGCCCTCAGGGCGCCGGGTCAGAGTTCCCAGAGCTTACGCAGTATTACTCATGCGGTCTGTGGTGCTGGATCAACCTCATCACCACAAGTCTGCAAGATCAATAATACCGTACTGAATTCGCAACTAACTGATGCTGCTATTGGAATCAATAGCTATATATACGTACCCATCACTCGTTTTGATGACTCAAGGTTGTGTACAGTTGCGCTAATCCAGAGCGGTGCAATTGACGGCTGTCGGTCATTTAAGCTGTATCATGTCAAGGAGAGCGGGTCGTCAGTGGTAATGACCGAGGGAAAGCGCAGATGAGAGTACAGCAGGGAATCACAACAACAGAGTTGATCGTCACGCTGTTTATTGGAGCTCTATTTATCTTGAGCGGCTATCAACTATATAACGCAGTCAATCTGCAGGCCGGTAATGCCCGAGAGATGGCTGAAGTTAGTAGCGTTGCATATCGGATATTACGGATGGATCGCCCTCCGTTTGACCCGGTGATAACTGAATCATGCACCAGTCCTCGTCAATCAACGGTCAATATCGAACAGATGAGTGAGATTAAGGCGTTGAGTCCTGTCGGCAGGATTTACCGATGTAAGCCTGTAACAGGCAGTGATACTGTACGGGTAACGGTTGAAATAGCCTATGGTAGCGATTCACCAAAAAGAAAGGTCACGCATGCGATATTCGTCGCGCCATAAACCAGGATTCACCCTGGTAGAGGTAGCCATAATCATGCCGCTAATCATTTTGTTAATAGGCACCATCATCGCCTCTGTGCTCTACCTTGCCAATATATCTCTCAGGTCTCAGGGTCGTTCAAAAGTTCGAATAGATGTCTTGACAACTCTTGACATGATCGAACAAGACATAAAAAACAGCAAATCAATTGACAGCGCCACCGATGGCAGCACAACCAACCTTGTCTTAACTGCCTTTGCAACAGACAGGAACCCGCTTAATCCATCGAGGAGTTTGATCAGGGCGAGCGATTGTAGTGTAGCTACTGGTGGAATTTCGCCTCTCGAGGCGGCAACCTACCAAGTCCGTTACCAAAAACAGGATGACACCCTAACTAGAGAGGTGATCATGGGCGCCTGTGCCGCCAGTTCCACTGTCTGGCAGAAAAATGGAACTGAAGTGCTCATTAAAAATGCTGACCCGCTTGCGATGACCGTGACTTACCCAGCCTCCTCAACGGCAAACCCTAGCGTCGCTCTGGCCTCGCTATCTGTAGGCCGAAAGATTGGTGGGCGCACAGTAGAATACACTGCTAGCATGTATGCCCAGTCTGCAAACATTAAATAAAAAACTTGCACCAGTCGCATCTACTTGCTATAATCATCACTGTATTAACATAACCAATATCAGGAGGAAGATCAGAAATGATTTCTCAAAGTAAACAAAGAGGCTTTACAATCGTTGAGCTACTTATCGTCATTGTCGTAATTGGCATTCTGGCAGCCATATCAATCGCTGCATACACCAGCATTACTGCAAGGGCAAATAACGCAAATGCGCAGGCTGCAGCCAAGTCCGTGAAAGATGTCGCCCAGAATTTTAACGGACTACATGGTCGATTTCCGACCTGTAAGGCTGAGTTCACTTCTGGTGCTGGATCAACCTCCTGTGGTGGTGCAACCACTGATGGGGTCGTAGCTAAGATGCCATCTGACATAACTTTCGCCGCAGCCTCAGCTGTAACAAGTACTACTGATGCAAAAACGGTTGCAGTTCAGCCACACGGCTCGCCAATCTCCGGCTTCACTATTACCTACAGGGACTTCTCTGGAACTGTTAAGACCATGACAGTAGGCGAGACTCCAGGTGACGCTGGTACAGCTCTAGCCAATTCATAGAACAGGGAACTTACTTAGTGAGATACATGCTACAAAGAGGCTCTAAATAGAGCGTCTTTGTAGCATACGGAATAGCAAGCTCGACCTTGCATCTAAGCCTTGACAGCGGTCGTCTGTAGTTGTTTGTTCTACGCTTCGATTATTAACCAACATAACCAATATCAGGAGGAAGATCAGAAATGATTTCTCAAAGCAAACAAAGAGGCTTTACAATCGTTGAGCTACTTATCGTCATTGTCGTAATTGGCATTCTGGCAGCCATATCAATCGCTGCATACACCAGCATTACTGCAAGGGCAAAAACTGCTACGGCACAAGCAAGTGCTAAGGCGGTTAAGGATGTCGCCATGACTTTTAACGGCTCCCATGGTCGATTTCCGGTTTGCAAGGCAGAGTTTACTTCTGGTGTAGGAGTGACGACATCACCTTGCAGCGGATCCTCTACTACTGACCCTGCTGTAGCCAAGCTGCCTTCAGATATTATATTCGCATCGTCAGTCTCTGCCTCGTCTACCCCGAAGACGGTGCGGGTTGAGCCCCACGGCACAACAGGATTTACTATTACCTACTGGAACTTCACCGACAAAGCCGCCAAGTCGATTAACACAGGTGACTTGGTTGGCGAAGCTGGTACTGCATTGTCAGATTAACACTTGCCTCATGATATCCTAGGCAAAAAGCAAAAACACCCCTTCAGGGGGTGTTTTTTGAATGCTGCGACAATGCATCACTTGAAAACGGATATGATTTTTTGTGCAATAGCTATCATATCGGAATCTTTATACCCACGAGTTGTCAGCGCTGGCGTACCTAGTCTAATCCCGCTTGGCCTGAATGGTGGCAATGGGTCGTCAGGGATGGAGTTGGCATTTACAGTAACTCCAGCTTTTTCCAAGCGCTCTTGAGCCTCCTTGCCGTCAATTCCAAAACTACCATGAACATCAGCTAAGATTAGGTGATTACTAGTTCCTCCAGTGATTAGATTCAAGCCTCCACCCTTTAACTCCTCAGCTAGAACGGCTGCATTATTGACGACCTGCTTGGCATATTCCTTGAACTCAGGTTTTAGGGCTTCGCCAAACGCAACAGCTTTAGCCGCAATCGTGTGCATGTGCGGACCCCCTTGGGTGCCGGGGAACACTGCACGATCAATCAGTGTCGGCAGATTCTCCAGTGTTTTGTCTGGGCGCTTCAGTGGATTGCCAACAATACCTTTGCTTAAAATCAGTCCACCCCGCGGTCCTCGCAGCGTTTTGTGGGTTGTCGTGGTGATAACATGAAATCCATAATCAAATGGATTTTCTGCGACTCCACCAACAATTAACCCAGCAATATGACTCATGTCGGCCATCAGCATGGCTCCGACTTCGTTGCCGATTTTGGCAAATTTTGCATAGTCAAGCTCGCGAGGATATGCCGAAAAGCCAGCCAGTATGATTTTCGGTTTATGTTTCAGGGCAAGATTGCGGATTTCGTCGTAGTCAATCTCTCCAGTTTTAATATCCTTCATACCATACCGCACAAAATTATACTCCCTTGCGCTTCGAGTTACGGGCGCGCCGTGGGTGAGGTGACCGCCATGCCCCAAATCCATGGCAATAATCGTATCACCAGGTTCACACCAAGCGTAATAAACCGCCTCATTGGCCTGAGCGCCCGAGTGTGGCTGGACATTGGCATGATCTGCTCCGAACAGCTGCTTAGCGCGGTCAATGGCTAATTGTTCAATTTGGTCAGTATTCTCTTGGCCACCATAATATCGTCGTCCAGGATAGCCTTCAGAGTACTTGTTCGTAAAAACACTCCCCAGCGCTTCCAGGACATCATCTGAAACATAGTTCTCACTGGGAATCATCTCGATCACATTCTTCTGCCTCTGTTCCTCCGCTTTGATAAGCCGAGCCACTGTCTCGTCCTTCATACTAATCCCCCTTCTTGCTACCTGCTCTTATGATTAGTATACACCGTATCAGCTAAAAGCGCTAAGTTGATCGGCTATATCATACATGATATGATAAGCATATGAAAACAGATGATTATCTTCAAAAAATTGGTAACCTGATTGCTCAGGGTCGCTCTCATCGCAACCTGACTCAAGCTCAGTTGGCAGAGTCTCTGGGGACCAGCCAGAGCGCCATCAATCGTATCGAGAGCGGGAAACAGAATATCAGCCTGGAGATGCTGGCGCGAATTTCTGATGCTTTGGACCATAGCATAGTAACCATCAACACATCTAGTAAGATAAATTTTAGAGTGCATGGTGGGGTCGAGCTGCACGGCGACATCAGTGTAAAGACATCAAAGAATGCCGCAGTTGGACTGCTTTGCGCGAGCCTGCTCAACAAAGGCAAGACAACGCTCCGTAAAGTGGCCAGAATCGAAGAGGTTAACCGTATAATAGAAGTCTTAAATAGTATTGGAGTAAAGACACGCTGGTTGGAGGGTAACGATCTGGAGATTACGCCGCCTGCCAAGTTGAGGCTGGATGATATGGACATTGAGGCAGCCAAAAAGACGCGCACTGTCTTGATGTTTTTAGGCCCCCTCCTTCATCAGTACGGCGACTTCAGATTGCCATTTGCAGGTGGTTGCAATTTGGGTAAGCGAACGGTTGAGCCGCACATGACAGGACTATCTGTATTCGGATTGTCAGTTCAGGCGGAGACTGATTATTATCATGCGACAGTTGCACCGAGTGCAGGGGACAAAACGATCCTCCTGACTGAGCGAGGTGATACAACGACAGAAAACGTTGTTATGGCTGCGGCGCTCTTTCCGCACACCACGATCATTCGGAACGCCAGTCCGAACTACATGGTACAAGATGTCTGTTTTTTCTTGGAAAAACTAGGAGTGAAGATTGAGGGCATCGGAACGACAACCTTGAGAATTACTGGTCGCAAGGTTATTAATAAAAATATTGAGTACTATCCAAGTGAGGACCCAATTGAAGCAATGAGTTTTGTCGCAGCAGCAGTAGTGACCGGCTCAGAGATCACGATAAAACGAGCGCCAATAGAGTTTATGGAGATAGAGCTAGCGACGCTATCAACTATGGGCCTACAGTTTGAGCTTAGTGATGAATACTTTGCTGACAATGGCCGCACCAGGCTGACGGATATTTCCCTTAAGCATTCTAGGTTGATTGCTGCCAAAGACAAATTGCATGCCCTGCCATTTCCTGGCATAAACATGGACAATTTGCCGTTTCTGGGACTAATAGCCACCATGGCTGAAGGTCGAACTTTGGTTCATGACTGGAGCTATGAGAACAGGGCGATTTACTTCACAGAGCTGTCTAAGTTGAATGCGCAAATTGAACTAGTCGACCCTCACAGGGTATACATAACCGGTCCCACAAAATGGAAGCCTGCTGATGTTGTTACTCCTCCCGCTCTTCGTCCATCTGTCGTGATTCTTTTGGCCATGCTGGCTGCTCCTGGTGTGTCAGTTTTGCGAGATGTCTACTCAATAAACCGAGGCTATGAAGAGCTGGCAACCAGGCTCAATACCTTAGGTGCAAGAATTGAAGTTGTTAACGAGTAGATTACTTACTCTGCGGGAAAAGGAACTTCAGATAATCTTTTAGCATTCGTGCGCCAGATATAATCGGTAGATATTCGCTAAGTTGTCGGCGAACATTCTGTTCTAGGAGGTGGTCGTCACGGACAATTTGCGAAGCCTTGTGCATGTTGCTGTAAAGCGATGAAACCTCAGCCTCATAGGTGTTGCCAGTTACCTCCAGGCAGGCGATTGGTTGAATGTCTGCTACGCCACCATCACTAGTAGAAATGAGTAGCTTCAGATTAGCGATGTCCTTCTCCCACGATGTACCGCAAGCCTCCAGGCCAATAATCGGCACATTGATAGCAGCATCGGCGCCAATTGACATGGCACGGCCAAGCTCCTCATCATAATCCTGCAGGTAGTGGACTCGTTCGCGAAGAATTGGATCATGATCAATCGTCCTGAGGATATCAAGTAGCCGCTGATACATAATCGTGTCACCCTGGTGTACCTTACCAGCCAGTAGGTAGTGCGCGTTGTTATCAACCAGAATTTGCTTGAGAGTGTCTATTCTCTCAAATGGCAAGTACGGTCGTTTATAGTTAGCAAATCGCCTCTTGAAGTCAAATACCATCGCATCTTCAGGCAAGTTGATAGGGTTTCCGTATTGGTCTTTACGATGAGCCAATACATTGTTCAGCTCTTGTCGTCCCAGCTTTTTGAGTTCACGAATTGTGCGAATATCCAGTTGTGTCAGTTTGTTCAGGTAATCGTCGGTTGGAAGGCTGAATTTGTCAATAATGCCTCGCTCCCGATACATCTCCAGGATTTCTGGAAGCACCCAGGTCTCCATGTCTACACCGTTAGTGACAGCGTGAAACTTCACTCGTTCATTATTGCGATCGCGGAAGTTTGCCACTCGAGCATGGAGCTTACTGACGGCGTTTTTTGCCTCAGTCAGCTCAATGGCAAGCATGTTTGGTCGGAGCATGTCATGCGTAAACTGTTCACGCACCCAATGCTTGACGGCGCTGGACTTGATGTTCGGGAAGACTAGTTTCTCAAATTGTGATATGTGGAACTCTGGCTCAGCGGCCTGAAGTAGCGTGTGATTGGTATAAAGGGTGTGTTTTCTGACATAAACAATCGCCTCATACAGGTTCATGCCATTGGAACATAGCTCATCCAGGCGAGCGAGGGCGGCAAAGATGGTTGCGGTTTCATTGAGCTGGATCACTGCGGGCTTTACGCCAATGCGCTTTAGGGCCTTGTAGCCACCAAATCCAAGAGCCACCTCTTGGTACAGACGGTGATTGCCGCTACCTTCGCCCTCGTACAGATGACCAAAATTGGACTCAGAAATTGTGACAAACTGCGTGGAGCCGAGGGTTTTTTGGAATATATTTAAGACTGCATCAGGAGCGCCAGCGGTAGAGACCGTAACATCGTCAATATGCACAAATCCATAATCTTGTGGCGACACTTTCTCGCTATATTCTGTCTGAGTCAGGTTGGTAATAGACTGGTGCGACTCCGTGCGATAAAAGGGCGTAACGACAACAAATGGCACCTCCAGCTGTTCGGCTACTCGGCGAGTGTCAGCAGCCAGGACTCCAAGCCCACCACCGCCTTTAATTCCGTTTGATTTGTCATAAATCTCCATCGTCCAGTAGACATATGGTCGAGTGTCTGAAAGTTGCCTAGTTAGCGCAGATCGGTCAATTGCGTTGTAAAATTCTGAAGCGTCGTCAATTTCAATTGCATGCGTCTTGTTGTTATCAGTGTCGTTTTTTGAATAATAGCCCATGATGCCCTTTTGGATTATTAATTGATAATTATTGGTGCGGGTGGAGAGAATCGAACTCTCGTCTCAAGTTTGGAAAACTTGCATACTAGCCGCTGTACTACACCCGCGACTAGTTTCATTGTAACAGACTAATGATATAATGAGAATAGGCACGCCCCGGTAGCTCAGTGGATTAGAGTAAGCGGCTTCTATCCGTTTGGTCGTAGGTTCGAATCCTACCCGGGGTGCCACAATTAAAACAGAACAATCCAAAGGAGGGTATAGTTTAATGTCAAGCGATTACGGAAAGCAACCTTATGTTGTAGATATAGAGAAGTTGACTATTGACAATCAAACCTTTCGTACAGCAGCCTGGACGGGTCAATATTTGCAGATGACATTAATGACAATTGAGGTTGGTGGCGAGGTTGGCCTGGAGCTTCATGATGACACGGATCAGTTCCTGAGAATTGAGCAGGGCAGAGCTAAAGTTGTAATGGGAGACGGTCCTGACGATTTAACCTACGAAGCAGAAGCAGAGGACGATTTTGCGATTCTGGTGCCAGCAGGTAAATGGCACAACATTGTCAACATTGGTGATGAGCCGCTGAAAATGTATTCAATCTATGCACCCGCGCACCATCCTTTCGGCACCGTCCATGCGACAAAAGCAGAGGCGGATGCCGCTGAAGAAGAGGCACACCAATAGGTCGATGAATCAATCAGGCAAGCCCTTGACTTCTCGAGCTCTGCTGGCCCGCATGACCAGTAGTTATAAGGTCGAACCTGTCCAGTCAACCGATCGCCTGGCGGCAGTGTCGAAGAGGCAGAGAGGCTTGTCGTTCTCTCAGAGGCAGGAAGTTGATAAGAATCGGAAAATAGTTCGCGGATACAGTGCTTCTCATGTCGGTCGTGCAGAGCAGATGAGAGAGGTGCGACGAGTCGGGATGGAGATTTCGAAACCAAAACAGGGTCAATCCAATAACACAGCCCAGCTAGATGGCGGATCTGGCGCAAGAGTTGAGCAAACCAGTAATCGACCTTCTGCCGGGTTCAGGGAGCCCTCCAACAGTAAATATAACCCATACCGATAGCCTAAAAGAAAATACACCCAACAAAAGCGAAGGGTGTATTTTCTTTGGAGGGCCAGGAGGGACTTGAACCCTCGACACCCTGCTTAAGAGGCAGGTGCTCTAACCAGCTGAGCTACTGGCCCATATTACTATTATAGCACATATACTCGAAAATGCAATACATGGGGCGAGCGATGGGAATTGAACCCACGGCCTTCGGAACCACAACCCGACGCTCTAACCAACTGAGCTACGCCCGCCATGACCAATAGGGATGTTTGCTATTTTATGATCTCCGCTATAATAGCGTCTTTGATTATACCATAGGCGACCATGCCCCTCAAGACGTGGTCGCCCTTGTGGATTATCAGATTATCCCTGCGGTGGATATGGCTGTTTTGGCTCCTGGGGTTGTACTGGTGGATACGGTTGCTGTAGTGGATATGGCTGTCCTGGCCCTTGAGGCGAAGCTGGTGGCATGGTTGGTGTGTCACGCCTTGGGCTGCCCAGGCTATCATTCCAGGGGTTTTTAGTTACCCCCGCAACGACAATCCAGATATAAGAAAAGAATACGGCCAACAGTGTCATCAAGGTATCAAAACCAAGTTTTTTATTGATGTTGTGTACCGCCATAATCGTAAAGACAACTGGAACGATATTGATAAATGGTATGAAATACAGGAGCACCCAGAAACCCTGCTGTCCGCCGATCTCGAGCATCTTCCAGTTGTTATATACTGGAATCCAGGCGATCACTGGACTAACGCCAGCTTTTTTGAATACTTTACCCAAGAATATTGCACCGAAAGCATAGGCTATTATCGCGAAAGATAGAAACACTAGCACTAATATTATCGCTACGGCAGGATCCATCCCTGCCTCAATTGGTGGTCTAGTTACTACCATATCGTACGGCGCTGCGTCATACCCCATTGCGTCATCCTCCCTTAGTTAATGAATAAATTATAGCATATGCTAAACTAGATAGGTGAAATTATTGAATGGATTAGAGCTGGCGGGATATATCAAAGAACGACAGGCCAAACAGGTCAGGGCGCTCAGGCAGGCCTGGGGTGTTTTTCCGAGACTAGCGATCGTTACAGATGTCAACAACCCCGTCATAGACCTGTATATGCGGCTCAAAAAGCAATACGGCGCAGATATTTTGATTTCCGTGGACATCTATCAGGTGACTAGTGATAAGGTGCTATCGCTAATACAAGAATTAAACAACAGGGATGACACACAGGCAATAATCGTTCAGCTGCCCTTGAGCAACACAAATAGGACCGATGAGGTGTTGGCAGCGGTTGACCCCGCAAAAGATGTTGATGGTTTACACCCGAATAGTAAGTATGATGCCGCTACACCAATAGCAATTCAGTGGCTATTAGCGGGCTATGGTATTGAAATGACTGGTAAAAAAGTCGCAATCGTTGGCAGGGGTAGGTTGGTTGGTGCGCCACTAGAGAAAATACTGAACAACTCTGGGGTGAGCACAGAAGTGTTTGAGAAAGATGACGACTTGACAAAACTTAAGCAGTACGATATAATAATAACAGCGACAGGTCAGCCGCATATTATTACGACTGGCTTACTTAAAGAGGGTGCGGTAGTGGTAGATGCGGGCACTGCATCAGAGGATGGCAGGATTGTTGGTGATGTTGATCCGAGCGTGCGCGAACGGCAAGATATCACCATTACCCCTGAGAGGGGTGGTGTCGGACCGCTGACTGTGGCTGCATTGTTTGACAATGTCATCACTGCCTGTCAGAGGATTGCTCAGGAAAAAGGCAAGATTAACTAGCTGCACTACCAGTAGAATCAATAACTTCCTTAACATGGGCGACTACCTGACGAGGTGTATAGTTCGCCTTAACAATATAGCTATGAATCCCAAGTGAGCGCATCTCTGGTGGCGCCTCTTCTTCTCCAAGGTTCGTCAGCACAACCACAGGTGTTGTTTGATGGTCTTTTAGGGCGCGAATTCCTTGTAGGGCTTCAGGGCCGTTCATTTCAGGCATCTGAATATCAAGTAAAATGATATCCGGGGCGAATGATTTTACTACTTCAATCCCAACCCTGCCATTGGCCGCCATTCGCACATCAAACCCCTCGGACTCAAACTTCATCCGATACATCTGGCTAATAGTCGGATCATCTTCAAGAATTGCAATTTTAGTCATATAAGCAGTATAGCATAAGTTAAAGAGCTCGAATGTGCAACCACACAGTCATTGCTCAAGCACGAGGAAGTTTAGAGTTGATAGGATATCCGGATATAATACGGCGTATCCCTAGAAAAGTTAGTAACTTACTTTATCACTCGGATGCTTGTGTTATAGGCCATGGGGTAGACTTCTTTCTGTTGGATTATTGCTCCTACAGCTTAGAGCGTCTATCTTTTTGATACCAACTCAAGGCTTGTTTATGTTGCAAAGGTTGTGAATTACTACGGAAATATTGACTACATTTGTAAACTATGTTAATATATAAAGACATGGCTAATTATAGTGCATTACCGAACCCCATAGTAGAAACGAACACCTTTAGAGGTGAATCGTCAAGTTTTGCTGTAATAAGGGTGGATACTACGGGGTCTCTCGGAGATAATGATTGTCCTGAGCTTAAAGGAGCCGTAAGTTTACGCACAAATGTTTATGAAGAGATGGGGTTTCTAAAGAATGTTCAGCTAAATCCAGACGGCAAAGAACGAGATGAAGATGACTTACGCTCCGTGCACTTTATAACCCTAGAGCGCTTAGCGACTTGCGGGTTTGCCAAGGTGATAGGTAATATGAGACTAGTTAAAAAAAATAACCTTTATCCCGAACCGTTCTTTATAGAGCGACATTTCCCTGAGTATTTTGAGGAAAATGTAATTCCTGAAAACAGCGTAGAGGTGGGGCGTCTTATTTCTCGACATGAAACACCTAGGACCCAGGCGATGATTAAATGGGCACTGTTCTTGAGTGCACTTACTTATGTAAATGGCAATAACTATAATAAAGCGTTTGGATTAATGACTCCCAAGCTGACTCAGGCGTTTGTTAAGCAAGGAGTTCCGATTACGGGATTGGCTGAACCTAAATACATTCTAGACATCAATGCAACAAAGCAGCCTGTAGAGATAGATTTGCCCTCCCTTGGCGAGTTGTCTAGCAGGATGCTTGGGACGAATCCGCCTGCAGATAGACCAGTGCTATATGTCGACAATATAATAAATAACGAAGCATAGGAGAGGGCATCGTGAGGACGGTTGATTCAGAGGAGCATTATAGGAATTTTGGATTTTGGAATGAGCCTACGCAAAGAAGCCTCTGTAGCTTGACGGTCGGAATAGCTGGTAATGGGGGTACCGGAAACGCAGTTGGTATCGCTCTTGCGCAAATGGGAGTTCAGAGATTCGTTCTAGCCGACCCAGAGCCTTTTGATAGGGTGAATATGAACCGTGTACAGGGCGCTCGCGAGAGCACATTAGGACGCAACAAAGCAGAGGTGTTAAAAGAAGACATTATTGCGATTAATCCGGACGCGCAAATAGATGTATATCCTGAGGGTGTTAATCCAGACAATATTGAAGAGTTTTTTTCAAGACGCAGGGTAGACGTAGTTCTAAATGGCCTCGAACTAACGAGACCCGAGTTAGGTACAATGCTGGCTCGGCAAGCTCGCCGTGCGTACAGGGTAGGTGACGAAATAAAAGGAATTCCCTTAATAGCCGTTGAGTATATAGGGTATGCTGGGCAAGGCTATGTGATAGATCCAAAAAGCAAGATGACATTCGAGAGGTTGATGGGTATCAAAGGAGGAGAACTCGCACCGCTGGATGAGATTGCTGAACAAGCAATTAGCCCAGATAGATATTTGGCATATCTCCCGCCCTACGGCGATCTAACCACTCTTCAGGCAATAAAGGACGGGGCGCCGCTTCCGTCTAACGCGATAGGTGCTGGTGTTGCCGCCGATATAGCCAAGGCAGAGGTGCTTAAGCTGGCTAGATTGAGGGTTGGCGAAAAAACACTAGACCCGACATGGGCGCCTAGGGTACGATGGTACGATGCATACACGGGCAGGAGTGGACAAACACTACACCCACGGCTCTCATACTACAGGCATCTTGTGTCTGTGGCAGCGCTTAGTATGTTTGGTGCGAATGAGCCAGCGAGCTACACTACCAAGGCTCGTGAGGCTCGTGGTGATATCGAGTAGGGTGATAATGTTCCTTGTGGTTGTTTTAAAAAATAACTAGTTGATGTAAACTAATACCAGAGTGAGAGACTTTTACCTTGTATTGAATAGTTCTGTTGCGGTCGCTATCGTTATTCTAGGGCTGGTAGTTTTCTTGACGAATAAAAGAAGTAGAATAAATCATTTATTCTCGCTATTCTCCCTGTCTACAGCGGTATGGGTTGTTGCTGCATGCGTGAGTAATGATATACGTCTTGGCGATAAGGTTTCTCTTTATGGTAATTACTTGGTGTTCATGTTTAGCTACTTCGCCTCCTTTTTTTTGCTCTGGTTTGTAGTTAGGTTGGTTTCTGTAGAGCAGGTCGTCAAAAGGCTAAGGATAATATCACCTTTCGTTATTTTTGTGGGCGCTCTTTCGGCCACCCCGCTGGTGGTAGCGGGGGTGACACCTCAAGAACATGTATATGCTGTCGAGTTTGGGGTTCTTGCGCCTCTCTATGGGGTATTGTTAATAGGGCAGCTAATAGCTTCTGTAGTTATATTAGTACTGGGGCTTAAAGGCGCAAGGAGTCGAAATCGTCGACAGATTATAATTATAATAAGAGCATTAATAGTAGCGCTGCCAGTTCTTGTTATCACTCAATTTATTGCTCCGGCCATGACGGGATCTTTTGAGATTACAGATTCTGGGATTCTTATCATGGCATTACCGGTCTATGCCTTATATATAAGCGTTTTTCGACACGGACTCTTTGACATTCGTCTTGCTGCAATTCGATCAGTTGGCTACGGCCTAACTATTGCAGCTATGGCTGGCGTGTATATTTTGCTTGCATATGCTGTGTCGTTTGTGTTTTTCGGTGGTAATGTGACGAGTGGGGTAGGGTTGAGCCCGGCGAATATTGCAATTGCACTTATTTTGGCCTTTATTTTTCAGCCCATCAAACACTTTTTTGACCAGGCGACAAACAGGATTTTTTATAGAGGCGAGTATGATACGGAGGAGTTTTTCCGGGGCATTGGTAGGATTCTTTCTTTTGATACAGACCTGCGGATGCTGCTTCGTCAAACGAGTGAATATGTAAGCAATAACCTCAAGGCTGACAGGGTCTTCTTTTATATAAATGGACGGGGCGTATTTGGGGAGCGTGGACTCAGAAAGACATCATTTCCCGCAGTCGATATTGATGAGATAGTCCGATATTATCAAAAACACCACGAGGCATCCGAGGCGATTGTAGAAGGGTTCGTACAGGACGAAGCCATCAAACGTATTTTGATGAGCCATCGGGTAAAGATTGTCTTGCCGCTAATTCTACAAAAAAATGTAATTGGCTGTCTGTTCATTGGAGAGCATAAAAGCCGCGGTTTTTCACCGAGAGATGTTAGAACACTGGAATCTATTTCTAATGAGCTGACGATTGCCGTACAAAACTCGCTCTCTGTTGAGGAGATTCGTGAACTGAACCAGACCTTGCAGCGCAAGGTTGAGGATGCCACAAAAGAACTCCGCGCTAGCAACCGCCAGCTACAAAAACTTGATGAAGCTAAGAATGAGTTTATGTCGATGGCCTCTCATCAACTCAGAACTCCGCTCACTAGTATTAAGGGCTATCTTGACATGGTTCTCCAGGGCGACCTAGGGAAGGTGAATGCAACGCAGAAGACTGTGTTGTCCGAGGCGTTCCTGTCAAGTGAGAGAATGGTTGCGCTAATTAACGACTTCTTAAATGTATCCCGTCTACAAACAGGCAAGTTCACGATTGACCGCAGGGAGGGGGACTTAAAAGAAGTGGTCAAGGGCCAGGTCAGGATGCTCAAGGTGGTAGCGAAACAGCACGATCTGGTTATAAAAGAGGCGATAGACAAGAATGTCCCAGTGATGGACATGGACGCCGACAAACTCCAGCAAGTAGTACTGAATTTTATAGACAATGCCATTTACTACTCCAAGCCAAAAACTACGATCCAGGTTAAGTTGGAAATGAAGGGCAAAGAGGTTGAGTTTACAGTTCAGGATACGGGAATTGGTGTGCCGCAAGAGGAACAGGCGGGACTGTTTGGTAAATTTTTCCGGGCCAGCAATGCCAAGAAGCGGCGACCCGATGGTACAGGAGTTGGGCTGTTTTTGACTAAAAAAGTCATCACACTGCATGGCGGGCAGGTGATATTTTCCTCAGAGGAGAACAAGGGCAGTACTTTTGGTTTCAGGCTGCCAGTCTAGTCAATTTTAGTTTGGTGGCTAAAATAAGCTGGCAATTCCAGTAATAATAAGTATCAACACAACCACGACAAGCGCAGCGGTTTTACCAATCTTAACCAGCTGCTTGTTTTCAAATAGCCATTGCCGAACTGGTCCTCGCTGAACAGCCTGTACCTTGGTAATTGTCGGGCGAACCTGTGCCGCGTCTGCACCTGTGTATTTCTTGGAGCGCTTCTTCTTGGATTGACTCATGAAGCTATAATACAACGAAAACACCCCTCACGGAAGGGGTGTTTTATGACTTATCCCCGAGCTAGAGCGTCGTTCGTCGACTTACAGCATAGCCAATCAGTGATGTGATGAGGGCGCTACCGCCAATTACATTCAGTATTCCGTCACCAGCACCAGTTTGAGGAAGCTCTGCGACGGGTGGGGGAGTGGGTGTCACTTCGGCTTCTTGGCAGTCTTCTGGGTTCATGGAATGTAACCTACCGTTATATTCGCTCTTATTTATCGTGACAGGATACTCCTTAGTCTTCAGTACACAGACAACCATCGTCTCAGGCTCAGGCTTTGGCTTTTCCTGACAATCTTCTGAATCGGTTGAGTGTTTCTTTGGGTTAAAGTCATCCTTATCTATCGTGACAGGATATTCCTTAGTCTTCAGCACACAGACAACCATCGTCTCAGGCTCAGGCTTTGGTTCAGGTTTTGGTTCAGGCGTTGGCGTTACTGGCTTACCTTTGACCGGGTTGCCACAGTCTTTCACTACAGCACCCTGGAAACGGCCGTCTTTGTCGAGAATGACATATGATGCGAGCGTCTTGGATCTGAAGGAGTCTGAAGTAGGGCTTTCGTAGTATGTTGTGCCGCCATGCGTTCTTTTGACTCGCTGGGTGGTGTGTGACATAACGGTTCGGCCGGCTGATGATGCGTCGGTCGCCACTACTTTGCCATCTACTTTGACCTTGCCGTCTTTACCAACAGTCCCCTCTTTGATCGTGGAGTTGTTGATCATGTTGCTAGAAATACCCATGCCATTAAAAATATTTTTAAGCCCTGGCGTAGAGTCATTGTTGTAGGCTTTGCGCAGTTCGGACACACTCCAGACACCGCACTTTGCTACGGCACTAGCCGAGCAGTCCTTGCCGTAAGCGGGGTTCAGCAAGTTATCTACTAGCATAAAAGCTGTTGATATTGCTATCACCGCGAACAGTGATAATATAATTCTTTTCATATCCACTACTCTCACTCTTCTCCCACTCCTTGGTTAGACAGCATCTTACCGCCTCTTGACTAATATTATCATACATAATAGAAAAAGTCAATAGCACAAGCATATTCAATCTGAAAATCACCAAATTCAATACAATGGCCAGTCGCGGTCTGTCTTTACTCGCGCTCTCGAATCTGTTATAGTGTCTTTGCACGTGGCCCCATCGTCTAACGGTTAGGACACCAGGTTTTCATCCTGGCAATCGGAGTTCGATTCTCCGTGGGGTCACCATAAGAGAAGATTGCACATTTAGTGCGCAAAAGAGTTCGCTTACCCCTGGTAATGCGGACTCTTTTTGAGTTCCAGATTATCTTCTTTGCATACTGGAGCTTTACCGAAGAGGGCGCTGAAATATTGAGCTTTGAGCTCGTGTATTTTGAGTTATTGAGAGGGCTTTCTGCCTCTTTGCCTGAAAGGCTAGGGTGACACCAAAGCCGTCAGGGCGGAGATTTATGAGACGGTATGTGAAGTAATCACCTGAGGAGCGAAAACAGCGCGAGGCGGATGAGCTGATTACTACGGTGATACCGACAATAAATAACCGCAAGTAGCCACTCACCGCTACAGATCCTCGGCGGATGCCTGTCTAAGCTCGAACCGCGATGCGACATGTCGATTAATCACTGTTTTGAGGTATAATCAGAGTATATGGCATTCAACGAAGCAACCCGAGTACAAATTCCAGCGCTTATCCACCTGACGCGTCTTGGCTATGATTATTTTTTACCACTCACACTTGGCCATGAGATAGACAAAGACAAGATGATCGGGCTGGTGTTGTTGATGTTAAAAGTGGATAATGGAAGATAATATGGAAAAAGTTTTACAGAAACTCACGAAACTAATTGAAACGGACGATAAATATATTGTTGAGGGGGCGTTGAATCGTAACTTGCTGGCGGAGGATGCTCGTAAGTATGAGACCGGCTTACTGAACCTCCTGCAAAAAGATAAGGATCTCAAGAGGCACTTCTTTGCAGAGACGGATGGCGGGCTCGTGTTCAAAAAAGACGTCTTTTTGCAATTCATCAGCAACAAAGAGTTTTTGCCGGATAGCTACACGCGTTACGCCAACAAAATCGGGCTCGGCAGCGATGACGG
>CAYVCA010000002.1:0-48713 GCA_964450025.1 uncultured Candidatus Saccharibacteria bacterium
GGTGAAGAGCATTAAATAAAATATATGCTATACTAAGCCCTATGGACGGACTATCAATATTTCTGGTTATACTAATAGCTGTTTTAACAGTTACAATAGTAACAGTATTGATACTGGTTGTTAGCTTGTTGCGAAGAATATCTCGCACTCAGTCAAATATTCACGAGCTTCAAAAGAAAGCAGTAGGGGTGGGCGATGCGGTTTCGATAATAACAACAATTATTGGAGTACTAGATAGCGCCTGGAGCAAGGTCAATTCATCAGAAAGAAAATCACAGCATGACGGAAGTAAAAACGAAGAGCAAAAAGAGTCAGAAAAGTAATAAGAAAGATCAGATCATGAGGTCAGTCGAGACGAGCGCTCGTCGTGCAATTCTTGAGGATCTTTTCTATGACTTCCATAGTTCGCGAAGACGAGTGTATGCTATGAATTTTTTTCGAGGGCTGTTCTTCGGCTTCGGTAGTGTTATAGGGGCAACACTCCTGATCGCCATCGCGATTTGGCTGCTTACCAAGTTTGGTGATATTTTTCCGCCGTTGGCTGATTTTATAAATCGCCTTACGGACACAATGCAAAGAAGGCGCTGAGGATTTACTGTTGACAGTACAGCTATAGTGTGATATAATCAGAACAGTAGGAGTAGTGCCTGGTTCTCGGCATAGTGTAGGTCTTTTTGTGATACAATAGATGCAATGACTGGGGGTGCTGATGTAAAGAGTGCGACGGCTTTGAAGCCGTCTGATTTTGTGCACCTACACAATCACACACACCACAGCTTGCTCGATGGGATGACGAAAATCCCTGATCTCGTGGCAAAGGTCAAGGAGTATGGCATGGAAGCCTGTGCAATTACTGATCACGGAACGCTTAGTGGGGCGATAGAGTTCTATAAGGCCGCAAAAGATGCGGGCATTAAGCCAATTATAGGCATCGAGACATATGTTGCTGCAAGAAGTCGACACGACCGTGACCCCGCTAAAGACAAAACTCGCTATCACCTGGTTTTGTTGGCCATGAACCATGTTGGCTATCAGAACTTAATGAAACTAAGTACGATAGCTAATCTCGAAGGGGTATACTACAAGCCGCGAATCGATCACGAGCTGCTCGAGCAGTATAATGAAGGCTTAATCGCGCTAAGCGCCTGCCTGGGCGGTGAGATCAGTGAGCCGCTGAAGAATGATGACTACGAAAAAGCGAAAGAGGTGGCGTTGTGGTATCAGTCTGTATTCGGCGATCGCTACTATCTTGAAATACAGGATCATCAAGAGTTTGAGCTGCAAAATAAGGTAAACAATTATATATTTCAACTCTCACAAGAGCTGGGTATCAAGACTGTGGTTAGTAGCGATGCGCACTATGTCAATGCTGATGATCAAGAAGCTCATGAAATATTGTTATGTGTCGGCACGGGGTCATTTTTGTCAGATGAAAAACGAATGTCGTTGACGGATTTTCATCTCCATGTTACCGATCCAAAGGATGTCATTGCGAGATGGGGTAGAGACCATCCCGATACAGTGAGCACAACAAAGGAGATTGCCGATAGATGCAACCTAGAGATTGAGCTGGGTGGAATGTTGATACCAAAATTTCCTACACCTGATGGGGAATCGGAAAAGGACTTCCTCGATCATCTGGTTTACCAGGGGATGGCCCGTCGTTATTTGGACATGACGCCAGATGATGTCGAAGTTGTGACCCACGAAGAGGTGCGACGACTACTCAGGTCAGACCAGCTCGAGAGACTTGATATGGAGCTGTCAGTTTTAGACAAGATGGGCTACAATGGGTATTTTCTGATTGTCCAAGATTTTATTAACTGGGGCAAGTCACGAGGGATAATTTTTGGCCCAGGTCGTGGCTCGGCGGCGGGATCGATCATTGCCTATGCATTGAATATTACCGACCTTGATCCGTTGAAATATGGGTTGCTGTTTGAGCGATTCCTGAATCCTGATCGTATCTCTATGCCTGATATCGATATTGACATTCAAGATACACGGAGAGACGAGGTTATTGAATATTGTGCAAACAAGTACGGTGAAGATAGAGTGGCAAATATCTGTACATTTGGCACTATGGCAGCAAGAGCGGCAGTTCGGGATGTTGCCAGGGTGCTGGAGGTACCGTATGGAGAGGCTGATCGACTAGCAAAGACCATTCCCGCACCGATTCAGGGCAGACATGTGCCACTCAAAAAGTCTGTTGTTGAAGACGCGGACTTGAAGAAAGAATATGATACGAATCCTGTAGCCAAGAGGGTGCTTGATTTTGCCATGAGACTAGAGGGGACGATTCGTTCTCACGGCGTACATGCTGCTGGAGTGGTGATTGCACCTGACGACTTAGTGAAATATGTTCCTCTTGAGATGGCTCAAAAAGGGGTGGTTGCTACGCAGTACCCCATGGGCCCAGTCGAGGACCTCGGGTTAATTAAAATGGACTTCCTGGGCCTATCCAACCTGAGTATTGTCAATAACGCCCTGAGGATTATTCGTAAAGTCTACAAAACTGAAATTGACTTGTCGACTATGCCGCTCGACGACGAGACTACATACGAGCTGTTTCAGCGAGGCGATACAACAGGGGTGTTTCAGCTGGAATCAGCAGGCATGAAGAAATACTTACGAGAGCTGAAGCCAAGTACATTCGATGACATTATTGCTATGGTGGCGCTATATCGTCCGGGTCCGATGCAATTCATCGACTCATTTATCAAAAGAAAGCATGGGCGAGAAGAGATAACCTATCTACACCCCGGGCTTGAGGGTGCACTAAAGAGTACTTACGGAATCCTCATTTACCAAGAGCAATTCATGCAGATCTCAAAGGACTGGTGTGGGTTTACTGGCGGCCAGGCGGATACACTTCGTAAAGCAGTTGGGAAGAAAAAGATCGACCTCATGATGAAGGTGAAGCCTGAGTTTGTTGAGGGGGCTATTAAAGTCGGTGGTGCGACTGCTGAGGTGGCCAATAAGTTCTGGGATCAGTTGGAGGAGTTTGCCAACTATAGCTTTAATAAATCTCACGCGGCATGTTATGCCCTTATTGCCTACTGGACAGCATATCTCAAGGCGCACTATCCAGATGCATTTATGGCTGCACTCATGACTAGCGATCAGGGTGACACCGAACGATTAGCGATAGAGATCTCTGAATGCCAGCACATGGGCATTGATGTGCTCAAGCCTGATATTAATGAATCATTCGTTGAGTTCGCGGTTGTTCCTGGCAAGAAACAGATTCGGTTTGGGATGTCGGCAGTCAAGGGGGTTGGTGTGGCGGCCGTCGAAGAGGTCTTGCGCGCAAGGGAGACAGGAAGGTTCGCCAGTGTCGAAGATTTTGCAAAACGAGTATCGACCAATAAATTCAATCGTAAGGCGTGGGAATCGCTAATTAAATCGGGCGGCTTTGATGAAATGGGTGACCGTTCGGATCTGCTATTTAATCTCGACACAATTACCGCATTTGCTAGTAAGATACAAAAAGAGGCGGCTAGCGGTCAAACAGACCTTTTTGGGATGATGGGTGGAGGACCTGGCGAAGGTGTCGTGCCGACTATGGATTTGCAAGCGGCACCAGCTCGTCATCCTGAAAAAGAGCGGCTAATGTGGGAGCGAGAGCTACTCGGTCTTTATGTGTCTGCCCATCCACTTGATGACTACGCTGTTTATCTGGCCGAGCAAACCCAGCCCTTGAATCAGTTAGTCCCAGAATATGATGGCCGTCAAATGACGATTGGCGGGATTATCACGACCGTCAGATCAATCGTAACCAAAAGCGGCACCAAGATGGCATTCGTGGGGATTGAGGATAAGTTTGGCGAGGGGGAGATCATAGTATTCCCAGGTCTGTACGAGGAGGTCGGAGCAAAATTGGTGCAGGATTCGGTAGTGACGGTGATTGGGAAAAACTCAGCTCGTGATAGAGAGGGTAATCTTGGCACTGAGAGTAAGCTAATCGCAGACGAAATAACGGCCATAAACGATGCTGTGATACAGGAGTATCAGTCGACTGGGCAGAAAATTGAAGCGCCTAAGGTTAGTAAAAAAGTTAAACAAGAAATGCGGCAGCTGTACAAGGGACAGAGGGATAATCCTGAATTGCCAAAATCCACTCCAGTGGCGGCTCTCCCTGTGGCGATGACGACAAGACAGCCATCCGAACGACTATTCTTACATATTAAAAGCCCAGATGAGCACGAGACATTGATTAAGCTGAAGTCAATTTGCAATCAACATCCAGGTGATACGATTGTAATCCTAGTCTTAGGAGAGGCCAATAAGTCTGCCATAAAACTATCATTTCGAGTGGATACGAACGAGTCGCTCGTCAAGGAGCTGAGCGACTTACTGTCTAGTGACTGTGTTGTTATTAAATAGCATTCCATAAAGCGCAATACCACATGCAACACTCACATTGAAAGACTCTTTTTTCCCAAACATTGGAATCTCGACGATTGTTTCGCAAGTGGCTAGTATGTCTGGTGCAATCCCGTTAACTTCTTCGCCAAGAATCAACGCAAACGACTGAGGCGGGGTGAAGCTTGGCAGTGGAATGCTATTTTGCGTCTGTTCAAGACCAACTATCGGTAGGTCGGCTGTCGATATCCATGATTTGATATCGACAACATGCTCAAAGGGTATCGTATTTTCGGCTCCTAGCGCTGTTTTTTTGATTTGAGAAGTTGTTTTTTCGGCGATGTGCGGTAGCCGCTTGTCGTTTGGTATCTTGGGATATGGAGTGTAGCCACTGCAGATTATGTTGGCCACTCCTAGTCCGTCGGCGGTACGAAAAATAGAACCGACATTATGGGTGGAACGAATATTGTGTAGAATCAAGGTTATTTTAGGCATATTTACATTGTAGCACTCGTCCAAGCTTAAGCTTTTTGATATAATACGAGTAAGATGGACGAAAAAGCCATACAAGCCAAGCGACGAGATGACGACGAGAGGGCGACCAGTAAACGCGCCTCGATTTTAGGGATGCAGTACTTGGACTGCCGAGAGTTTGAAGACGACCTACCGCTACTCAGGGATATCTTAACAATCGAAGAGATGCACGCCAATAAGCTGGTTCCGCTGATGATTGATGAGGCGACGCATGGTTATAAATTTGGGATTACAACCCAAACACCCCAGTCGCTAGTCGCTAAAATTACACAAGAATATCGAGATAGTGGAAGAAATACTCAATTTTTGCTAATCTCAGGATCGTCATTCCGAGCATTCATGCTGCGGTTTGATCCGCCCAAAAAGATTATCTATGATGATATCGAAATAGCCAAGGATGGGGACAGTGAGACTTTGTCTGAGGTCAGTCGAGTCTTGGCTGGAGTAGGGTCAGACGATGTATTTAATTACCTAATTGACCAGGCAGATCGTCTGGGTGCCAGCGATATTCATATTGAAAATACCCGTGATAGTATCCGCATTCGTTTGCGCGTCGATGGAGCGCTCCACCCGGTGGCAGAACTGGGGAAGGATCGCTACAGAGTGGTTATGGCGACACTGGCATCCCGTGCTGGACTGTCAACTGCTGCACGAGATCCGCAGTCTGGTCAGATCCACCATGATATTCATCGAGATGGAGCTAGTCATTTGTTGAACTTGCGTGTTGAAATGGTGCCAACTTTGTTTGGGCAAGACGCAGTCCTGAGGTTGTTTAATTTTGATACCTCTATGCTTAATCTGGATCTTCTGAGTATCACTGCCGAAGAGAGAGCGCAGATAGATGAAATTGCTTCACATCCACGAGGTATGCTGTTGATGGTGGGGCCAACGGGGTCTGGTAAATCAACCACGCTTTATAGCATCTTAAATGCATTAAACACCACCGACCGAAAGATTATTACCCTGGAGGATCCAGTCGAAAACACCGTACCAGGAATTTCGCAAATTCCGATCAACACCACGGAGGGGCAAAAGTTTGCTGACGGACTCAGGAGTGTGTTACGACTTGATCCCGATGTTGTGATGGTCGGTGAGATTCGCGACGAAGAAACAGCCAGGACTGCTATACAGGCATCAATTACCGGCCACTTAGTGCTATCGAGCTTTCACGCCAACTCAACCTCGGCAGCATTTAGTCGTATTATCGATATGATTGGTCAAAATCCTATTTTTAGCTCAGCCATCCGTTTATTAATCGCTCAGCGGCTTGTTCGTCGGCTGTGGGATGATAGCAAAGAAGAGTATGAGCCAGACGACGCCACTAAGCGATGGGTCAAAGAGGTGTTGAAGGATGTGCCAGACTCAGTAGATATCCCTGACCTCGACAATTTTAAGCTATACAAGCCTGTGTCAGTGCCAGAGTCGCCATTTGGATATAAGGGCCGAATCCCTATCATGGAACAGTTGGTCGTGACAGAGGAGATTCAGAAGTTCTTACGAGGCGATGTCGCTGATGTTCACACTGAGGCAATTGAAGAGGCGGCGAAAAGCCAGGGGATGGTAACACTGCTACAAGCAGGTGTGATTGCTGCGTTACAGGGAAAAACAACCCTGGAAGAAATTAACCGAGTTATTTAGCTATTGACGAAAGCTGCGTAGGATGGTGTTTTTGTAATACTACTAAATCTAGCTAGAGTGTAAGGAGTTAAAATTGGAAAAACTACCATTTCACCTGGGGACAGTACCACCTGAGAGGCATTCGTCGCCTAATTTGAAACTTGAGCAGTCAAACAGTCCTGGTCACCCATCACCCGTGGATACACCTCCTGCAGAGTCTGCTGCTCTGCCGCCGAACTACGATCCGGCAATAGGCCTAGGTGAGTCTGGCAGAAGAGGGCCAGTAGGAGGCGGTGGCGTGAAGACCACGGGTCTTAGGTTTACTAAGCCGTAAATCGTCTCTCCTAGTCTATTTTACCTGATTACCTCAGCTATACTTGGCACCAAGCGCTCATTGAGTACGCTAGGTATGATTTCATCTGCAGTTGGGTTAACAACCAGGCTGGCAATCACCTCGGCGGCGGCTATTTTATGGTCGTCAGTGATTTGAACCACCTGGTTGTCCAGTGCGCCACGGAATATCCCTGGGAAAGCAACGGCATTATTTACTTGATTTGGAAAATCACTTCGTCCAGTCGCAACGACAGCCGCACCAGCCGCTTTTGCGATGTCTGGCATGATTTCAGGAGTCGGGTTTGACAAGGCAAAAATTATCGGGTCTTTGGCCATTCTCTTTATCATTTCAGCGGTGAGTAGGCCGGGCTTTGATACGCCTATAAATATGTCAGATCCTGCGATTGCGTCTTCGAGCGCTCCATTCTGGCTAGTGTCTAGGTAGGGCAGGAGGGCCAACTTCTCTTCGTTTAGGTCGGTTCTTGAGTCGCTAATGATTCCCTTGGAGTCAACAGCCAAGATCGAGCCTGCGCCGTAGAGATGAAGGAGCTTGATGATAGCCGTCCCTGCGGCACCAGCTCCTACGGCGGTTATCTTGCACTCTGAGAGGGTTTTTCCTGTTACTTTCACTGCATTGATTAGTCCAGCCAGGGTTACGATTGCGGTGCCGTGCTGATCGTCATGGAATACGGGAATGTCCAGTTCTGATTTTAGCCTCTCTTCAACTTCAAAACAGATTGGCGCTGCTATGTCTTCAAGGTTAATAGCACCAAAGCTGGGAGCGATTGCCTTAACAGTGTTAACAATTTCGTCTGCAGTGTGCGCATTCAGTATAATTGGGATACTGTCGATATTCGCGAAATGCTTGAATAACAGAGACTTACCCTCCATGACAGGCATCGCCCCCTTCGGCCCAATGTTGCCGAGACCGAGCACGGCCGACCCATCAGAAACAACAGCGACAAGATTGTTGGTCCAGGTATAAATCGGAAGAAGAGACTCATCATTGGCGATAGCTTCTGATACAGCGGCAACACCTGGTGTGTAGTATGCGCTAAGTTTGTCTCGGTCAAGCGATGATTGGTCGCGCAGTTTGGTGGTGAGCTTTCCTTTATATTGCTTGTGTAGAGTTAGGGCTAGATCATTGTAGTTCATTCTTGATATTATACTACAAAACCAACGCATTCGACCTCTTGCAATTGCGCTACCTGCATGATATAGTCAATAACTGTTGTACAGTAGTTAAGTAGCGATAAGCTCATGAGCTGGAGCCGCAAGAGTACAGTTGCGTGGCCAATCAATCGGTTATCGTCATTAAAAAGGTAGGAATCATGAGTTTTGCACTTATAGACGAAGTAAATCAGAAACAAAAAAAGCAGGCGGTTGTAGCGGTTCGTAGTGGTGATACCGTTCGTGTGCATCAGAAAATTAGAGAGGGCAACAAAGAGAGAGTTCAGATTTTTGAAGGCGTCGTTATCCGCACTGACAACAAGCAATCAAGCACCTCACGGATCACAGTCCGCAAGGTTGCTAGTGGAGTTGGCGTTGAGAAAAGTTTTTTACTACACAGTCCGCTAGTTGAAAAAGTGGAAATCGTTCGTCGGGCTAAGGTTCGTAGAAACTTCTTGAGCTATCTTCGCAACCGAAGCGGCAAGGGTGCTCGCTTGACTGCGGTCAATTTTGATAGAGAAGCGGTTAATGCGGTGTCGAATGCCGAAAAGGACGAACAATAGTTAGTCGATCATGCGACGACGGGCGTTACGCTAAGGGGAGTGCAGGGGGGTGACAGGTGATAGTAATTGATACACGAGAACCAGCTGAATATGCGAGGAGTCATGTCGACGGGTCTATTAATATTCCCCCCGGCAAATTCATGTCCGGGACCATCCCTGCCGAGCTTGTCAATACGCCTATGGATGAGACGATTGTGCTGTACTGCATCTCAGGTAGCCGATCCAATGTCGTTGCATATATTTTGCGTCAACTTGGATTTACTAGCATTGTCAACGGGATAAATCAAGGTCAGGTTGAAAAGAGGCTAGCGTCAGCCCAGTAAACCACATAAGTCTACGGCGTTATGATACTTGGAATTGATGAAGTAGGACGAGGGCCACTGGCTGGTCCGTTAGTTGTTGGAGCGGTGGTTTTGGGTGACACTAAAATCAACGGGCTAACTGACAGTAAAGTCTTGACTAAGAAAAAGAGGGAAGAACTGTATCCGCAAATCCGCGAGCATGCACTAGGCTGTGCTACGGGCTGGGTGTCAGCTGAAGAGATTGATGGCCTAGGCATGAGAGGTGCTCTTAGGCTGGCTACCAGGCGTGCGGTTGAGCAGATAAAAACACCATTTCATGAAATAATCATTGATGGCACAGTTAACTTTTTGTCTGATACGGCACTTGGTGGCTATGTTAGTACTTTAAAAAAAGCGGATCTGTTGATATCGAGCGTATCGGCGGCGTCAATTATTGCAAAAGTCGAGAGGGATAACTTTATGCTAGACCAAGACACAGCATACCCAGGCTATGGTTTTGGTGCTCACTCTGGATATGGCACAGCCAAGCATCTGAAGGCGCTTGAGCAGCTAGGTCCATCACCAATTCACCGACTTAGTTTTGCGCCGCTTCGCAAGCACCAGTCGCGGTCAGCGACAAAAGAAAACGCCGTGCTGGCAGACAGGGAGACTACGAAAGTAATAGGCGACAGGGCTGAGCAGGTAGCGGTAGAGTATTTACAGAAAGCAGGTCATCTCGTGCTGGAGAGGAATTGGAAAACAAGGTTTTGCGAGATTGATATAGTATCGGTGTATGAAGGTGTTGTATATTTCACGGAAGTTAAATATCGGAAAGACTCTCGGCATGGCGACGGTTTGGCGGCTATTACTCCAGCAAAGCTTCGCCAAATGAGGTTTGCTGCCGAATACTATGCTCTAAAAAATAAACTCAACAAAACAGATATGTTTCTGGCCGCCGCCGCAGTCAGCGGCTCGGAACATCATGTTGATAAGTGGCTCGTTTTAAAATAGCGCCACTATTGCTGTTTGTTTCTGGTAATTGATTAGACTATATTTCTCTTGATCGAGGCATTTAGCGCCACCCGATTGACAGTCGGTTTTGCGACAAAAAAAACCGAGTAATTGTATATCCTGATCCTGTCATGGTTCGCGTAAGTGCTGACTCCAGGAGTTTAGCTCCTCTATCACTGCAGGACCATCAGACTTAATCAGTTCTACTCGCGACTTGATTTCTATGATTCCGAGATCAATGACCCGAGTAAGGGCTAGGACGTCTCGTTTTGGTAAGAAGAAGTTCATGAAATTGTCGAGCTGAGCCTGGGTCGTGAGTCCGCTAGCTGAATAGCGGACGAAACTGTCATAGCTTTTATCGCCACCAAAGGCATCTGTAATCCAATTCCACTCATCCACCATCCATTGCCAGGTAGACTCTTTAGCGAATTGATTACGCATAAGATAGGCAAACCAGCGAAAAACATCTTGTTTACGGACAGTGTTTTTATCAGTGAGCTGTTCAAGTAGTATTCCGACATATTTTCTGCTACGGGCATTCGTCAAGCCTGAGCATATATCATCTCGAATATCAGCGGACATAGTTGTGCGGTATGCATCTAGCAAGTCAAAAACCACCTCGTCGTTCGTAGTATGCTTTACCACGCTGGCTAGCACGAGTGCTCGTAGCTCGGGGTCGATCAGATCGAGGCCGCCACTGTACAGTGTTTTGGCTTGATTTATGGCGGAATCATCTTCACCATAGATCATTAAGCCTATGATTAACGAACGAAGTCTGGTGTCGTCCTCGGCTTCATTAGGCAAGGTCTGCCATCCGAGTCGCCTGTATTGATTGCTTGCCAGGCTGCGAGTTAGCAGCTTAAGGTTGTCTTCAGCTGTTTGATTAGTCTCAACAAACTTTTTCAGTTCACCAACTGTCAACGACATAATACTCCAGACACTCTCGGCCGTTTCGGCTTTATAGGCATCAAGCAGGTTGACAAGGTTTGCACTTGGGATGATACCGCCGCGCGCTAACAGCGTTTGCTCGTGTAGTATTTGTAGTCGACCAATCTCATCAAGCTCGGACAAGCCTGACAGTATCTGCGCCAGGTGGTTGCGGCTATAGTGAGTAATGAAGTGGCTTGAGTCAGTGCGATTTAGGCGTTCACCATTAGCGATGGCCACGCTTGAGGTCTTGGTGGCTAATAGCCTGAGATCGTCACGAGGCGCAGTGGCGTCCAGCGGTATCGGCCATAATTGGATGGACGGCTCGTGCGCTCCAATGAAAAACTGCTCCTGTGACAGTCCGTCATCTGTCACATGTACCACTGGGTAGCCGCTCTGTGATATCCAGGCGTTCATTAGTGCGCCAACATCTTGGCCGCTGGCGGCGGAGAGATGTCGCCACAGGTCATCGGCTTCAGTGTTTTGGTGAGCGAACTCAGTAAAATAGCTCTTAAGCCCACGACGAAAAGCGTCGTCGCCAATAAATTGACGACACATCTTCATTAGCCTGGCGCCTTTGGCATAGACTATGGCGCCATCAAACAAACTTGAGATTTCGTCTGGGTGATTGACCTCTACCTGGACGGACTGAACCCCATCAATTGCATCACGCCTTAGTGCGGCGATGGTTTCACTTGAGGCAAAATCGAGCCAGGCGTTCCACTCAGGGTGAATTGCGTCAACTGCAACATACTCCATTAGTGTCGCAAAGCTTTCATTTAACCACAAATTATTCCACCACTTCATGGTCACTAAATTGCCAAACCATTGATGGCTTAACTCGTGCGATATAACAGTGGCGATATAGCGCTTGCTCTCGACAGTGGTGGTGCGGGGGTCGGCTAGTAGTGCAGTTTCGCGGTAAGTAACAAGCCCCCAGTTTTCCATTGCTCCAGAAGAGAAATCAGGTAGTGCAACTTGGTCGCATTTTTGCAAAGGATAGGCAACGCCAAAGTATTCATCAAAAAACTCAATCGTTTTAACAGCGTGCTCCAGGGCGAAATCGAGAGCCTCTGGCCGCTGGGCGGGTGTTGCCCAGACACTGACTTCTACCCCATCTTTAGTATTGGCAGATTTTTTATGTAGCTCACCAACAACCCACGCCACCAGGTAGCTGCTCATTCGCGGTGTGGTTTCAAACTCGCTGACCACCAGTCCGCCCTCTTCCTGTTGTTGCTTGATTGGCTGATTACTCAAAACAGTCACCCCTGGCTGAGTGGTTAGCGAGATATCATAAGTCGCCTTGGCCTCGGGTTCATCGACACAGGGAAAGACTTCACGGGCGTGGTGGCTTTCAAATTGAGTGGCGAATAGCTCCTTCTTAATGCCGTCATGTTCAAAATAACAAGGATACAGTCCGTGCATGGCATCAGTAATTTTTCCAGAAAATTTGAGACTTACTGTATGTTCACCAGGCGATATCGTCTCGCCCCCTAGAGATAACTCATCAAGCTCATTGTAGGTAAGCTCTACGGGCGAGCCGTTGATCGAGGCAGAGGTGATGGTTAAGTCTTTTGAGTGCAGTGAGATCTTTGAAGCACCAGCTGGCACTACACCGGTGATATCAACAGAGCCCGTGAAAACTCTATCTTTGGCCTTTGATAGATCTATGAACAGGGCGTAATGAGATGGTGTAAACGAATTAATGAGTCTGGGTACTTTAGTCATATAGTCTATTGTACCAGAAGGTTAAGTGAAGCAATGATACACTAAGGCTGTGACGGATAAGAAAAGATTACTGCGACGACAAATCGCTGTGTTGATATTTATTTTGATAGCCAGCTCATGGTTTTTGGGTGACCAGATTCAGCTACAGGATCAAAATGCTCAGCTGACACCAAGGTTGCAGCAGCAGTATTTCGGAGAGCAGTCGGCTATGGAGGCGCTATCAAGGCTGGCGGTGAAAGGCAGGGCGCCAAAAACGGGCTATAGTCGTCAACAGTTTGGCAATGGCTGGCGACAGCAGGGTCTTTGCGATACCCGCAACATCATACTAGCCAGGGATTTGACTCAGACAGTAATAGATGACAACTGTCGAGTACAAAGTGGCGTGCTCGATGATCCGTATACTGGAAAGATAATTAATTTCAGTCGTGGACCCAGTAGTAGTGCCGAGGTGCAGATTGATCATGTTGTGGCGCTGAGCGATGCCTGGCAAAAGGGTGCGCAGAAGTTGACCGCAGCTGACAGGGAGGAGTTCGCAAATGACCCACTGAATCTTTTAGCAGTGGACGGTCCGGCGAATCAGCAGAAGGGCGATGGTGATGCTGCCACCTGGCTACCACCAAATAGGACCTTCCGCTGTCAATATGTCGCTCGACAGATTGCGGTCAAGAGCGAATATCACCTCTGGGTGACTCAGGCAGAGAAGGATGCCATGCAGCGGGTGTTGTCGTGGTGTGGCTAGTATCGATCACCGAAGGGCTTGACTCGCGAGCTTGTCCGTGATATACTGTAGTCAGTAGAGTATGATTTCCGGCCTTGGGTCGGAGATTTTCATTCATAGGGTCCAGAAATAGCATAAGAAGTGGTATAATAAGGGGGGATAAGGAGAATTTATGGAAGATTTGAATATTAAACAGCTTACGCTAGCACTACGAAGTATTGCTGAGGAGAAAAACCTGCCTGAAGATGTAGTGCTTGAGGTGATTGAGCAGGCGATTGCTGCTGCTTGGCGTCGAGACAACGGCGAGAGAGAGCAGACTGTTCGTTCGGTTCTAAATATCAATGACGGTACCGCTACAGTGTTTGTAGTAAGAGACATCGTAGCTGATGATGAGGTTGAAAATGAAATTACTCAGATCGGCCTGACTGAAGCGAAAAAGCTAAAGAAAGCTGCAGAAATAGGTGATGTCGTAGAGGATGGCCACGAAGTGACTAGTTTTGGTCGGGTAGCCGCGCAGACAGCTAAACAGGTTATTCTGCAACGACTTCGTGAGGCTGAGCGAGAGGTGGTATTGGCTGAGTTTGAGGATAAAATTGGCCAAATCGTTATGGGTACCATTCAACGGGTTGAGCCTCGAGTTGTGAGGGTTGAGGTTGGCAAGGCTGTTGGGATTATGCCACTGAGCGAGCAGATTCCAGGCGAATTTTATGGAGCTGGTCGACGACTAAAAGTGTTGATCAAGGATATTGAGCGAGAAGGCCGAGGCCCTCAGCTGATTTTGAGCAGAAGCAGCGAGCTATTCGTCCGACTATTGTTTAGTCAGGAGGTCCCAGAGATGGAAACTGGAGCTGTAGAGATTAAGATGATCGCCAGAGAGGCGGGGCGTCGAACTAAGTTGGCGGTTACATCAGCGCTTCCGGGTATAGACCCAGTCGGTACATTTGTTGGTGGTCATGGATCTCGCGTTCAGGCGGTGATGAATGAGATCGGTGACCAGGAAAAGATCGACATTATTCCCTATGATGATGACCCAGCTACATTCATTGCAAACGCCATGAGCCCTGCCGAGGTGCTTAGCGTAAAGGTCAACCAGGAGGACATGTCGGCAACCGTGCTTGTGGCTGAGGATCAGCAATCGGTAGCGATTGGTAGAGCTGGTCAAAATGTGCGGCTTGCTGGTCGATTGACTGAGTATGATTTAAATATTGAAGCCAAGGCTCCAGCCAAGCAAGAGGTGAAGCCACGCAAGAACATTGAGGATAGTTTGATGAGCGTGGTTGAAGAGGTGGCCGAGTAGGGCTTAGTCCCGCGCCAAGCGGGCGCATGAAAGGAGGTAGGTCATGATAGACGACTTTTCTGAGTTAGAAAATAAGCTTACGGACACTGCCAAGGCTAGTCTAGAGAGGGCTGGCGTAGTCGCTCATAAGATGGGTAGTATTTATGTAGGAACCGAGCATTTGTTGATGGGGGTGCTGGCTCAGAACTCATCACTAGGTGCGAAAATCCTGGCAGATGGCGGTGTAACACTTGATCGAGTTGAGTTGGCGCTTGATTTGACGCCTAAATCCCTAGTGGTGGTAGCAGTCGACAAGGGCCTGAGTCAAGAGACGGTCCAGACGCTCCGCAGTGCATGGATGCTGGCGGTGGAGTTTGGGCAGTCATTCATTGGAACGGAGCATATAGTGTACAGCATCATAATCCAAGACAGGGCAAGAGCAACGCAGCTCTTGGATGATATGAGCATTGACATTGCTCTGTTAAAGAGCAATCTTGAACGGATGTTTGACAAACAACAACAAGAGTCGCTTAGTAGTAATGTGACTCAATCGCAGTCCAAGTCACTAGGTGTGCTTAATCGATACGGTGTTAATTTAACCGACCGAGCGCTGGCCAAGGCGCTCGACCCAGTGATCGGTCGTGAGAAGGAGATCGAGCGAATGATTACCATCCTGGGCCGACGAAGCAAGAGTAATCCTGCGCTAATTGGTGAGCCTGGTGTGGGTAAGACCGCTGTTGTAGAGGGTCTAGCTCAGAGGATTGTAGACCGTACTGTGCCAGACTATCTAATCGGCAAGCAAGTAGTTCAGCTGGACTTAATGTCGATGGTTGCTGGCACAAAGTACCGTGGCCAGTTCGAAGAGAGGATGCAGAAAGTGCTGCAAACCCTAAAGAAGCACCCAGAGATTATCGTATTTGTCGACGAGCTACACCTGTTGGTTGGGGCGGGTGGAGTGGAGGGGTCAATGGACGCAGCTAATACCCTAAAACCCGCATTAGCTCGTGGCGAAATAAGGATGGTTGGTGCGACAACACTGGACGAGTACCGGAAGCATATTGAAAAAGATGCGGCATTAAGCAGGCGATTTCAGACAATAGTTGTTGATGAGCCAACAACTGATGAGACGGTGGAGATCGTACGGGGACTGTCGTCGAGACTGTCGTTGCATCATGGGGTTGGCGTTAGCGACAAGATATTGAAGCTGGCTGTCGACCTGGCTGAAAGATATGTGCCTGATCGTCGGCTTCCTGACAAGGCTATCGATGTGATAGATGAGGCGGCGGCCCTGTTGCGGTCTGAAAAGCCTTCACAGCATTCGAAATTGACACGAATACAGTCGCAAATACGGCTGATTACCAGGAAGGTTGACTTGGCTGTTGAAAATCAAGATTACGAACGAGCGGCATCGCTCAAGGCTGATATGGTCCGACTTGAGCAGCAGGCTGCAGGTCTCGAGCGAATTAGCAGGAAGCCCGCCTTGACTGAGAAGTACTTGCGTCGGGCAGTCGCAGCAATATCGGGGGTGCCATTGGCGAATGTCGACAGTAGCAAGCCGAATTCCCTAGCCAGACTAGAGGCTAGGCTTAAGATACAGGTCGTGGGTCAAGATGGAATTGTTGATGAGATTGTTAGGGTGATCAAACGAGCAAGGAGCGGACTTGCACCCTCAAGGCGACCGCTTGGTTCGTTTGTGTTCTTGGGTCCAACTGGGGTAGGCAAGACGGAGCTAGCGCGAGTATTGGCCAGAGAGGTGTTTGGTGGGGATAAGTCGTTAATCAAGATTGATATGAGCGAACTGAGCGAGAAGCACACGGCCGCTCGGCTGGTTGGTGCGCCAGCTGGATATGTTGGCTATGACGACGGCGGAAAGCTAACTGATGCAGTCAGGAGTAGGCCGTACAGCGTGGTTCTGTTCGACGAGGTCGAAAAGGCACATCCAGAGGTGCTAAACCTGCTGCTACAACTACTAGAGGACGGTCAGCTGACTGATGCAAGGGGTCGTATAGTTAGCTTTCGACAAACAATTATTATTCTGACCAGTAATGTTGGAGCCGAAAAGATGTTCCGAGAGTCGGAGCTCGGATTTGGACCTAGAAGCGCAAAAACAGATCGTAGACTAGCCGATATGCATGAGCGTAATTCGCGTGAAGCATTGCGAGAGCTTGAGAAGTTTATGCGGCCTGAGCTGCTGAGTCGATTCGATAATGTCATGACCTTTCAGCCATTAACTCGATCGGCCGTTGGTAAGATATTTGATAACATAGTCGCTGAGTTTGAGAAGGGTGTGATTCAACAGGGATTTGAACTTAAGATAACTCCGAGTGTAAAAAGGTTTATCATCCGAGAGGGGTATGATGAGCAGCGAGGTGCTAGGCCGCTCAGGAGGGAGATCGAGCGCCGACTATTTGGTGCAGTGGCCGATGTTATGGTTGCTAGCGGGGCGCAGACAAGAGGTTTACTGGAGGCGCGAATGCGCTCAGGTGAGGTGGTGGTTAATGTCACCAGCGCGTAGAAGGATTAGGGTAGCGCCATTCGTGATTGCTCTGGGCTCTATTATTGGTGTATCACTATTCCATCAACAGATATCCGACCAGATTAGCTACTGGTCGTACGAGCCGAGCTCAGAGATATCGCAGCTTGTCGACAAAAGCGGTATGTCGCAAGCTGGGCGTTTTTATTTTTTTGTAGCTCACCCACGCCTTGAATCGGCTGCAGAGTTTAACGATGATTGTCGTCGCGAGGAGTCCTCTAGTCCAGTAGTGGGTTGTTTCGATGGTGGAACTGACAGAATTCATATATACAATATCGGAAACGATGAAATCAACGGCATTAAGGAGGTGACTGCAGCTCACGAAATGCTACATGTGGTATTTTCTCGGATGTCGCCTGGCGAACAGCGGAAGTTGGCCGGTCAGCTTGAGGATGCATATCAAAGACTCAAAACCCCCGCGCTTGAGGAGCGTATGCTGCAGTACGATCGGACTGGTGCTGATAGGGTTAATGAGCTTCATTCGATTATCCCGACAGAATTTACTGAGCTTGGTGACAGTCTCGAGTCGTACTACGATAAGTATTTTGATTCTCGAAAAAAGGTAGTGCAGCTCCATGACTCTTATAGTGAGGCGTTTACGAGAATTGAGAATGAGGCTAACAACCTTTCACGAGACTTGAATGTACAGAGAGAGGTGATTGAGCAGAAAAAAGCGATATATGATCAGGGGGTCGCCAATGCTAACTCTGCTATATCTGCCTTTAACGCGCGAGCGAGAAATGGAGACTTCACGACCGATGATCAATTTCAGAATGAGAGATCCGTGGTCGTGTCGCACCAGCTTGAAGTTCAGAGGATCCGAGACGAAATGAACGATCTTATAGATCAGTATAACTTGGGGGTGGAGCGACTGCAGGAGATTGGCGTGAGGATGGATCGTATAAATCAGAGTATTGACAGCCTGAAAGGCGTGGAGGAGTAGTGACAAAGAGGGGCGGCAGTAAGTTTGTGTGTCAACAGTGCGGCGCCACTAGCTCAAAATGGCTAGGCAGGTGCGAGAGCTGTGGTGAATGGAATTCGATTGTTGAACAGGCTGTTCAAGTTGATGGGGTGTCGGCCGTGGCAGTTGGGTCTAGGACTGGCAAGGAGTTAAGTTCGGTATTTTTGTCAAATGCGAGAGATAGCGACAAGGCAGTACAGCGACTCAGAACGGGCATAGATGACCTTGATCTGGTTCTTGGTGGGGGGTTCTTGACAGGGGGCGTAGTGCTGCTGGCAGGTCAACCAGGCATAGGCAAGAGTACATTGCTGACTCAGATCGCTGCTTCAATTGCTGGCGATACCAATGTATTGTATGTCAGTGGAGAAGAGTCGACTGGACAGATTGGGTTGAGGGCGGAGCGGCTGGGGTCTAGTGGAAAAGGGTTGTTACAGCTGGCCTCGAGTAATAGTGCAGAGGATATTGCTGCATCAATTCGCGCAGGAAAACATAAGCTAGTGGTGGTGGATTCTGTGCAAACCCTTTCACTAGCTGAAATCGCGTCAGCGCCTGGCTCTGTGAGCCAGATTACAAACTCGAGTAATGTTATAATTCGTGCTGCGAAGTCCTCTGAAACCGCAGTCATCTTGGTGGGTCATGTAACCAAGGAGGGGTCGATTGCGGGACCGAAGGTGTTAGAGCATCTGGTCGATGTAGTCCTGAGCTTTGAAGGTGACCGTTACGGGGGATTTAGGGTGGTTAGAGCGCAGAAAAATCGATATGGCTCTACGACAGAAGCAGCAATATTTGAAATGACAGAACGGGGGCTTCGTATCGTGAAGAATCCATCCGCTAGTTTGCTGGCGGAGCGTCAAAACCTTGACGGGTCTATTGTTCTAGCAACACTTGAGGGCGCACGACCATTATTGGTGGAGATTCAAGCTCTAGTTAACCCAACTAGCTTCGGATATCCGAAGCGGACTGCTAGTGGATTTGACCTTAATCGTCTCAACCTCTTGATTGCAGTTCTGGAGAAGAGAACAAAACTAAAGCTGGCCGACAAGGATGTATTTATTAATGTCGTAGGTGGACTTAAGCTAGCAGATCCAGCTGCAGACCTGGCTGTCGCGATGGCCATAGCCAGCGCCAGTGCTGGCAAAAAGCTGGCCGATGAGGCGGTAGTCTTCGGTGAAGTAGGACTGGGTGGTGAGTTAAGATCTGTCAATGGCTGGCACTCCAGGATTAAAGAAGCAAAAAAACTCGGCTTTACCTATGCAATCGCACCCAGGGCGCACGACAATGATTCATTCGTGCGTGGGATTAGTGATCTTAGGCAAGCCTTAATAGAATATTTACAGTAAAATAAGGAAACAATAATAATGAATGAAATAATAATAATTACACTACTTTGCCTAATTGCTGTTGAAGTGTATGTTCTGTCGAGACCAAGAAAAAAACGCCAAACACGACAGATATCAACTCTGGTCGATACATCGGTATTGATGGATGGAAGGGTTGTTAACCTGGCGGAGACAGGATTCTTGCTTGGACAGGTAATTGTCCCGCGAAGCGTTCTGACTGAGCTGCAGCTATTAGCAGATGGCTCCGATCACGATAAAAGAGAGCGAGCTAGGCTGGGTATGGACGCAATCAAAAAACTTAAGGACATGCTTGGTGGTTCTTTTTATCTACTACAAGACGGCGAGATGACTCGAGGCGGAGTGGACGAGCGGCTGATTGTGTTAGCAAAAGAAACAGACAGCGCTATCCTGACGCTCGATTATAACCTAAACAAGGTTGCCCAGGTAGAGGGTGTGGAGGTTCTAAATATCAACGAACTAGCCAAGTCAATTCGCATGGTCCACCTGCCTGGTGACGAGGTGTCGATAGAGTTAACCCAAAAGGGCCAAAGTAGCGATCAGGCGGTGGGGTACTTGCCAGACGGCACTATGGTCGTTGTTGAGCAGGCCAAGAAGTTTATCGGACAAACTAAACGAGTAGAGATTGTTCGCAGTCTGCAGACAGATGCGGGAAAGATGATGTTTGCTCGACTGGTCAGTGTGCAGCACAAAACACAGTCGCCAAGCTCCAAGCCCAGTGGTCAAAGCGGTAAGGCAAAGCAGTTGCCGAGAATGGTGCGAGCAAGAAAGAGCGATACTGGATCTGATGATAACAAGTCGCGCGGCAAGACGCTACAGCGCGTGACGAAGCGGCGAAAGCCTACGGCATCAGAGAAAGAAGACGAGCTGGTCAGACTCGCTCAGGGTCAGTAGGGTTGGCCTGCTAAAAAAATAAAAGCCTCGTTAGGCTTCTCGGCGGTAGAAGGTGATGTACGCGTTTCCGTAACTACGATTGTCCACCACAACAATTCCCGTTTTGACTGGTACACCACCTCTACCTGTATGTGATAATACCATATAACCGCCTATCTTGAGTAGCCCCATTAACATTGAGATAGTGCTTAGTTGCTCGTTGCTGTATGGCGGGTCCGCAAAAATAAGGTCGTACTCCTCTGGAGAAGATGTTTTTAGCCAATTTAGAACCGTTGTATTAATTACAATACATTTTTCACTAGACAGGGCAAGCGATTCACAATTTTCTTTAATTACTTTTGACGCTATACGGTTTTTTTCAATAAACACAACGCTATCGGCGCCCCGGCTCAAGGCCTCAATACCAAGCGCACCACTGCCTGCAAACGCATCAAGTACTTTCGATTCGGCGGTGAGTTTTCCAAGGCTGTTGAATATTGCAGCCCTGGCTCTCTCGCTCATTGGATGCGTTGATGATGTGTTCGGAGTTACCAGAAATCTTCCACCAAACTCGCCAGCGACTACGCGTATCCTCACTGGTGTGAACTCCGCTCTAAATTCTCGGCGGCCATCAACCAGCCAATAGTAACCGAGCGGATAATTAAAGGCAGCAGCTGTTGATTAGCTTGTCTTGCGAGACTGGTCGTCCAGCCTTCTTGGGCAAATTTTTCATACAGCTGCAGACTAGAAACTTCTTGCACTCGTGAGATGTAGTATGCACGATATCCTGATTCGCGAGCTTGTTGTATTTCGTTTTGCTGCGGATTTCCATCAGCAAACCGTCGATAGGCGATAGCACTGGCTATGCCAAGCTCGAAACCGCCATGCATTGTCATGGCACCTTTCGGGCCCCAGAACTTCCAGTTGTTGCGTAGTGTAGCGACTGCGTTTTCACCTATCATCAGGTTTTTTTGTAGTATCGTTGTGCGAGTCTCAAGGCCTCGTCCGCTCCTCAGCTCCCGTAGCGTCTCCTCCATCGGAAAGTGATGGGCGGGTGTGAGGCCATCGACCACGGCATGGGACATCCAGGCGGCCTCGAACGCTGCTCGTTGATGATTCTGTTGAACTAGCGCCCTGGTCAAGTTTTGCATATGTGCATCAATAGCGTCTAGCAGGGATGAGTCGTTAGGGTCGTGAGGATTTATAAAGTGCCAAGGCTCGTCAATAGCCGGGCTCTTTCGTTTAATTCCATCAGGGCCATTTTTGCCTTCAAAGTGCAGTATTTGATTCGTAGCAGGAAACGATGAACCGTCAGGAAGCAGAGGCTGAAGATATTTTCGCGCCACCCGGTCAATCTTTTGATGAACACCCATGATGTGTCCTGATTTGTTGCGTAAAGTTGTCCCAGAATACATGTCAATTCAATGTTGTTAGTCGTTGATAGCGCTCTACTGCCTGCGCTAGTTGCTTATATTGTATCAAACTTTCACCTGATTTAAGGAAATCAATGGCAGCAGACTGGACATTAGCTATAAGCTTCACATCAGCCAGGGTTGCAACCTGCAGATTTAGCGCACCATGCTGAGCCTGGCCATATACCTCACCTGGGCCGCGCAACCTGAGGTCGACTTCGGCTAAATAAAAACCGTCTTGGGATTTTTCAATTTCTTTAATTCTCTGGCTGGGTTTGTCATGGGTGGTCATAACAAGATGGCAGTAGCTTTTGTGGCTGCTCCTGCCTACGCGTCCTCGTAGCTGATGAAGCTGGCTGAGTCCAAAATGATCAGCTCCTTTGATTATCATGACAGTGGCGTTAGGAATATTAACCCCCACCTCAACAACAGTTGTACTGATGAGTATATCTAAATTGCCAGCGCTAAATTGTTGCATCACTTCGTGTTTTTCATCAGGTTTTAGCTTGCCATGGACTACGCCAATGGACCTAGAGTAAAAAACACTCTTTAGCTGACGATACTCTGAGTCGACGCTTGCTTTATCATTGACAGGGTCATCTTCAATTAACGGACAGACGACATAGACCTGGCGACCTTTAGCAATTTCGCTATCGACCGACTCATACAGAGCGGGGACACTGGCTGGAGACCAGATTTTTGTAGTTATTTCTTGACGGCCTGCAGGGAGTTTATCGATAATAGATATATCAAGCTCCCCGTATAGAGTCAGGGTGAGGCTACGAGGGATTGGTGTGGCAGTCATGCTAAGCAGGTGCGGCATATATGCAGACTTGTCCAGCAGAGCTTGTCGCTGTTTCACCCCGAACCTATGCTGTTCGTCTATGACTACAAAACCAAGTTTGTGGTACTTGACCGAGTCTTGAATCAGAGCGTGCGTACCTATAACGACATTAATATCACCGTTGGCGAGTTCTTTGAGTAGATTATTTCTAGCGGCACCCTTGACGCTGCCAGTCAGCAAGGCTATCCTGATGCCGAATGGCCGCAGAAGCCCTTCGAGCGTTTCGGCGTGTTGCGTGGCGAGTATCTCCGTCGGAGCCATGATAGCCGACTGCAGACCAGCTTGCGTCGCCTGTAGCGCAGCTAGACCGGCAACAACAGTCTTGCCCGATCCAACATCCCCCTGGAGTAGTCTATTCATGGGGTGTGGTTTTTCAAAATCTTGCAATATCTCCCATGCCACGCGCCTCTGCGCATCAGTCAACTTAAAGGGTAGGGCACGGACAAAGGCCTTGATAGTTGGTGGGTCAAAGGCAATCTTCCAGCTGGACAGCTTGTGGTTTTCCAGTTTATTCATCTGCGCTGCTAGCATCATTTCGAACAATTCTTCAAAAGCAACCCTTCTTCTTCCACTGTCCAGAGACTCTTTGGTTTCAGGGAAGTGTAGCGCCAGCATGGCGTCTGATCGAGAAATCAATTTTTGGGATTTAATCACTGACGGAGGGAGTGTTTCAGTTATTGATTGCATCGTTGGGCGCAATGAATTCATAATACTCTTAATCGCGCGGGGCTTAACCCCTTTGATGCTTCTATAGACAGGAGACAGAAACCTGTCGTTGGATCCCTCTGTCTGCTGAATGTTATCAATTAACTCAACAGTTGGACTAGTGAGTTGATATCGGCTGTATTGTAGTCCAAACGCTCCAGTGAACAGGAACTGATCACCTGAACGGAGCTGGACTTCTCGGTAGGGCTGGTTAAACCAGACGGCTTTAACCTTTCCAGTGCCATCAGCTAGTGTAGCCGTGGTGATGCGCATACCTCGTTTAACGGTTCGTGTCTCAACTGACTCGCACTTGGCCCTGAGTACGACGCCTCCAGGGGATAGATTTGCAATAGAGGTGACGAGCGAAAAATCATCATATCTCCTGGGGAGATAGTTGATCAGGTCGGCTACATTGTCTATCCCAATTTTATTCAGCGCCTCATGGGTTTTAGTACCAACGCCCTTAACTCTACTCACCGACTCAGTAAGTCGCATGCCTATGCTCGTCGTAGCGCATCGGCAGATAGGCTGGAGTATAATTCAGACAGATGTTTTTTGACAGCTTCGTACTCCTCGCGCGCGTTAGTGGCCTGTACATGCCATTGGAAGTAAAATTTTAGCTTGGGTTCGGTGCCGCTGGGACGAACGGTGATGCGTCGTCGACTATCACCGCATTCGAATACGATAACATCTCCCTTGATGCAGTCGATTTGGCTAGTCTCGCCCTGTGAACTGGTCCTAACCAGGGTTTGGTAGTCAAGCATGGCTGTAACCTCGTGTTCACCGATATATTTTGGGGGCTGCTCTCTTAGAGAGGCCATTATTTTCTGCATGGTTGAAAACCCTTCGGCGCCAGGGTATACGGCCGTCTCCATTGTCTCAACAAATAGACCCAATTCTTCGTACAACTCAAACAATCTATCAACGAGGGTTTTTCCGCTCTGGCGTAGCTCTGCTGCATACTCAGCTAGAGGTAGCGCTCCAGTTGCACCATCCTTGTCTCGTGCATATGCGCCTTTGAGCATGCCATAGCTCTCCTCGGCACCGATGACAAACTCTTCGTCGGTCCCTTCCTTGCTTTTGATTAGCTTGCCGATATACTTAAAGCCTATCAGTAGGTTTGAGTAAATTTTAATTTGATACTTTTCAGCCAAAGCTGAAAGCATGTCAGTAGTTACAATGGTCTTCACAATGTAATGGTTCTGACGTAACTCGTTCTTTTGCCTCAGCTTACTCAGTGCAAAGTCCACAGCCAGGGCGGCAGACTGATTGCCAGTTAGCTGAATTGCCTCACTATTATGCCTTACCAATACACCTATTCGGTCAGCATCAGGGTCGTTGGTTATGGCGATGTCTGCTTGTGCTTGTAGAAGCATCTCTGCTGCCATAGTATTGGCAGCGGGCTCTTCGGGGTTTGGCTTACCCGTTTCTATAGTGGGGAAGTGGCCATCAGGCGTCATCTGAGCATCTACAGTGGTTATCTTGGTGAATCCAGCTTCCCTAAGCGCCGGCAGAACATTGGTTTGGCCTGCGCCATGCAGGGGTGAATATACTATATGAAGCTCCCTCTCACTACCCTCTGCTTGATCCAGTACGGCATCTAGATAGGCTCTATCCACATTTTCGCCGATAATAGTGATTGAGCCGGACTTCACTCCATCCTCAAAGCTTGGGATGGCAAATATCTTATCTATTGACTTTGCAATATCAAGAATGCCACTGTCGTGAGGTGAGGCTACCTGGGCACCATCATCCCAATAGGCCTTAAAGCCATTGTCGGCAGGAGGGTTGTGACTGGCGCTAATTACAATCCCAGCGGCGCAGCCTAGGTGTCTAACTGTAAAGCTGAGTTCTGGAGTGGCGCGGAAGCCCTCAAATATATAAGTCTTAAAGCCATTTGCCGCGCACACTCTGGCGACATATTGACTTAGTTCGGGCGAGCTCAGACGAGTGTCATAGGCAATAACAATGCCTCGGCTTGGAGCTGTCTCGTCGTTTTGCCTGGCATAGGCACAGAGCGCCTGGGTGGATTCACCTATTGTTACGCGGTTAATGCGGTTAGACCCAGCGCCCGTTACACCTCGTCTTCCAGCTGTGCCAAATTCCAAAACTTTAAAGAAGGCATCCTCCAGGTCTTGCCATCGCTCCTGACTAATCATCGCCTCAACCTCTGCCTTGTACTCAGAGTACTTCGCCTCAGTCAGCCACTGGTTAATATTAGCTAGCGCAGCCTCTGATAAATGATCTTGCATGACTATGCCCCCTTCTCAGTAGTTAAAATAAATGAGTTTTTACCTTTTTTGATCAACGACGCCTTATTGACTTGAGTGTCCTCGGTGATTTTCTCCCCATCTACAGATATAGCGCCAGATTTAATTAACCGTCGGGCATCGCTGTTTGAGCTAGACGCCCCGCTGGTTACAAGCGCGTCAACGACCGTAGAGCCTGTTGGTACTGTTGGAATTTCACTAGACAGTATCTCCAGGTCTTTTTCCGACAGCCCTGTAATATCGTTGTTTCCGAACAGTACATCTGTGACTCGTTCAACAGCCTCGCGACGACGATGGCCATGTACTATATCCGTCACCTCTCTCGCAAGTATCTTTTGTGCGGACCTAGCTCCAGGGTTTATTGAGTGATTTTCTGCGATAGCCTCGATAGTGGGTTGATCTAGGGTGGTGTATATCTTCATGTAGTCAATGACTCCATCGTCGTCTAAATTCAGCCAAAATTGGTAAAAAGCATAGACGCTAGTCTTTCGTTCGTCAAGCCAGATGGCGCCCTGTTCTGACTTGCCGAATTTCTGCCCGGTCGATTTATTGACCACCAGAGGAGTTGAATAGACATGGGCTTCGCCCCCTTCGAGCTTTCTGATTAGACTTATTCCAGTTGTAGAGTTGCCCCATTGATCTGCTCCACAGAGCTGAAGTGTGACGCCATGTTCTCGGTAAAGATGTAGGAAATCATACCCCTGGATGAGCGAATAGCTAAACTCGGCATAGCTAATCCCTGAGCCACCCTCACCAATTCGTGATTGGACAAACTCGCGATCAAGGAGTTGTGTCATTGACATATGCTTACCGATCTCATGCAAAAAATCAATATAGCCGATGTCGCGAAACCAATCGGCGTTGTTTACGATCTGAAAAGAGCCACCGCTGAATAGCGATTTGCACTGGCTGACTATCGCAGATGCATTCCTCTCGACCTCGCTTGTGCTACGAAGTTCGCGCTCAGATTTTTTACCGTCAGGATCGCCGATCATGCCTGTAGCCCCGCCCACTAATAAATATGCTTCGTGACCGTGTTTAATAAATAGCCGCACCATCATAGCTGAAGCTAGATTGCCGATTGTCATACTGTCAGCGCTCGGGTCTACACCGAAATATAGCTTTCTCGGCGTGTCGATATCACTAATATTACTGAATGTTGTTTGGTTAACGAAACCGCGCCATTGTAACTCCTCTGACAACTGCACAAATAACCTCCTTGGTAAGATATGAGTCAATTATAACAAGCTTTATGGCATATGACGAATAAATCCTGTATAATTAGTAGGGTAATTAGGTACTTACGGGAAGGAGTGCATGAGGCGGTCAAAGAGTAAATCAAGGCGCGTGAGCGTATATGCCAATCTAGCGCACAGACGCAAGGTGAAAAAGGATACATCTTCTCGCAGGCGAGCTGAATATTTAGCTTCTCTACCAAAGCATCCAGTGAAAAGATTCTTTTATAGGCTACACCCCAAGCGAGTACTGGCTTTTTGGCTCTCCAAAAGGGGCGCCTTTATGGCATTGAAGATTGCCGGAGTATCTGTACTTTTGGTCGTGCTGTTTACGGGAGGGCTGTTTGCATATTACCGCAAAGAGCTAGACAAGATTAGGCCTGGCGAGATAGCAAAACGGGTGCAGACGACCGTAACCAAGTACTACGACCGCAATAATGAATTACTGTGGGAAGACAAGGGGACGGGCAACTATAAACTAGTCGTAGACTCCAAGGATATCAGTGATCATCTCAAAAAAGCGACTGTAGCGATCGAGGACAAGGACTTCTATAAGCATAATGGCGTGAGTATATCTGGGCTTACCCGTGCTTTCATTAGTAACACCTCAGGAAGTCAGGTCCAGGGTGGATCAACCCTTACCCAGCAGCTTGTTAAGCAGGCGTTCATACCAGAGAGTGAGATTAGTAAGCGAGGCCTGGACGGTATACCGCGAAAAATAAAAGAGACCATTTTGGCAGTTGAAGTTGAGCGAATGTATAATAAAGATCAAATCCTTACGCTATACTTAAACGAATCCCCTTATGGCGGTCGGAGAAATGGCGCTGAGTCGGCGGCGCAGACATATTTTGGTAAATCAGCCAAAGAGCTTAATATAGCCGAAGCCGCATTACTGGCTTCAATTCCGCAGAATCCATCACGCTTCAATCCCTATAATATCGAAGGACATGAGGCCCTGCTGAATCGACAGCATACAGTATTAAAATACATGACGGACCAAGGGTATATTACGAAAGAGCAGGCTGACGAAGCCAGGGAATATCCCATTATTGACAACATCAAGCCTCTGTCTGACCAGTTAGAAAACATAAAAGCCCCACACTTTGTCCTGATGGTGCGGTCACAGCTTGAAAAAGAGTTGGGCGGCGCGGTGGTTGGTAGCGGGGGATTGACTGTAAAAACTACGCTCGATTTAAGAATCCAGAACAAGCTAGAGGAAGAGGTTAAGTCTTTCTTTGATTCTGGTAGGCCAGAGGCGGTGCGCATTAGCAATACGGCGGCTACCGTTGAGGACACTCAGACTGGTCAGGTTGTTGCAATGGTTGGCAGTAGAGACTTTGATTATCCTGGATTCGGGCAGGACAATGCAGCAACGGCTTTTATTCAACCCGGGTCAACAATAAAACCGTTTGTCTACGCAGAGCTGTTTAAGGACAAGGGGTCAGATGTATTAAACTATGGCAGTGGATCGATACTGAAGGACGAAAACATCGATAAGGTGTATGGTGCCAAGCTAAACAATTGGGATAATAGATTTATGGGTAATATATCTATTCGCCAATCGCTGGCTCTTTCGAGAAATATTCCAGCAGTCAAGGCTATGTATATCAGCGGAGTTGACAATACGATTGCAGGTATTCGAGACATGGGCAATACCGAGTATTGCAAGCCCGAGCAGGATGCAGGTGGCTACGGCCTATCCTCCGCCATTGGAGCCTGTGGGTCGAGGGAGGTGGACCTTGTTAATGCCTATAGCACCATGGCCCGCATGGGGGTTGTGAAGAAGGTGTCATCGATTCTTGAGGTTAAAAACAGCCAAAATGAAGTACTTAAGAAGTGGAAGGACGATGGAAAGCAGGTGCTCGATCCGCAAGTAGCGTATATCATCAATGAAATACTTGCCGACCAGCGAGCCTCGGCGGGTCTGCACGGCTATGGGGCAACGACTGTATCGGGAGTTAAGATGTCAACCAAGACAGGTACATCTGATAAGGACTCCAAGCCTAAGGATCTCTGGATAGCAACATACAGCCCAGTGCTGGCGATGGGTCTTTGGCTGGGTAACTCTGACACTAGTACTATTGGATCTGTCAACTCCGCCTTCGGAATGCCTATAGTTCGAGGAGTTATGTCTTACGCCCATCAGGAGGTTTATGCCAAAGAGAACAAATGGAATACTAACATGTGGTTTAATCGACCCTCTGGAATCCAGCAGGTCGGAGGTGAGCTATATCCATCCTGGTGGAATAAGTCTCAGGGTAAGGCTAACGCTAAGCTGATTTTCGATAAAGTGTCTAAAAAGAAGGCAACAGACTGCACCCCGCCAGAAGCCCGGATTGAGCTCGATGTGCTTAAGTCGATTGACCCAATCACCAAAGCAGAAGTCTTTACCGCCTCTGATGGTTATGACGCAGCAAAAGATGACGACGCACATAACTGTGCTGATGCTCGTCCGAGTGTCAACGGTGTCAGTATAAAAACTAGCGGCAGTGACCGTGCTGTTGAATTTACTGTATCAAGCGGCGCATTCGGGCTGGCTACGATCGATATTTTACTAGACGGCAAGTCAATCAAGAGCGCTGATTTGCCTGCCATGGGAGGCAAACAGTCAGTCTCCCTGCCGGTTACTGGCACAGGAGAACACACCGTGACAATCAATATTCGTGACCAGGGCTACTATACCGAATCAAGAAGCGTAAGCTTCTCGCTGTAGCAATTATCAACCAGGTTAGTCTTTGCTATATGTCGCTAGGCTAAACGCACGATAATTGATAAGAATGGTCCTAGGAGGAGGTTGGGGCTACTCGACAGCAAAAACAGCCGCTTCATAAGGCTGGAGTTCAAACCGTGTACCATGGAGGCTGGCGGACTGAGTCTTGGGCATTGATGTTGCCAGTAGGTGACCGTTGGATGGTAGGGTCGTTGTCTTTGGTTGATCGGCAAAATTAACAGCTACCACAACTTGAGAATTATCAAACTTGCGAATAAACTGCAGAACATAGCCACTGTCGGCAGGTAGAATATCGAAAGTTCCGTGGATTAAGACTGGCAATTGCTGTCGGAGCCGGATGAGCTGTCGATAAAGCGATAGCATTGAGTCGGGTGCGTGCAGCTCTGCTTTTGCATTGATCTCTTGGTGGTTTTTGTGAACAGGTAGCCACGGCGTGGTCGTAGAAAAGCCAGCCTGTAGATCACTATTCCACTGCATCGGTGTCCTCTCGAGGTCTCGAGTATTGTCTGCTGCGCTGAGCGGGCTAAAGGTATCCCGAACCTGATCTGGTCTGAGGACGCCATTTACCATCCCGATCTCTTCTCCATAATATATTACACTCACTCCAGGTAGCGTTAGGCTGAGTACGGCCATAGCTCGGGCTCTTGCGGTGCCGATCCGACTAGCGATTCGCTGCTGATCATGATTTCCAAGACAAAAGACAGGTAGCGCGTCTTTAGCGGCGTGATGGATATATCTATCGAGATGATGACCAATCTCTGCTGCACTCCATGAAGATCGAATTAGCTCCATAAAAAAAGCGGTAGCAGTGCGTGGATTTACAGCGGCGACTTGGCGATATTGTTCATGGAAATCACCAAGTTTGTCGTCAGGATAGAACTCGAATATCATCTGACGGTTGTCGTACTCTTCGCAAACATCCGCTAACTCCTTGAGGTAGTTTGTAAAATTGGGGCCATACTTGCATTTGTCATGAATAAACCTACCGTACTGGGTGTCATTGCCGTCAAATTCTGGGTTGATGGAGTCATCGCTCAGGTTGGGGTCCTTGGAGATGCCCCAAATAGCATCGACTCGCATGCCGTCAACGCCAAGATCGAACCACCACCTGACAATATCTTTCATCTCTTCGCGTACTTGAGGGTTATCCCAGTTCAAATCGGGCTGTGTGGGTAGGAATGAATGTAAATAGTACTGACCAGTTGTGTCGTCTAGAGTCCAAGACATTCCACCCGACTGACTAAGCCAGTTATTTGGAGGGGAGCCGTCTGGCTTAGGATCACGCCAGACATAATAGTCCCTTTTCGAACTGTCTTTAGAGGCACGAGACTCTTGGAACCATGCATGCTGGTCAGAAGTATGACACGGGACTAGATCAATCATGACTTTGATCCCTCGATCGTGAGCTTGCTGCAGAAGGTTGCTGAAATCATTTAGTGTGCCATAATCTGGATCGACGCCACGGTAATCCGAGACATCATATCCAAAATCTTTCATTGGTGAAGGAGAGAATGGTGACAGCCATATTGCATCGACGCCAAGCACCGTACTAAGGTAGTCTAACCGTGAGGTGATGCCAGGTAGATCGCCGATGCCGTCACCATTTGAATCCTGGAAGCTTCGAGGATAAATATGATAAAGCGTTCCTATGTCTCTCCATGATCTATTCATGAATCTAGTATAAGCAATAGCGTAATAAAATGCCAGGCCTTTGCCTTGAGCTGTGCGGAAAAGTAGACTATACTTAATCTCCATGAGAAAGATTACAGGAAATATAAAATCCATGGCAATAGTTGCCATCGGCCAGCTCTTGCCTGACAGCAGGTCGCCAGATGAGGCTTTGGGTGATTTATTTTATGAGGTTCAGCAGAAGCAGCTTTACGGCGACGGAAAGGTATTCCCAGACCTGATGCCTCGCAGGAGTATGAAGGAGATAAAAAAATCATATGAGCTAACCAGGCATGACACTGGGTTTAATCTTCAGGACTTTATAGCAATAAATTTTAACACACAGAGTAGTCAGCAGCCAGGGTATGTCATTGACACCTCGCGATCGATGCGCCAGCATATTCGGGAGCTATGGGCGGTGCTGGTACGGAAAAATCAAAAAGTACGCAGTGGTTCACTCGTCCCGCTGCCATATGCATATATCGTGCCTGGTGGCCGATTCGAGGAGCAGTTTTACTGGGACTCGTATTTTAGCATGCTCGGCCTCGCCGCAGATGGACAATGGGATCTGATCGAGGGGATGATGAAAAACTATGCATTTATGATTAGAAAGTACGGCTTCATACCCACCGCCAATAGGACATACTTCTTGAGTCGCTCGCAGCCCCCCTTCTTTTCACATATGGTTCATTTGCTAGCTAGCAAGAAGGGCAACAGGGCAATGGTTGAATACCTACCGTATCTGCTCGCTGAATACCGCTTCTGGATGAAGGGGTATCGTAGTGTAGATCAATCCTCGCCCTATCGTCGTGCAGTCAAGATGCCTGACGGGTCAACACTGAATCGGTACTATGACAATAAATCAACACCACGGCCAGAGTCACTCCGGGAGGATCTCGAAACGACACACGGCATGGCTGGTGACATGCAGGAGCAGTCCTTTCTCCATCTTCGGGCAGCAGCAGAGTCAGGCTGGGACTTTAGTTCTAGGTGGTTTGTGGATCCAAATGACATCGGATCGATACATACAACAGACATAATTCCAGTCGATCTGAACTGCTTGCTTTATGACCTTGAGAAAACCATAGCGAAGTCATACAGCCTTCTTAAGCAGCCACTGCAGTCACGGAAGTTTGAGAATAGAGCAGACAGCAGAGCGAAAGCGATACTGGATTACTGTTGGGACGCTGAGTCAGGATATTTTAAGGACTACGACATTAAGTTCCGACATCAGACTGAGTGTCTATCCCTAGCAGGAGTTTTTCCATTATACTCCAAGATAGCTACTCAAAAACAGGCAGAGCTGGTGGCGGATAGGATCAAGTCAGATTTCCTGAAGGACGGCGGCCTGACCGCTACGCTTATGGATAATGGTCAGCAGTGGGACTCTCCAAACGGATGGGCGCCTCTTCATTGGGTGGCGGTTGTTGGTCTTCGGAATTATGGCTACGATGAGCTGGCCACAGATATTAAAAATAGGTTCATTGCCACTGCCGAGCATGTCTATGCGTCCAGCGGTAGACTAATCGAGAAGTATGATGTTTCCAGTAATGATCGGATTGGTGGTGGAGGGGAGTACGAGCTTCAGGATGGTTTTGGATGGACAAACGGAGTTTTGGCGGCGCTAATTGATGAGGGCGAAGGAGTTGCATAAAACATCTTGATCGTGATAAAATAAAAAAGCGCGAACGGGCGGGTATAGCTCAGTTGTTAGAGCGCTTCCTTGCCAAGGAAGAGGCCAGGAGTTAGAGTCTCCTTACCCGCACCATTAAAAATCGCTAGGCCCCCAGGTCTGGCGGTTTTTCATATGATGATATAGGCTTTAACTCCTGGCCTCTTCAAGATAAATAATCGCTAGGAGTGACTCTTGACCCCGCTTTGGCGGGTCAAGAGTTAGAGTCTCCTTGCCCGCACCAAGTAAAATACCCAGGGTAATCCTGGGTATTTTACTTGGAATTTTGGAGGAGTGTTTGTGCTTCGAAATACTGTCTGAAGGAGCTATGACCGACAATCAGCGGTTGAGGTGGATTTGACTGACAATGTAACCATGATATCACCCGGGAGTGCATCTGGGTCGTCGTTGTCTTTGGTGTCATCTGCGATGATACTGTCCTTAATCATGGCGGAGGGTACTCCAGCAGATTCTAGTTTCTTTCGGATTATGTTCAGTCTTTCTTGTGCCAACTGCTCCTTCGCGTCGCTGTTCGATTCAAAATCAAGGGCTACCGTATGCAGCTGGATTAGGGCCTCTTTTTTGCTATTCTTGAAGAGCTTCGCGATGGCAGCGGCCTCTTCTCCTATATCGCTTAGATTATCGCTCTCGAGCTTATTTGTTTCGCCAGAGAACATATAGCTGCTACTAAAGAAATACTCGTGCGGGTTGAAGTTGGCTACATTGTAAGATTCGCCCGTCAGCTCTCTGTAGTCCTCTCTTGTTAGGCATGAGGCCGCGACTTTGCTGTTGGGTGCGAAAATTGTCACCAGGTAGACTGTCAGTCCGACTACCATCAAAAGCACTATTATTATGGACGCAAGCAAAACAGTTCGTCGTTTTTTCTTGTCCTGAGACATGGAGGCTTTTATGGGTACCTCAACTTCGCTTGTGTGGTCGATGGTATTATTTGTTTGCTTATCCATGATTACTTTCCTTTCCCTGGAGTAATAGTAGCTGTGGCATAGACTGGTCTGTGGTCAGACCCCTTGTAGCAGTTGCCGGAACTACAAGAGGAGCCTGCGGCAATTATCGTCATGCGACTCACCTTGGTGTCGTTTCGTTTTGCGGCAAAAGCGTAGTCTATCAGCCGGTCTTTTGTGCTATGAGTTCCGTGCGATGAGGCTATGCCGGCGTTGCTGGTCAGCTTAAAGCCGCTTTGAATACTGAATGGCTTGAAGGATGAGCAGGGGAATATACCGACACTGCAGTTGTCACGACGATCATTGACATTAAAATCACCCACTACAAACAGCGGTATATTAGCCGACTGGAACGATTTTATTAACGAAGTTAGGTTTCCCATGGCTGTAGTGTATTCTGCTTTGTGTTTCCCGTGTATTTTACCGCCTGCCTCTACTGAGTGCGGAAGATGTGCATTAATGACATAGAACTCCTGCCCAGTGGTCTTGTGTCTTAGTCTAACAAATACGGCATATCGGTCAGCATATCCATTAAGTGCGACAAGTTTTTTATAACCACTCGAAGTCAACTGAAACTTGGTCTTGTTATAAACTATTGGGAAGCTCGCCATATGCTTATTGCCCTTGGATGGTGTCGGTGGCGAATAGGTTCCAATTGTTGTTGACTCTAGTTTTTTAACATTTTTCCTCTGACTACTACTATGAATTTCTGCAAGTCCAAGAACATCAATAGATCTATTGATGTTCTTTCGCTATTGTTCCGAGATTGTTCGGATTCTTGTTGTAGGTATTCCACACTCCGACTGTCAGGTTGAATGGGGCGGTGCTGGTGATCGAATTACTCGCTGGTTCGCTAGTGACTGGTACCCCTTCAGCGACTCCATTTCCCACGCCAGTACCCAGGCTATTGCCGACGGATTTCCCGGCACCTTCATCCTCGCAGTTGATCACTGCGGTCTCGACTCCGCCACACTGGGCGCTGTTCACGGGGCTGGTTAGATATAAAGAGCCGATAATGCCTAGGGTTAGTATTGAGAGGGTCGTGATTGATTTTGTTGGAGATAAGATTTTGCTCATGGTTATAATTTTACACAATAAAATCGAAGAAAGCAACAGGTATTACTTATAAAAAAATCCCTTACCAGGGGATACTTCTGGTGGCTCCTCCCAGATTCGAACTGGGGACACAAGGCTCTTCAGGCCTCTGCTCTACCAACTGAGCTAAAGAGCCACAATGTCTGCGACTCTTAGTATTATACTAAACCCTGCGATAATGAGCAAGTTATCGGTTGATGTTGTTGCCTATAGTCTTGACGGCTTCCATCAGCTCAATCGGGAAGAGCATGGTGGTTTTTTGGCTGGGCTCGGTGCTGATTCTTTCGATCGTGTTGAGGGTTCGTAGATTGATAGCGCCTGGAGTGCTAGAGATTATCTTGGCAGCCTCAGCCAATGTTTCGGCTGCAGCTCTTTCGCCTTCAGCGTTGATGATATTGCTTCGCCTTTCCCGTTCGGCCTCGGCCTGCTTAGCCATGGCTCGCTTCATGTCAGAAGGCAATTCGATATTTTGGATTTTAACGGCTTCGACATCGATTCCCCACTGGTCAGTTTGCTTATCGACGATTTCTTTAATCTGCTGAGAGATCTCTTCACGCTTGGACAATAGATCATCCAGCTCGAAGTTCCCAGTCACATCCCTCAGTGCGGCTTGGGCGAATTGGCTGGTTGCATAAACATAATTAGTGGTCTCTAGAACTGCCCTTGGCGCGTCTATAACCCTGAAATATACAATTGCGTCAACCCCAGCGGTAACATTGTCTTTCGTGATAATCTCCTGCTTTGGAACATCTATCGGTGTGGACCTAATGTCTACGCGGATAACTTTTTGAAAAATAGGCACAACGACACGAAGCCCGGGCTCACATACTCCAGAGAATTTTCCAAGCGTCAGCACCACGCCGCGTTCATATTGATTGATGACTTTTATGCCAGAAAGGACAAAAATTGCTATAGATATTACTATTACTAACCCTAAGAACTCCACGCTAAATCCTCCATTTATTATAATATCACTATATCACGCTCCTCTGTCTGATGACAACAAGCCCCGATAGACTATAATAGACACATGACTCGAATTCCGTTAGCTGAAAAAATGCGCCCCCAGACCCTAGGCCAAGTCGCAGGGCAGGCACACTTATTGTCAGAGGGTAGTCTACTTCGAAGTATTGTTGCTAAAAAAGAACCTGTAAATCTAATTCTTTGGGGGCCTCCCGGGACTGGCAAGACGACACTCGCAAGAATAATAGCAAAAGAATTCAAAGCAGAGTTTATCGAACTATCCGCAGTAACCTCTGGAAAGAAAGATGTCTTAGCCGTAGTTGAGCATGCAAAACAGAATTGGAACCTAAAGATCCGCACTGTTCTGTTTGTAGATGAAATCCATCGCTTTAGCAAGTTGCAACAAGATGCGTTTTTGCCCCATGTCGAATCAGGGCTAATCACTCTTATCGGTGCAACGACGGAAAATCCAAGTTTTGAAGTCATCTCACCACTGCTCAGTCGATCGCGCGTATTGGTGCTTCAAGCCCTCAGCAAAGAAGAGATTATAGAGGTATTAAAGCGTGCGCTAAAAGAGCTAAAAGCACTAAAACGAGTTGCTCCAAAAGCCCTTGACTATTTAGCCGAACTTTCTACAGGTGATGCGAGAGTTGCACTAGGCAATCTAGAGGTCGCACTTAGCCTCGAGGAAAAAGTCACTCTTGAGACAGCAAGATCAGCCACTCAAAAGAAAATACCCGGCTACGACAAGCAGGGAGACATGCATTATGATGTTGTTTCAGCATTTATAAAGAGCATGCGCGGCTCCGATGTTCAAGCCACTCTTTATTATCTGGCTCGGATGATTGATGCAGGGGAAGACCCGAAGTTTATTGCCAGGCGTATGATAATTTTTGCCTCTGAAGACATAGGTCTTGCAGGAAACGGAGCGATGGCTCTAGCGGTTGCGACCTTTCAAGCAGTCGAGAGAATCGGCATGCCTGAGGCTAACTACAGTCTGTTTCATTGTGCGACAGCGCTTGCAAAATCTCCGAAATCCCGTGAAGTAACCAACCTGATGATATCCGCTAAAGAGCTAGCCAAGAACTACAGCTCCAGCCCAGTTCCGCTACATCTCAGAAACGCTCCAACCAGACTGATGAAAGACCTTGGGTATGGTGAGGACTATGAATGGCGGGCTGATTTTAAACACAAAAATGGCTTCCTGCCCGATGAGATTACAAAAGAAGACACAGCCTAACCTCGAGGTTTGTTGTGTCGTTTTCGCTCATTCGCATCAAGATATTGCTTGCGAAGCCGTAGGCTTTTTGGCGTAACCTCTAAAAGCTCGTCTTCGTCGATAAAATCAATCGATTGCTCAAGACTGAGGTCTGTAAAGGGCGTGAGTTGTACCGTACCGTCAGAGCTCTTTGAGCGCATATTCGTCAGGTGCTTTGCCCGACAGACATTTATTTCTAGATCTTCCTGGCGGTTATTTATCCCAACAATCATTCCTGCATAAACCTCGACACCTGGACCAATTAGCAGTTCACCTCTAGCCTCAGCCATCTCTAGCGCGTAAGGTGTCGTAGCCCCAGCTTCAAAAGCGATCAATACACCGTTTCTGCTGCTAGAGAGTTTTTGACCGACCGCCTGATATCCACGGGGTAGGGAGTTAATAATGGCTGTGCCCTTTGTGGTGGTCATTAGTATCCCTCGAAGGCCAATTATCGCCCGAGTGGCTAGGGCATAAGTCAGTCTAATAGCACCAGTCCCAAGAGTTTCTTGCCCTATAGTTTCAGCTCGCCTTAGTCCCAGCTCTTGACTGACAGCACCAACAAACTCTGGGGACACCTCGATAAACAGCTCTTCGACAGGCTCTCTCTCAACCCCATTTTCTACGATCGTGATAACTTTTGGTCGGCCAACCTCAAACTCAAAGCCCTCTCGTCTCATCGTTTCAACCAGCACCGACAGATGAAGTTCACCTCGACCAGATATCGTAAAGCCGATTCCGTCCTCTCTAACTTTCAGGGCGACATTCGTCTCAAGCTCTTTGCTGAGTCGATCACCGATTTGGCGAGAAGTAGTGAATCTCCCCTCCTTGCCCTTTAGAGGGCTAGTGTTTGGTCCAAGGTACATACTCATCGTTGGCGCTTCAATTTCAATAGTGGGCAAGACTTCAGGGGAGTCCTTGTCGGCAATTGTATCGCCAATCCGTGAGTCACCAAGCCCAACGAGAGCCACTATATCGCCCGCAACCGCCTCGTCCAATTCCTCCCTATCAAGACCTCGATACCCCATGACTTTTTCTACTCTCCCATTTGAGCCAACCCTACCATCCCGGAGTATGCAAACACCTAGACCGCGTTTGACCTTTCCCCTAGCAATTCGCCCAACGGCATACTTTCCCAAAAACGAGTCATACTGAAGATTTGTTACAAGCATTTGAAACCCGCCGTCAGCCTGAGTTTTTGGTGCAGGCGTGTCATTGATGATCGCCTCAAAAATTGGCGTTAAATCAGCCTTCTCATTCGGATCCATTGGCATGTCGCGCCAAGCCTTACCCTCACGACCAATAGAGAAGTAAATCGGATATGACAGCTGAGATTCATCTGTTGCAAGCTCCAAAAACAGGTCAGCTAACTCGTCTTTCACTTCTTCAATTCTTCTTGATGGCTTATCAATTTTATTTATGACTACAATCGGTTTCAGGCCAAGCTCTAGGGCTTTTGAAAGTACAAATTTTGTTTGAGGCATCGGGCCCTCCTGAGCATCCACGATAAGCAACACACCATCGGCCATATTTAGGGTTCTCTCGACTTCTCCAGAAAAATCAGCATGTCCCGGAGTGTCAATGATATTTATCTTGTAATCACGATAAAAAACCGCGGTCTGTTTCGCCGTAATCGTAATGCCTCGCTCATGCTCTTGATCACCAGAGTCCATCAACAGGCTCTGGCTCATCTCGGCCTGGTTATCGCGGAACGCTTGGGATTGCTTAAGAAGCCCATCAACCATCGTCGTCTTGCCGTGATCAACATGGGCGATAATCGCAATGTTTCTAATAAATTCTGAGTTTTCCATGATAAATAAAGTGTCATTATTTGACAAGCAGTTATTATTATGATTGTATCATAAGTCTAGCAAAAATGCAACCACATCGCCCAAGCTCACTACCCCGAGGATACTTTCTGTAGATTTGGGCTGGAAGCGTTGCTACAATCCCTTAATCAAGATAATTCAGCCTGTGCCTTCTGGCCTGACTAGTCTATAATAGACATCATGAACGAGATCAAATGTCCGCATTGTGGGAAAGCTTTCAAAATCGATGAAGCGAGTTTCGCTGCTATTTTGAAGCAAGTTCGGGATAGTGAATTTGAGAAAGAGCTACACGAACGGATCGATAGCGAGGTTCGAGCTGTCGAGTCAAAAACTCGGCTAGAATTACAGTCGGAAAACAGCAGGAAAGAAACGGAAATTGCTGAGCTGAGGGCGAAACTGGGCAATGCCTCTACTAATGAAAAGCTAGCTATAGCAGATGCTGTCAAGGAAATTGAAAGACAGCGTGATGAGCTGAGGGTCAAATTGTCTGCTGAAGAATTAGAGAAACAACGAGTCCAATCGTCGCTTAAGGATAAATATGAAACCCAAATCAAGGACCGCGACGATACGATCGAACGACTAAAAGACATGAAGTCAAAATTGTCGGTTAAATTAGTCGGTGAAAATCTAGAACAGCATTGCCAGAATGAGTTCAATAGCGTGCGAACAAGTTTATTCCCGTTTGCCTATTTCGAAAAAGACAATGAAGCCGTCAAGGAGCTTGATGAAACCAAAGGCACAAAAGGCGATTTCATCTATAGAGATTTTGATGCACCCGATGGTACCGAGATTATCTCAATAATGTTTGAGATGAAGGACGAACAAGACGAGTCGTCAAACAAACGAACCGTTGAGAGCCACTTAGATAAACTGGATAAAGACCGCAAGAAAAAAGGCCTTGAATATGCTGTGTTGGTAACGCTGCTCGAGGCGGAGAATGAGCTGTATAATCGTGGTATTGTCGATGTCTCGTATAGATACGAGAAGATGTTTGTAATCCGTCCGCAGTTTTTCCTACCACTGATTTCACTACTAAAGAGTGCCAATATGAAAGCCGTCGAAGCCAAGCGCCAATTGGTGGCTATTCAAAATCAGAATATCGATATTACTAATTTTGAAAACGATTTAGAGAATTTCAAGACTGGCTTTGCGCGTAACTACGACCTAGCTGGGCGTAAATTTACCACAGCCATCGACGATATCGACAAGACTATTAAGCTACTTGAAAAAACAAAGCAAGAATTATTATCATCGGAAAACAACCTGCGTCTCGCCAATGACAAGATCCAATACATTAGCGTCAAACGCCTGACCCGCAACAACCCGACGATGACGGAGAAGTTCGAGGCGTTGTCGGCGGACAGCTTGAAGCCTTGATCTAACGAGCTATGTTAGGGTTTATGCTTGTTCGACGTGCTACACAAAATACGCCAAGTGATGTGTTCTGGAACGGAAAAATACGAAGCATAGTATAATAGCCCTATGGATGGCTACTTACCAAAAATCCTGAAACTAACTCGAGCTGGCAATCCGGTCTTGAGAGAGATTATGCCCGAATTATCAATAGATAAGATATTGTCAGACGAAATACAGGAGCTCATCGCTAATATGTATCATACCATTAGGGAGCGGAAATACGGTGTGGGGTTGGCGGCGCCACAGGTGGGGGAGCGGTGCGCTATGAGTGTTATCGGTATCAAGCCGACACCCAATCGACCAGAGCTAGAAGTGTTTGAGCAAGTTATTATCAATCCCAAATATGAAGGAATCGGTAGGCGCTCGGAAGCTTGGGAGGGGTGTGTTAGTATCGGTACGGGCTCAGATATTGTTTATGCAAAAGCATTGAGATATCGGAGAATTAATGCTACGTGGATAGACGAAAAAGGAAAGAGTCATCAGAAGGAACTTGATGGTTTTGTCGCTCAAGTTTTCCAGCATGAGACAGACCATTTGAACGGTATCTTGTTCCTTGACCGAGTCAAAGATACGAAAACAGTCATGATGGCCGATGAATACCGTAAGCGGATTGTTGGGATGAAAAATAGATAATTTAAGTGAATCTTAGGGCTCAAGCTTAGCCTTCGGAGAATCTGGTTGATCATACAGCCCTGTTGCATCATTGAAAACTCTTGAGACAATATATCTATCACCTCATCATTGTCTGTGAATTGATGATGAGTCCTGTCTGTGTTGACAATTGGCTTAGCCCTAAAGGACCTGGTTATTAAGAATTATCGAGATAGGACGATGATCTGATGCACCCCTTCGCATCTCTTCAACACGATATTCGCCAGCCTCAACTTCAGGTCTAGCATAAAAATGGTCAACTCGAAATAGCGGTGCATGAGGGAATAGGGCGGTCGGCTTGCTATTAGTTGCTAGATTGGAATATCCTTCTTTTCTCAGAACCTCCAGAGCGTAGCGCTGTTCGAGGCCTCGCAGTACCGTTCCATATTCGTGGCTAATAGCTGAAAAAGTCTGAGCTGCAATCTTGACGACAAGACTTCTTCTTTTTTCTGTCGGGCCAATCAGTACAGAATGAACCTCCTGAGCATTAAAATCCCCAGCAATAACTGTCGGCACATCGCTATCAGACCTCTCGAGATGGGCTACGAGGGCGCGTAGCTGATCTGCTCGCATACTTTCGTGTGCATGATTCAAGTACACACCACAGATCCGCAGGCCGCGCTTGCCGATATCCAGTACTATTTGGCCAGCACTACGACTACCTAGGTCAATCACATCGGGGCGATCGTGGGGTGAATTGGTGGCAAGAGCTATGCCGATGCTATTCATGTGCGGCCCTTCAGTCTTTTTCAACCAGCTGTCGTTCAGTGGAATGAAGTAGCTATTACGAAATTGGTCGAGCGCAGAGTTGCGCACGATAGGGTTGCCCCAGCCAAAAGCATCTGGTACCACAAGGGTATCGGGATTGATCGCTCTGATCGTATCAATGATCGGGCCTAGGCTCGGTTTTTTGTTTTTAGCAAGACTATGATAATTTGGATATCCTCCATGTTCAACATTCCAGCTAGTGATTTTGTGTGTATCGGTGGGTTTTTCGGTTGAGCTATGAATCATAGATGTCTAAAATTATCGATGATATAAACTTGGTGGAGCATAGGAGATTCGAACTCCTCACCTCTTCCATGCCATGGAAGCGCTCTACCAAATGAGCTAATGCCCCGTATGTGGGATATGTTAACATGATTGCCATATCTTTTGCAAACAGAACCACTAACCCATGGGGGGATTTTGAGAGGAGGTCGGAGTGTCAAGGATTTTGGTCTTCGAGACAAACCAGACCACAAGCCAGGCTAGTATAATATACATCAGAGGGATCGAGAGTGGTGTTGGCAGAAAGCTACCAGCTGTAAGTAGAATTGCCAATACGATCGCTAGTGGTTTGGCGGCTCGCTTCTTTTTGGTGAGTAGGATGCCCAGGATTATGAATAGAATACTCGCTATGACGCTTACGGTACTTAGCGACATTTTTATGAGGTCGACTGGGACAGCTGAAGCTGCTGATATCCAGGAATATACAGCCCCGAACAACATCAAGACACCAACGGCAGCTGCAACTGAGCTCATTGCGTATAAGATCTTAAGGTCTGTTTTGGTGATAGGGTGGTCCTTGGCCGTAGAGGGGCCTTCTGTGTTGGTTATTGGCTTGCGGCCGTCCATAATAGAGCCAATAAAAAGAAAAATGAACGATAGGGCTGTTGCGGCCATGCTGATGTACATTATTATAGAGATTAGCTCATTAACGGCTTCGGGTCCGTCCATTGTCTCTAAGGGACTGTGGCTTCCTATCGATAGGCCCAGAATAAACCCAGATATTATTAGTGTTATGGCCGCTGTGTTCATGAATCTACCATATCGGTAGCCTGATTCTTTGTTTCGCCTCCTGCCCAATAGATGAATAACGGCAATGCCGACAATCAGGGGCAGAGTATACAGAGTGACCATCAAGATAACAACCATTGGGTTAATAAGATAGCTATTGAACACAATCCAGAAATAGAGCAGGCCTATATATAGAGCGATGTATTTTTGAAGGTGTGGCATTCCTTTTCTATTTTCGACTTGTACTGGCGTGTTTGGGTGAGAAGGGCTGTTCATATGCAAGTAGCATAGCATGTTTTTTGGAGGACGCAAAACCTCATTCCAAACGCAATTTCTCCTGTGGCCGGTCGCTACTACCGAAGATTTTATAAGCAGGTCCAATGATTTCATTGGCGTCAAGGGCGCCATTGAGTCGTGAATCTATTGATTTTGGCCGATTGTCTCCCGTAATAAATAACTCTCTCTCACCCAGCCTGATGTCAATATATTCCTCGGCACTGCTGGGAGTGTATGATTTTGCCCAGCCGCTTTTGGCGTCGACATTGAAGCCATCAGGGAATTTAGTATTGTACACAGTCATCACGCCGTCTTTTATAACCAGTCGCTCACCGGGTAGCCCCACTACTCGCTTAACTAAATAGGGGATGGCGCTGTCTTCGGTGTTATCGCCATTGATTTTTTGCCCAAAAGCAGCGCGCACTACAATAATTTCACCGCGCTTAGGTATGTACTCTCGTCCATTCAGATGAGCTAGAGTTACTGGTAGCTGATTGACAATTAGTCTGTCTTTGGCGTACAAGGTAGGCTGCATACTCTCTCCGTCAACAGTGTATATCCGTGCTGCGTAATTGTTTAAAACTAGAACGAGCATCACTATACCTACGAACACAAAGGTTGCCTTTACGGAGACAATTAGTAGCCGTCCATACCTTCCATGATGAAACGACGTCGGTCTGTTGGCTGTTGGTTTGATGTGGGAGTTAAGTTTCAATAGCCCGTGGGCATACCTATTATACTGACGCTCGCGTATAAAACCTGTCAATAGTCGAAATGCAGCCAGGATAACTAGCGTCAATCCAGTGAACATCATAAGCTTGAGCGACCAGGGGTAGGACCGAGACGCTCTGAAGAAGAAGTTTGAAACCTGATCGATATGATTGTCGGGCGCCACATCATCCATGATTACTTTTTGACCATTGGTATACTCGATCACTCTTGTTAGCTGCATGCCAGGGTAGGCCACATATCTCATGTCGAAATCAGCGAATTCAGTGGAGCTATATGAAAGCTTGCCTGCAGCATAGTAAGATACTTTCGATATACCCAGGTCGTCCAATGGCTCTGCTCGAAGTATTCGAAGAGAGTCTCTATTTAGCGGGGTGCTTGCTGGGAGCAGTGTACCCTTGATGCCGTTGACTGTGACCTCGCATTCATCGTCAGGAATGCAAACTGGATTACGCTTAGGTAGTACCAGGTATGCTGGACGGTTAGCGTTTGGTTGGTTTTGTAGACTATTTGATGAAGCTTGTAGAATATACTCTTGATTAGCAAAGGCGTAAAATTCTCCCACCCTCGTCCACTTATCGCCATTCGCACGCACTTCCCCTAGATATTTACAGGATCCTGTATTTCCTGGAATTTGAGCGTAGCCTTTAATATTGGCCTGCTCACCCCGCCGAGCGAGCTTAATGTATATATCATAGCCATCAACTGCGAGAGAAATTCTTCCGTTGTATGACGGCAGAGTGTCGCATCCAGTGCTAATTGTCATGTCTTTTATGTCAGCCATAGCGGGGAGCGCTGCAAAAATTGCTGCCAAGACGCTAGCAGCAATGATTTGCTGAATACGATGAGCTGATTGCTTAAATGAGAACATGTACTTACCTGAATTAGTTTTGGTGGTATCTCTAGTTTAGAGCATTAGCGCGATTATTAAAACACCGAAGACAAGGAGCCGCGGAGGGTGAGAATGTTGACTAGGCTGTTGTAATAGTATACATTAGCTTTAGCAACTTCAAAAGATGAGGGGAAAATAATAGTAAAAACATACCTATTAGAGAAGAAATTTGCGAATTAGCTGGCCATGTCGAAATTAAATAATTTAGAATAAAAGGAGTATTTTTGTGAATAGCACAAACCAACCAGTGAACGAAAGTCAGAGCATAGATGATGCTCGAAAAAACATAATATCCGGCAAGAAAAGAGGCTGGAGCGGCTGGTCACATAGGATGCGGGTACTCTCTGTAATTAGTGGATTGGCAGTAATTACCATGGTTGGTTTTGGTGGTTATAGTTTATGGCAAAATCTAATCTCAGATGCAGCTGGTGAAGAGTATCTTGGGGATGTGAGCATTACCAAAGACGCTCAGGTTGGGCTGCGAGAGGCTCCAGAAACTGCACTGTTCAGCTTGAAGGCTGAAAATGTATCACTGAAAGATGCCTCTGGCCCTGGAGTTACGGCAACCAGCCCATATCCAGGTGATGGGCTGTATCGCATTGCTAGCTCTAAAGAGCCAATGTCCGAGGATACATGGAGTCCGATTTATGGCACAGAAGTCAAGAAGGTGTTTGATGCTGATAATTCCAAATGGACATCTGAACCAACTCCTCGGTATGAGGTCAGTGGCGGCAGAAAGATAAGCGGTGAAGAAAAGCCAGGAGATAGAATTCACTACCGAGCGGAGATGTGGGATGACTCAGCTAGTGAGTGGGTCAGTATGGGCGAAGTTATTTCTTTTGAACTCCCAGCAGCCAAGCTGAGCGTGAAGCTGCCATCGTACACAGATATAGCAAGGTATTATAGACCAGAGGGTGGTAGAGTAGATGCTCTTCAAAACCCCACAATTATTGTCACATGGACAGGGAATGGAGACGGACAAGGTGGAGATCTTAGGGTTCCAGGTCCGTACTACTCTGGCTACCCGCACATTCAGGCTGCAGCATCGCCGGATATGAGTAATAACAACTACGAGCTTAAGACCTCCCTGGGGGATGAATACATCTATAGCGACATAGATGCTGTGGTTGGTCAGACTCCTGGCACAACTCAGTACTATGCTATCTATGGCTATAGCGACAGGAGTATCATTCAGCTTAGCAACATCTTGGAGATTAAGACGCCATTTCTTGGCAAGGCTCCAGAGATCACCTTAGTTCGTCAGAACGATACTATTGTAGACGGCGCGTTTTATGCTGATCGTGAGTTAAGAATGACCTATACTAACAGCTCCAACCCTGGGGCGTCTTATGGGGCTTATGAATTCACTAGTCGTGATGACCAGCCCTATATCTGGGAACGGAGCATTAGACCAGATGGTAAATATGTTGTAGGTGACACTGAAACCAAGCAGTTCGTAGGAAAGTACAGCCTGGAAGAAAGAGGTGGTAGTCTGTATTCGGACGTAAAACAGGACACTGCATATTATTATCGTGTAAAGCCAATGGCTAATAATGGTGTTTGGTCGTTTAGTAATCAAGAGTGGTCGCAGGTGCTCAAGGTTGATCCTAATAAATCCGCTAGCGTGTATACCTATCCCGCGCCAGTGATTGGCATCGGCGATGTTACTCATGATACACTGGCATACTCTGTCAGCGTAGCTTCAGCCGACGCTAGAGGTATAGAAGTTCAAATCAGTTCAGATAATAAGACATATAAAAAAATTGACACCGTTCAAGCCGCCTCTTATAAGACGCTCGATTCAGCTAGTGGAGTTAGTGCTAACAAGAAATACTATCTACGGGCTGCATACTATTCCACTAATACAGCTAGCAACCGAACATACACGACCCCTGTGTCAGTGGAAACAAAAACCGATCCCGCAGACGCTTCCTACTTATCTTGTGCCCTTACGGTTCCGACAAGTATAAAACGAGGACAAAAGTTAACAGCTAGTGTAACCGTGAAGAATGCCACAGGGACATCTATCTATACTGGCGGTAGAGCTGTAGACATCAGCTTTGCTAACAATGGCAAGACTTTTGAAACCAAGACCCCAGCAGCTAAACTCACTTTAGGGCCACTGGCTCCTGGTCTTACTACATCTAAGTCGCTAACCGCTACGGTGAAATCGAAGGCGGCTAAGGGTAAGAAAAAGATCAAGGTGACGGCCAAGATGACAGGAGTGCCTTCGACTGGAAGTTGTGCAAAGGCACTTGTTAAGTATGTTCAGGTGAAGTAATATACTTCAGATTCAAAATAGAGCACAGGCTTTTAGCTAGTGCTCTATTTTGCTGGCAGATATAATCTAGTACGATTTACTCAATTTATTCCAGTCTTTGGTGCCGCGAAGAGGACTTGAACCTCCACGCCCTTGCGGGCACTAGCACCTGAAGCTAGCGCGTCTACCAATTCCGCCACCGCGGCACAAAAGACTGGGCTGGTCACCTTTTTGATTATAGCATTATATTTATTAAAGCTACCTGAAAAACATTGCTTATGATAAAATGAAATCATGCAAGCTAGGAGAGTAAATGAATAAAATTGCAAAGTATCTAAATGAACATACCATCGGGGAGGTTATTGTTGGAAAAAGGGATCTATCGGCTTTATCTATTGATGGCGGGGTTCTTTCAGTTGAGCCAGAAATAGCAGTTAATCCAGCTAACACCAGTGACATTAGAAAGATCATGAGATTTTGCTGGCAGCTGGCGGAAAAAGGTCACACCTTGCCGGTGGTTGCTCGTGGATATGGCAGGAACGAGATGAGTAGCGCGATCGGCTCGGGAGTAGTGTTGTCGCAAAACAGATATATGACTGGTGTAGTCGGCGTTGATATTAAGCAGCGATTAATCCATGTCCAGGCAGGCGCTTCACATGAGGGTGTTAGCGCTGCGCTGCTAACCCATCGTGGCTTAACGCTGCCGAGGAGTATATATGGCGAGACTGATGGCACCATTGGTGGCGTAATTGCATCCGATCCCACCAGTACGCTGGCAAGACGCTACGGGACGATAGGTGGCTCCGTGCAACAGCTGGAGGTTGTCCTAGCTAGCGGGGAGCTGCTTCAGACAATCAGACTATCTAAACGAGAACTGAGCCAGCGGAAGGGGCTGCATACCTTCGAGGGGGAGATCTACAGGCAAATTGACAATCTCATTACTGACAATCAAGACCTTATCCAGAGTATTGGCTCTCGAGCCGCACATAACACAACTGGCTACAGTTCGATATCCAAAGTGCGCAGAAAGGATGGATCTTTCGATCTTACGCCGCTATTCATTGGCTCTCAGGGTACACTCGGAATAATAAGCGAAGTAATTCTCAAAGCAAGTTTCATTAGACGAGAATTCTCAATGGTAGTGGCGGCATATAAGTCAGTTGATCAAGCTCGAGAAGCTGCGGATATAGCAGCTAAAAGCAAAGCCGTCTCCATCGAGTTGCTTGATGGCAGATTGGTTGAGAGGGCGGCTACACAGGGTAAAAAGAAAGATTATGCACCCAAGGAGGTATACCGCGGTGCGATACTGGTGGTTCTGCAAGATGATTTTAATGTTAAAGCACGCAAAAAAGCATCCAGGAAGCTGGTTCGTGAACTGGAAAAACCGGGAGTGGCCCTGAATATCTCAAATTTGACCAGAAACGAAGCTGAGTTAAGCGAGCTGCGAAGCCTGTTGTCCGTGGCCAATCGGTCCACCACTGGCAGCGAGGTGGTGCCAGGTGTATTCGGTGGTATATGGCTGTCAGCTGTAAAACTTGATAATTTCCTAACCGATCTAAGCAAGCTAGAAAAGAGCTTTGGCGTTCAGATGCCATTCAAGGCCGATATGCGTAATGGCTTCATTGACTTTTATCCGATGTTTGACATGAAAAAAGTAAATGATCGACAGAATATGCTCAAAATGGTGGCTGAGCTCTCTCTGCTGGTTGGTAAATATGATGGATCAATGTCTGGCAGGGGTGGTGATGGTAGGGTTAAAATGGCGGTCGGACAGAAGCACATCAGTGATGAGGAAATTGAATTGTATAGCCAGATTAAAAA
>CAYVCA010000003.1:0-47390 GCA_964450025.1 uncultured Candidatus Saccharibacteria bacterium
GTCAGGAGTTAAACATGAGTCATGAAGCACAAATCCATCAAGCCCAAACCCTCATCTTGAGAGAATTACTATTTTGTCCATCGGCAGGGTTCGCTGAACTGCAAAAGCCGACTGGACTAAGTAGTGACCATTTCAAGTTCCATATCGCACGCCTTGTCCAGCTAGGTTATGTCCTGAAAGAAGATGACGGCGAATACTCTCTGACTATTTTAGGCAAAGAATACGCTAATCGATTAGACACCGATCGTAACACTATCGAGAGACAGCCAAAGTTATCAGTGCTGTTGGTTATTGAAAATAACGAAGGCAAGTTCCTATTCCAGCAACGGCTCAAACAGCCCTACTTTGGATTCTGGGCTCTACTATCTGGCAAGATTGGCTGGGGCGAAATGACCGTAGAGGCTGGAGCAAGAGAGCTCAAGGAAGAAGCTAATCTCACGGCCGATTTGCGTGTATCTGCTCTGTATCACAAAATCGATTTCAACCGACAAACTCAGAGCTTATTCGAAGACAAATACTTTATCGTCCTGCATGGCACCAACCCACAGGGTGAGCTCCTCTCTGATATGGAGGGGGCGCATAATGAGTGGCTGACCGTTGATGCAGTCCTTCATAAAGAGAAAGTCTTTAGCGAATTTATGAGAGAGATTATTGAGCTAGCCCAGAAACCTGGCTATGACTATGTAGAAATACCGCACTACTATGACGAAGCTGATTATTAGTTTTGGTTATCGCCCAATCGCTTAAATACATGATAAGCCAGCTTGTGAATTGCCGTTACAGCCAAAACGACGGTGAGTATTCAGAAAAAACCTTTGATGCTGATGTATTATCGTTCATTAGACCCAGTATCGTCACATAGATCAATGTGCCGATAAAAATTTCTTGAAACGCCATTTGTCTGGGCGTAAACTTGTTCATCAAGGATAATTATGGTGTATGCTTAGTATATATGCAAGATGACAACAATCAATATACCAGTGCGCCAGCCCGGTCAACAACAGGTGGCGAGGCGTATGAATCAGACCTTAGCAAGCAGACTGCAATTAGTCACACCGAGAAGGCTGGTGCGAGACCAGCCAGGAGTAGAAAGTGGATTATAGTCACTGTATTTATGGTGGTGGCTTTGGGGATGGCTTTATTTTTGGGGCTTAAACTGCTCGACGACTGCAAAGATGATTTGTGTGGCAACTCAGGGGTAAGCAATACGAAGCTGCCTAAAGTATCTGGCGATAGTATTAGCCTCGATTCGTTAGGTACGACATATGCTAGCGTTTATACTGCTGGGGTGTCAGAGTTCTCAGAGGACAAGGAGTCGGCGACCATCAAGGCATACGATGAATTGACGAGGGGTTTTAAGCTGAACAATAAGTACAAGGAAGATAAAGCGCTAGCTATAGTGAGCTTAGCCATAGCACGAGGCTATCTTGACAACCAAGACAAGTATTTAGGATATAGAAGTGCCATGTATTCTGCCTTTGGCGAGTATTTGAACGAACTCCCCGAACAGGTTGATGATGAGTATTTTGTTCCGAGTGACAAGGATCATCAGATAGCCCGCACACTCTTGGCAAATACCGACAAGGAGCTCTCGAATAAATTTATTAACGCCATTGAGTCAAGTGGTGTCAAAAATGAGGCTGAGAAGGCCCTGAGGAGCGCGGATTTAGATCCTTTTGAGGTCTTGGTTATGAATTTTGACCAGGGTAGTAGCCAGCAAGAGAAATTTAGTGAGCAAAACTATATGTTTGGGGCCATGCCGACGATGTGGGTTCAATCGGTTGATGATACTGTTTATCTGGTAGCCACCAAAGACTACGCACAGGACTTTATTAGTCAGCCCTTTGGTGATGTTAGGTATTCGGTGATTCACGAGCTGGTGCACACTCAAAAGCCATTTATCGTGGGAGACCTAGGGCGTAACATCGAAGAACGACGCGCAGAGCTGCTTTCGGGCGATAAGTCTGCCTATTATGATGCGAAGCAGTTATTCATCTATCTGAGGGTTTTTAGTGGGAGTGATTTTTTGTCATTGCTAAACGACAATCCAACAGACAGCGCTTCATTTATCTTGAATACATATAGGATTCTCGGTGTAGATGGTGGCAACGCACTAATCACCAGTGCTCCTGGCGCTTTTTTAATTAAGCCGTCTGGGGCAGTAATCGAAACTCAAAAAGTATTCGGAGGTGCAGATGGGGCAATTCAAGCGGCGATAAGTATCGGGGATAAGGATGGGCAGAGTATGTCCGAACGAATGAACGAGAGGTATGGAAAGCTGATTTCGGTGTTCAAGTCAAAAACCGAAGTGCTAGAAGATCTTGATGATAATCTTGGCAGGGCCTATAAAATGCCGTCTGCCGCCTCTCAGATGAAGAGTTATATCTCAAAAAATAAATAAACCTGTAGGATGAACAAAGCTTTTCGTTGTCAGAGATAGTAGGGTTTTTCTGGGGTCACACTGTTTGAGCTTTCTACTTTTTGATGCTAGTATTAGTTTTGTAGTTAAGTCTTGGAGGTCTTAATTTGGCAAAACATATAAATATTGAGACCCTCAAGTTGTACTGGGCGTCATCAAAAGGGTATCGAAAATACTTGATTATCGGGTTTATCGCAATTCCTGTAGCAGGGCTACTTCTTGATACGCTTTTGCCATATGTACTGTCAATGGCGATAAGCGACCTATCGACTAACTCAGCGAAAAACCTAACCACGCTACTTATCGCCGCAGGCTTCATCGGTTTTATTGGTGCAATCACAAATCTTATCGGCTTTCAATCTTTAATCGAGCACGAGGGTCGAGCTAGGTCGAACAACGCCGTCGCGACACTAGATAAGCTGCTCGCAAAAGATGTTGCTTGGTTTGCCAATACAAAAATCGGTGCTTTGACTGGCCGCTATATTGACTTTCTGAACGCTCAAGTCGGGCTACAAGACTTGGTAATCATCCGAACACTGACTTTTGCTATCAATATTACTGTCGGCTCGGCTATTGTGTTCGCCAATTCAAAACTACTCGGAGTTATTATTATAGGTTTTGTGATTGGAATTATGCTACAGGTTCGATTCTCCCTCAGGCTTCGTAGACACCTGAGAGACGAACGCAAGAGGCTTATCGGTGAGGTTCACGGAATAGCCGCTGATAGCATAGCTAACTACTCCACGGTTAAGGCCTTTGCAGGTGAAGAGTTTGAGATAAATCAGACTCTGGAGATAAATGAAAAATATCGCAAGGTTTATAACAGGGATTTTAAATGGATGGTTACCGAGGGCAGCTCTCGATTATTCTCGATGTCTGCAGTGCAAATAATCTCAATCGCAATAATTGCTGGGCTACTCATCAACAACCAGATCGACCTAGGAATTGCTATTTTCGTCATAGCTTACCTGCAAAGAGTCGCTTCACAGCTGTTCGTGCTTGGTGAAATAGTTAATGGCTATGATAAATTATTCCTGCAGGCGGCACCGATAACCGAAATGGTGATCGAGCCACCAGTCATCCAAGATGTGGAAAATGCTAAGAAGCTAGTTGCTGATGGTGGAAAAATCGAGTTTCAAAATGTCGACTTTGCCTATGCCGACGCTCCAGACGTTGACGTTTTGAGGGATTTTAATTTAGTTGTTAAGCCAGGTGAAAAGATTGGCGTAGTCGGCGCTAGCGGCGCTGGCAAAACCACCATAACCAAGCTACTTATGCGATTTAACGACACAACAAACGGCCAAATTTTAATCGACGATCAAGATATCTCTCGGGTTACTCAGAAGAGCCTAAGAGAGGCGATCGCACTTGTACCGCAGGAGCCGATGCTATTCCACCGCTCCATAAAAGAAAATATAATCTACGGCAATCAAAACGCCAGTGACGAGGCGATTAGTCAAGCAATCATCTCTGCGAATGCCCATGAGTTTATAGACAAGTTACCAGATAAGCTAGAGACTATCGTAGGCGAACGTGGCATTAAGTTGAGTGGTGGACAAAAGCAGAGGGTGGCTATCGCTAGGGCGATCTTGAAAAAAGCATCTATTTTGATTCTTGACGAAGCAACTTCAGCACTTGACTCGGAAAGTGAGAAGCTGATTCAGTCATCTCTGTCTAATTTGATGAAAAATCGCACATCCATTGTTATTGCACACCGCTTGAGCACCATCTCAAAGCTTGACCGAATTATCGTCGTAGAAAATGGAGAAATTGTCGAAGACGGTCCGCATCAAGCGTTGATTGACAAGAACGGCACCTACGCCAAGCTTTGGCAGCATCAAAGTGGCGGGTTTATTGGCTAGGGAGTGAGTAATTTGTAAAACAATAAAGTCTTGACAAGAGAATTAGCACTCTTGCATGTAGAGTGCTAATTCTGTATAATTCTACTCATAAGGAGGATGAAGATATGCAACAAGAACAAGGTATGAGCAAGCCTCTGGAGCAGTTTGGTCAAGATTTTACCCAGTTGGCACGAGATGGAAAGCTTGACCCAGTCATCGGACGGGACGAGGAAATTCGTCGCTGTATGCAGGTATTGTCACGGCGGAGTAAGAATAATCCGGTTCTGATTGGCGAACCTGGTGTTGGTAAGACTGCTATTGTTGAAGGGCTAGCTCAAAGAATAGTCAAGGGCGATGTGCCTCAGAGTCTAAAGAATAAACGAGTTGTAGGGCTGGAAATCAGTAATTTACTGGCGGGAGCGGGTTATCGTGGGCAGTTTGAGGAGCGGTTGCAGTCGGTACTGAAAGAGATTGAGGATGCGGCTGGTGAGATCGTCTTGTTTATTGATGAAATTCATACGATTGTTGGAGCCGGCAAGGCTGACGGGGCGATAGATGCGGCGAATATGCTCAAGCCAATGATGGCCAGAGGCAAGCTGCATTTAATTGGGGCAACGACTCTGAACGAGTATCGGCAATATATTGAAAAAGACGCAGCGCTAGAGAGGCGCTTGCAGCCAGTGTTCATTGGTGAGCCAGATTTTGAGGATACGGTTGCGATTTTACGAGGCTTGCAAGAAAAGTACGAAGTTCATCACGGTGTGAAAATTCTTGACGATGCAATTGTTGCGGCGGCTAGGTTGAGCGATCGCTATATTACTGAGAGATTTTTGCCAGACAAGGCCGTAGACTTGATTGATGAAGCTACTTCTGCGCTAAAGATGCAGCTTGACTCAAAGCCAATTGAGCTTGACCGACTGGATAGGCGGATTGTGCAGTTGCAAATTGAGCAAACAGCCCTGAAGAAAGACAAGACAGATAGCGCCAAGCAGCGCAAGGAGGAGATTGAGCAAGAGATTAGTGCATTGCAAGCAGAAGCTGACGGATTGCATGGGAAATGGCAGACCGAAAAAGAATTGATTGACAAGCTGAATGCTGCGAGCGAGAGACTAGAGAGTGCGAAGACGGCCCTGGAGATTGCTGAAAATGAAGGCGACCTGGGCAAGGCGAGCCGATTGAAATACGGTGAAATACCAGAAATAGAACAAAATATCGCTAGGTATCGCGATGAGATTAACCAAATACCAGCTGAACAGCGGCTACTTAGGGATGAGGTAACGACTGACGACATTGCTGCTGTGGTGTCGCGATGGACGGGCATTCCAGTGGACAGACTAAAAGAGAGTGAAACGCAAAAATTGACGCACCTGGAAGAGGACCTGCACAAGCGAGTGGTTGGACAAAGTCGGGCGGTTGAAGCGGTGGCGAATGCGATTCGTCGTTCACGAGCGGGCATTAGTGATCAACGCAAGCCAGTCGGATCATTCTTGTTTCTGGGACCAACAGGTGTCGGTAAGACAGAGTTGGCCAGAAGCTTGGCGGAGTCGCTGTTTGATGATGAGCGAGCGATGACGCGGATTGATATGAGCGAATATATGGAGCGCCATGCCGTTTCTCGTTTAATCGGGGCGCCTCCTGGGTATGTCGGTTATGACCAGGGTGGACAGCTGACGGAGGCGGTTAGGCGCAGGCCATATAGTATCGTGTTGTTTGATGAGATTGAGAAGGCTCATTCAGATGTGTTCAATGTGTTACTGCAGGTGCTTGATGATGGGCGATTGACTGATGGTCAAGGGCGGACTGTTGATTTTTCCAACACGATTATAATTATGACTAGCAATATTGGATCGTACTACATTCAGGAATGGGACGGTGTAGATTTTCCGAAGCTTGAACTAGCTTTGCATAAAGAGCTAGGTAGTCATTTCAGGCCAGAATTCATAAATCGTATTGATGATATCGTAGTCTTTGATCGAATTCAGGAAGAAGACATGAAGCATATTACAGAGGTGCAGTTGGCGTCGGTGATAGAAGACATGCAAAAAGCGAAAGATATAAAACTCGTGTTTACAGACGGCGCAAAGCAGGCATTGGCGAAGGAAGGTTTTGATATAGCGTTCGGCGCACGCCCTCTCAAGAGGGTGATTCAGCGGCGTATCTTGAATGAAATAGCAAAAAAGATTATTGATGGAACGGTCTTGGAGGGCAGTACGGTGGAGGTGGGGAATAATGAATCGGGCTATGATATATCTGTGATGTAGGGTCGATTTTTTGAGCAAGGTTTATTATAGTAAGTAGAGGAAGTTTGTATGGAAATAGTTACAGTATTAATGTGGGCGTTGTTTGGTAGCGTGTTGTCGCTCCTGGGGGGAGTGATGCTGCTATACAACAAAAAGGCGCGCGGCGTCGCCTCCCGGCTGGGGATGCCATTTGGTGCTGGTGCCTTGTTGGCCGCTGCGTTTGTTGGGTTGCTGCCAGAGGCGCTAGAAAGTGGTAGCCCACAAACCATTGGACTATACGCCATGGGTGGTTTTTTGGTGTTTTTTGCCTTGGAGCGATTACTGGGCTGGTTTCACCATCATGAAGAGCACCACCACTCAGCGGTTCACGGACAACGAGATGCGACCCATCAGTGGCTGGTTATTATTGGCGACACTGTGCACAATGCTATTGATGGAGTGGCGCTTGGGGCAGCCTTCTTAGTGAGTCCAGAGGTGGGAATTGCCACAGCAGTTGCGATTGCAGCGCACGAAGTGCCTCAAGAGATTGGTGACTTTTCAATACTACTCAGTAAGGGCATGAAGCCATCGCGGGTTATTATTGTAAACCTGCTCAGTGCACTCGCGACTGTCGTTGCGGCTCTGGCGGTGTTTGTGTATGGCAGTGAGGCTGGGATTAACTTATCGGCCGTATTGTCTGTGACAGCAGGGTTCTTTATATATATCGCGGCGAGTGATATTGTGCCTGATATACACGAAAAACCTCGTCGTGAGGGCAACATCCAGGCCGTGATGTTGGCGGTTGGTGCGGTGACGGTATCGTTGATACTGTTAAATATGCACCATTCCTAGAATGAAAACGGCTTTTGGGAGATTTATGAAGCAATCCTATTTACATCAGGTCTAGTCGGTAGTATAATAGCTACAATCAAGACACACATGGGCGGGCTTAAAGTCATTAAGTAATAATAAAGTGGAGAGTTATTATGAACAAACTTAAGTCAACCCTAGTTATTCTTGCTTTGGCGCTGTCGCCATTGGCAATCGGTGCACCAGTCGGTGCAGTCACTCAAGCTACGGGCACTTGTCCAGCAGGCTTTGAGTTGAGTAATACTGGCCCAGATTCAACCAACATTTGTGTGTCGGTAGAAGAGTTTACCTGCGAAATAGACAATAACAACAAAGTTATAGTAACCGGTGAAAACGACCAAAAAGCTGCGAGCGGAACAGTTAAGGTCGATGAGAACGGGATCGGTGGCGGTGCGCTGTCTGGAAATGCGTCAAATAACAATAATGTTAATTTCGATATTACTATTGAGAATGGCGTAGAAGGATCAAGTATTTGTTCTGTGGTCGCAACTGTACCAGTCATTCCTCCTGTAGTGCCAGAAGAAGAGAAGAAGCCCGAGCCAGCTCCAGAGAAGAAGCCAGTACCTGCCCCAGAGAAGAAGCCTGCGCCGGCTTTGGCAAAAACTACAGGTGATTCAACCATGACAGCTATTACATCAGTTCTTGGTGTTGCAGCCGTTGTGCTGGCCTCATTAAAGATTGCATCAGTGGTAGCTGGTCGTCGTTAAAGGAGTAGCTTTTATGAAACACCGCCGTACTAAGTATGAGTTTTACATCAGTATGGCGGTGTTTAATTTTATGACAGTGGTTGCTTTCTCGTTGTTTTTTGCACCAGCGCCTGGACCGATAGCATCAGTACCGGTGATGGCGTATAGCCCAAAAACTAACGAACCAGCTATTGCGCCAGCGGTGGTCGGTGCGCCGATTAAAATTGTCGTACCTGGTGTGGGTATTAATCTTGAAGTGTCACCAGGCACTTATGATGAGAATATCGGTGACTGGACGCTCAGTTATTCCCAGGCGCTGCATGCTGATAGCTCTATGCCGATTAATGATGTAAATGGTACAACACTGATATATGCGCATGCCCTGCCAGGGCTATTTGGCGCATTGACGGGGCTGTCGCCTGGGATGACGGCCGAGGTGCAGACTGATAATTCACGAATCTTTAGTTATCGATTTGTGTCGCAAACGGATGTTTTGCCAGCTGATACAACTGTCTTTACGGCGGAGGGACCGCCTACGCTTGTACTTCAAACATGCTCTGGCCCCTGGGATGCATATAGGTCGCTGTACTCATTTGAATTTATTGGTGAGCGTGCCACATGAGTGCACTAATCTTGGGCCTGGCATCTCCTGTGCTGATAGTGGCTGCGCTGATCGCTGCGACCCTGGTTATTCTGGCTGCGATATATGATCTGATCGCCTCACAAAGAGCCGTACGGGTAAAGAAGACAATTAATAGACTCCGCCGCCCTAGCCAACCATCGGTAACAATATTGGTATACTCTGACGACCAGGCGGAGCTGTTGGAGTCGTGTATCGCACACATAAATCGCAGTCAATACCATGCAGTTGATATTGTAGTGATCAGCAGCTCTGTGACACGACTGGGTGTGCAGCTATCGAGAGGGTTGCAGGCTAAATCAAGATATCCGCTCAGGACTTACCAGATGCGAAAACCAGCCCTAGAGAGCGAATCCTTGCGGCGGGGCTATGCAAGGAGCCAAAAGGGGAGTTTTGCAGTCTCAATCCGGCCAGATGTGCTAATGCCGACACAGTTTATTAAGCGAGCAGTAGCCCAGCAAGTGCAGTCTGAAAAAATGATTGCTATACGGTTTTTGCAACGCGAGACATACGAGATAAGAATCGGACTACTTTGGCCTATGCTTGTGTCGGCAAGTTCTTTGATTTGGCAAAAAGCTCGTCAAATGATGGGCTGGCGAACGACAGGACTACAAACAGGATTTATTTTTCCTGGAACTGCCTTAGCAGGTCGGACTAACCGGTCTATGGGGTATAGATTTGATTCTACCCTACGAGCTGAGGGGTTGCAGGCGGTTGAGAGGCGTAGTCTCGTCGTCAGGCTGAGCTTAATTTTGGCTGTAGCACTATTTGTTGTAGTTGGTTGTGTCGCCTTGGGAGCGGCAACACTGTTCATCACAAGACTGCCATTCCTGGCCCTGTATGTCATTTGCTGCTTTTGGATTGCAGCTTGCATTTGGCTTGACGATGATAAATCATTTTCGGACAGATTGAAGTTGTCGTTGACAATTCCAGTAGGCTTCTTTATAATGCTTGCTGGTGCGTTGGTATATCCGCTAGCCTGGATTTATCAACAGTCTTTAATGAAATCACGAAAAATATAATCGCAATCACTGTTTTATGTGAAATTTTTCATATACACCACCTATAGAGTGCGCTATTCTAAGAGTGTAAAACTGCAACGGTTTTGACGGAGGGTAGCGTATGAAGTGGAGTTATTTCGAACGCACATCAGGGGGCGTACAGCAGTTCGTCCAGGAGAACGGGGCGATGGCTGGCCTGCTTGGGGTGCTGATTGCCACGGGGACAATAACACTTGTTGCAGTAGCTTACAACGGGTCTCTTGCGGGACAAGGTGGTGTTAATACAATAGACAACCAGCGACTAGAGGCGGCACAGAAGCCTCTAGATTATTCTTATTCGCAGTCCAGGCGGGCGCAGGAGTCTCGGTCTCAGGCAGTTGAAATAGACATACCAGCAAACCCTGAGCTATCAAGGCCTGCTGTCTTAGGGCAGGTGCAGGTTGACAACACGGTGATACCAATTCCCCAGACTGGAGCGGTTCAGGAGCAGATAGTGTCAAGTCAGGGGACAGCCAATGTAACCATGTCGGTCAACTCAAGCAACACCTCCACTGGCACCTCTTCGCAGCAGACGACCATCGACATTAGTATTGATTCGCAAACTCAAACAGGAGGTGATGATAATGACTGGCCGTGATTAGCAATTGACTGGTCGTCCGATGTGGCTGGACTTTGTAGGTCCACCTACATCGGGTGAATAGCCCGGGAATAATAACTAAGGGGTATAGAGGGGGAAAGATATGAAAGCAAAAATATCAAGAATAGCTGGCGCAGGGCTAATGTCCCTAAGTATGGTGCTTGGGCTTGCAGGCTTTGCGAGTGCACAGGTGAGTGTTGTTGAGACAGGCCCGGATTCGGTCAATGTCGTCAAACAGATTTCAAAGAACAAGGTTCGAGTCAAGAATAACAATGATCTTAGACTGAAGAACGATAACTATCAAGATTCAGTTACTGGCGACGCGAAGGCGATTCACAACACTACCGCTGGCGATGCCAGGACAGGTGCTGCGTCTAACGCTAATTCGTTGAATGTGCGAGCAGTGGTAGACAACTCAGCAACGGCTGTAGCAGCGGCCAAGCCTCCTGTTGTCGCCTCAAGTAGCACCGATGTCAAGATCGACAACACTGGACCAGACTCTAAGAACATAGTAAAGGTTATTCACAAGAACGACGTCAAGGTGACTAATGACAACTTTGTCAAGGTTACTAATAACAACTCGCAGTATGCGGAGAGTGGCGACGCCAAGGTGATCGACAATACTACCGGAGGGTCAGCTGTTAGCGGTAACGCGTCTAACACTAACTCCACAACGATGACTTTTGAGATTAAGAACTAGGCTAGCCTAGGACTGATTTCACTTGTCAGGTTACATAAGGGAGGTCCGCCAGCGGGACCTCCCCCGAGAAATTATCAATTTATCAACAGAAGGAGGGGTCATGAGTCATTTAACGCGCATCAGGCAGATTGCGACCTGTGTTGTTGTGGCAATGGTCATGGCACTCCATCCGTTGACCGCGTTAGCGCAGACAGGGGCGCCTGTTGATGGTGATCATGTCGCAGCCACTTCTTCTCAGGATCAGTCGCAGCCGGCTCCTGTAAGTGATGCGAAAAGTAGCGAGGCGCCTCCTGCTATCCTGCCGAAGGAAACACCTCCTTCTGAGCCTGCATCTCAATCGACAGCTCCAGCTTCAACCCCCACCACTCAGGAGGTGCTCGTAAAGAAAGATACAAAACCTGAGAGGGTCTATACTCTCAATAAGGAGACGGGTAGGTGGGATAGCGATAAGTGGGAATATAACCCAATTACCCGCAAATACGAACCCGCGACCAAACTAGTTGTTACGAGCACCGCTGAGAAGGCACCAGAGAAGGCGAAAGATGGCGTAGCCGAAAACAATAGTTCGGCCAGTGATCTTAAGGCTATTAGCACAGCTGACATCCAGAATATCTTGAATTCTACCGCTAATTCTGGAGCCGCATCAGTTAAAGGCAACACGACTGCGGCTAATGCTATGAGCGGCGATGCGGCGGCGATTGCGACGATTATGAACAGTGTTAACTCATCAGTAACCAACAGCGACAACTCCAAGGCAGCAACATTCGTTACAGATGTTGTGGGCGATGTAAATGGAGATATTATCTTAAAGCCGATGCTCCTCAAGGCCATGCTGGAGGCTGGAGCAGAAGAGTCTTCTAGTGCGAGCGCGCAGATTAAAAACACTAGTTCTCTGACCAATGACATTAATTTAACTGCGAAAAGCGGTGACGCTAGTGTGACTAAAAACACTACAGCAGGCGATGCCACTACCGGGTCGGCTAATACAGTGGCGAATGTCGTCAATGTTGTTAATTCTTTAATTGCAGCTAATCAGTCATTTGTCGGCACGGTGAATATTTATGGTAACCTGAACGGCGATATACTGATTGCGCCTGATTTTATTCCGCAGCTACTGGCCAGTAACGCACCTACGAGCAGTAGCCTGTCTGCTCCGCCAAATAAAACGATTAAGGTCGATACTGAAAACACGCAGAAAATCATCAATAATGTTAATCTCAATGCCATGAGTGGCAACGCTGTCGTTGCTGGAAATACTAAAGCCGGTAGCGCTACTACTGGGGCAGCAGAGACCAACACCGTCATCTTTAACATGACAGGGCATGAGATTATCGCTAAAAATAGCTTGTTAGTGTTTATTAATGTCCTAGGTAGCTGGGTTGGTGTTATCGTTGATGCGCCAACGGGTGCTACCTCTGCGATGCTAGGGAATGGAGTTGCCCAGAGTAACTTGCTTAAGCCAGACTTATCAATTACTGCCGAGAATGATGTAGCTATCACGAATAACCTTGACCTTAGTTCATTGAGCGGCAACGCACTTGTTGCAGGCAATACTCTGGCGGGCAATGCTCGCTCTGGTAACGCAACAGCATCGGCGAATATTGCAAATATATCAAACAGTCAGTTTGGGCTGTCTGATTGGTTTGGGATACTCTACATCAATGTCTTCGGTAGCTGGCTGGGTAGCTTTGGGGTGGATACGGAATACGGCAATCAGCCTGCAAAGTCCAGTTCGGGGGTTGCTGAAGCCGATAAGCCAATAGAATTTGTCCCTAAGGGAGCTGAGCCGCTATCAATTGAACAGATCGTACCGCTAATAACAGGCCATAGCCGTATTAGCGCTGCTGGGTCGCAGTTATGGGTGGACGAGGCGATCAGTGAGGGGGGCGAGCCAGAGATCGTGGCTGCCGCCTATACTGGAGGGGGTGGTCGCAATATACCCGCAGTAGCGAATGAAGCACAACGAGTTGATACGCTTGGGTGGATTGCAGCACTATCATTTCTAGGTGGCGCATCCCTGCTGGGTAACTCCTACAGAAGGGGTCGTCAGCTATCAGTTTCAGGAGTCTGACGCAGCCACTGGTTGCTAAGTTTTGACATTTGCAGTATACTATCAGTCAGTAAAGAGGATGATAGCTCCCGATGGATGAATTTAAGAAGTTCTTGTCCAAGTATCCTGCAGAGACTTTTGAAAAGGGGAGTACTGTCCTGCTCGGTGGAGACAAGCCTAAGGGTGTCTATGTTGTTGAGTCTGGACTGGTGAAAACTTACTTTATATCGTCTAATGGCGAAGAGCATCTAGTTTCTATTGATGGTCGCTGTGCGCAGATTCCAGTTGGGTATGCCCTTGGGGTAGTTGATGTTTCAGAATATTATTATGAAGCGTATGAGCGGTGCACCGTCAGGGTGGTGCCTCGAGAGGACTATGATAGCCATCTAAAAACCAACATTAGTAGCCTCTATGGCAGGCACCTTCGCATGACAGAGCTGGTTGTCTCGCTCTATGATCGCATCAAGGCACTTGAACAGCCAAAGGTGGGTAATAAAATAGCCCTCACGCTGATCTATTTAGCTGGTCAAGTGGGTTCGTTATTCGGTCCAAAATCTGCAGGCTCCAGGGTTAGTACGACACAGCAAGACATAGCGGACTTGACTGGGGTGAGTCGCGAAACCGTCAATACTGGACTCCGAAGCCTACAGATGAATCAGCTGGTAACCTATTCTCGTAAAAAATACCTATTCCACACCGACAGAATCAAGCAACATGTTGAGAATGATGAGCAATAGGGGTGTATAATGGGTGCTATGAAGGTGTCTATTTTGGGAAAGACGGCGACCACAAGAGATTGGCTGACGAAGCGCTATAGGCTTAATGTGTTTGGGGTGGCCGGGGGATCGGTCGGCTTTCTTCTTGCAATCTTACCATCTTTAATCCCCCGTCCTGGCTTGTTCATGGGGGTGCTAGCGGGTGTCTGCTTCATGATTGGCTATGGCCTGGCTGTGCTTGTTCAAAAGGTGATCTATTGGATGATTGACAGGCGGCCGCCAAGAAAGTATGGTAAAAATGTTGTTTGGACTGTCGGCTGGTTGGCAGTGGTGGTTATGGTGGGGTTTTCGTTTGTGGCCGATGAGTGGCAGGACGAAATCCGCATACTGGTGGGTGAGGAGCCGAGTCCAGGCACTGGAATGTTGTGGATATTGCTCGGGTTTGTCGTTACTGCATCGCTTATTCTATGGCTAACTCGTTTGATTAGGGGGCTATATCGCGTTGTTCTTGAGCGGGCGAAACGATGGGATCGGATGCCAAAGCGAGTAGCTATTCTTGTGGGCGCTGCCATGGCGACATTTCTGCTGTTTACGATCGTGGACGGGGTGTTTCTGGGGACAATCAAGGTAATCGCGGATAACTACTTTCGATCGGTTAACGAGAGGACAGGGGATAAATCGCGAAAACCGACAACTAAGCTCAGGTCTGGCAGCGACGAGTCCTTGGTGAAGTGGGAGACTCTAGGCAGGAACGGGCGTGACTTCGTAGGGTCTGGCCCATCCGCTAAAGATATTGCTGGCTTTACAGGTAGAGAGGCGAAGGAGCCGGTTAGGGTATATGTTAGCGCGTATCAAGCAGACACCCCAAGATCTCGAGCGGAGCTGGCAGTAAAGGAGCTGTTTCGTACTGGAGCTTTCGACCGAAAATACTTAATCATTAGCACGACAACTGGCTCGGGATGGGTGGAGCCAGCCTCTGCCGCTTCTGTTGAATATCTGCATGGTGGCGATACGGCGCATGTAGCCTTGCAGTACTCCTATTTGCCCAGCTGGATGGCGTTGTTGGTGTCTCAGCAAGACGCTACCGACAGTGGTCGAGCATTGTTTGAGGCAATTTTTACGGAACTCAGACAGATGCCAGAAGATAGGCGACCAAAAGTTGTTACCACTGGCTTAAGTCTGGGCGCCTTTGGTTCACAAGGCGCCTTTACCAGTGCGAGTGACTTTGCTATGCGAGTGGACGGAGCACTATATTTTGGCGGGCCTGGCTTTAGTCAGCCTTGGCGAGAGTTCACGGAAAATCGAGACGCAGGCAGTCTACAGATAAAGCCAGTCTACAGGAGTGGCGAGATAGTACGGTTTGCTAATAATCGTAGCGATTTATTACGGGTTAGTGAGGACTGGTCTGACTCAAGAGTGCTTTTCGTGCAATATCCTTCAGATGCAATCGTTTGGTGGACAACCGACTTGATTTGGCATCGTCCAGACTGGATCAATGAGCCGAGAGGGGCCGATGTGTCGGAGCGAGTGCGCTGGTTTCCTGTCGTGACATTCTTGCAGATTGTGGTAGACCAGATGTTTGGCAATCACTTCACTGGAGGTCATGGTCATAATTATGCACCGGATGTTGTTCACTCGTGGGCGGCCGTTACGCCCGTCAGTAATTGGGAGCAACAGGATTTAGATCGTCTACAGTCACTCATGAATAGGCAGTATACTACCGTTGAGCCAGGCGGAAACGGCGATTAACTGTTGAATCCATCATCTGCCTGTTGATGATTGCTGTATTATACTGACTGCATTTTATTGAAATATCGATAGTCCTTATGTTATGATAAAAGATATGCATGTAATCGGGGGGAATAAGCATGATTGACGGAAGGCCGTCACGTATGCAGCAAGCAGGAGACCGCAGGGCGCAGCAGCGACCTGATGCTCTTCGTCGACCACACGATGAATTGTCGCAACCTGAAGCCGTTCCGCGTCAGGCGGTCGCACAAAGAGACGAGCCTGCCTCTTCTAGGGGCTCGCATCAACCAGGCCTTAAGAGCTGGCTAATTAGACTGGCTATTGTTGTTGCGATTGTGACAGCGGCTAGTTTATTGGTTTGGCTCATCTGGTCTCAAAACGATGCAATAAGCGATAAAATAGACAAAGACAAGCATCAGGCAGTCTTTTTAACCAGTGGACAGGTGTATTTTGGCAAGCTTGAGGTCATTGATCGTAACTGGTTTAGGCTAAGTGATGTTTATTATGTTCAAAATAATATTCAAGGTGACAGTGACGAGTTAGCCGATGCGGAAAAGCCGACGGACAGCACAACCAAAAACATGCAACTTATAAAGCTTGGAGATGAAGTGCATGGTCCAGAAGATGAAATGCTGATTAATCGCGATCAGGTTACGATCTTGGAGAACCTTAAGCCGGGCAGCCGTGTTAGCCAACTGATTCAGAGCACCAAATCAGGAAAGAGGTAGACACAAGCGGTGCATCGTATCAAGACGATGTTTCAGAACAGGCTCCTTAAATGGGGGCTGATTGGTCTATTTGTAGTGATAGCTATTGGTTTCGCTGGGTATCTATTTTGGACTAGCCAGCCCATTGTTGAAAAAAGAATTATAGACAAAGCTGATTTTCCAGTTTATTTACCAAATAAGCTCCCTGAAGGGCTCACCTTGCAGCGCGATCAAACACAGGCAAGTAAGGACATGTTGTCGTTCGTGCTTTACAGCAGCAAGACCGACCAGGACATTGCAGTCACAGTACAGCCGAGGCCTGAAGGGTTTAATATGCAGCAGATGATCGGTAGCGGATCTGTTAAGAGTAGGGCAATTTCAGTTGGGATATTCTACGATTTATCCGCCAACGGATCTAATAAGTACTTGGTTGATACAGGCGAGTCATTGATTTTCATAACGACTAGCGAGGTGATTGACGAGGCTACTATTGGTCGTTTGGCAGATAGCTTATCGAGAGCCAATTAGCTCACTGAACTATTTGCAGGATACCAAAAGATTTTTCATCAATAGTAACATTCTTGCTGTTGATTTCTGACTTAAAGCGCAGCTTGAGATCTCCTGCGGTTGCGCCAGTATGGATATAACCTTCCATTTGAGTTGTGAAATAATTCCCCGGATTGTCAGCACCTGTTGTGGTTACCGATGCATCACCTGTGCCACAGTACGATCCTAATCCTGGAGAGGCGGTATTGGTAATGGCTGTCGTATTGATACACCAATTACTCATTGTAATACCTGAAGGTGCAGTAATGCCGAAGCCCGAGCCAGTAGCGGTGTCTTCCGACTCGTGAATTAACACGAACTTATAGTAGTACTTTGTGTTTGCCGCTAGGGCGAAAGACATATTGTCAACATCTACGGGAGCGTCTTTGTTGGTTGTAAAGTTTGCCTGGGCAGTCTTTGACACCGGTAGCGGTGTTATGCAGTCTTTCCAGTCCCCACCCTCGTAGCATCTGAATCTACTCGCAGAACTATTATAGTACATCGCACCATTTATGCCGGCAGGGTCTCCTGATGTGGTCTTAGTGTCAAGCACTAGCAAGGAAGCCTTGTTGTCTATGGCGCCAATAACAACTTGATCATTTATGGTGTCAACTCGCAGCTGTTGATTCCCATCGGCATCTTTCACCTCTAAGGCCTGGGTAGAATCTACAGTGGTTTGTACGCTGACGCCGCCTCCAAAAGTGCCACTTCCTGTAATCCATAAGTCCGCATCCTGGGCGACCTCTCCGTTGCCCTGGATAAAGCCGCAGTCTGGACTGTTTTGTAGGCAGAAAACTCCGCTTTCGTCAGGTAGTGTGTAGGTGCGATCTTCGGTGAGCTCAGAAGTGTTGATACTGCCAGTATGGCCAGCTCCGCTAGAGAGGCCAAGAGAGCCCTTAATGCTATTGCTGCTACTGCCGAGAGTTAGCGTATTGCCTGTGCTGCTAGTTGAGACATTAAGGACTGATTCGTTAGCGCTGTTCTGGACTGAGAAGGCATTTTGACCATTAGACTTGCTAGTTACCACCATGTCACCACTGACCGTGGTGTTCTGTCCTAGGCTGATGCTGGTGGCATTGGATTGTCCGATTGCTAGAGCGGTCTGTTCAGTGCTATCTAGGTTGTTGGCCTGAAGATCTCCTTGGACCGCAGTTATAGATCCAGCGTTACCGATATTTATTCCACCTGCACTGGCGGTGCCGATATCAACCGTACCTCCAGCTGAGCCGCTGCCGCTATCAATAACTACACTACCGCCTACCCCAGCTAGGCCGCTGGCGTTTCCACCCTGAAGTACTAGATTGCCGCCATCTTCACCTCCGCCAGCCACAACTGCTAAGTTGTGACCCAGGCCCCCGTTGGCCGTGCCAATAGAGATTGTTTTATCGGTAATCCCGCCAAGGGTAATGTTTCCGTTACCGTCAAGAACGAAGGCATCGTTACCGGAAGACTGAAGGTGCATCAGATTGCCAGTTCCAGTTTTATTGATGGAGATACTGCTATTGTCGCTAGCATCCGTCTGTGTACCTTGCCCAAGCTGCAGTAGATCGTCTGCGGTCTTGCCGCCAACAGAACCAGCGCTGATGGCATAGGGTACGGCAGCTAGCTGGATGCGGGGCGACATCTCGCCGTCCCAATCAGGACTTGCTATCTGGCTAGTACCGCCGATATTCATCGTCATCCATAGATCGTCATCCCAGTTGATGGACGATCCGAATGCGACCAGTGAACCTAGCTTAACACTGAGATAGCCCCCAGACACACTGACTCGATTATCTTGGCCATCAGATGGTCCATTCGTGTCGCTATAGGTTTCGGTCCACAGCGGAGTGCCGCCGTTAGCTTGGTTGTATATTCGAAAAGATACATTGTAGTGCCCATCAGGAACGACGCCACCACTTGAGTTTTTGAGACGAGCAGAGAAGTTGATGGTTTTCGTAGTGGAGGGTGCCGCGTGAGCGAATAGGTTGAAAAATAATGTTGTAATTAAAACAACGGATAGCGATATAAGACATAGCCTAAACAGCTTGTGCCTTAGCAGATGGATAGGAGATGGACGATACCACGCGATCATTTTGAAATCTTTTACCCCTGTTAGGGCTGGTTAAATATTTGTTTCACTTATAATGCGTGGTGGTCCATTAAAGCTTGTGATTATCATATCACATGGAACGCTAAAAGTAACTATTCATATGCTACAATGAGTAGCGTAAACCATGAACAAAATAAACACCATTATACCAATAATACTGTTTGGCCTAATTGCAAGTCTGGCTGTCGGTCTGCCTGTGTTTGCAGAAAAACAGGGCAATGGGAGCATCCAGGGATATGCGGCGGATAGACCAATCGATTTCGGGACAATAGTGAGATTGGCTGAAGCGGGGTCGAATCGGGTTACCGAGGCATCACAAAAAGATCAGCAAAATATGCTGGGAGTGGTAGTTGACCCACAGTTAGTGCCTGTAAGGATTTCGGACGGAGATCTTGATAATGAGACATTTGTGGCGGTGTCTGGAACCTATAGTGTGCTGGTAAGTACTCAGGGAGGAGAGATTTCACCTGGCGACTATGTAGCTCTGTCATCTGTCAGTGGTGTTGCTATGAAAGCCAGTACTGAGGAAAAGACAGTCTTTGGACGAGCCTCGGGTTTATTCAACGACAAGAGTCTTGCGCTTGGAACAATAGCCCTCAAGGATACCGATGGTCAGGCGAGCAAGGAGGTTAGGCTGGGGTCGATACCCGTTACGATTGACATCAGAAGAAACCCAAATGAAAAGTCCACTAAGGCAAATTTACCAGAAGTCCTACAGAGAGCTGGCCTGGCAATCGCCGAGAAAGAGGTGAGTCCAATTAGAATATATTTAAGCATGGCCATCGCAGCAGTCAGTCTGCTGGCGGCTGTCATAGTCATCTATTCAGGCGTGAGGCATAGTGTGGTGTCCATCGGTCGCAATCCTATGTCTAAAAAATCAATCTTTCGGGCTCTGTTGGAAATAATCTTAACAAGCATAGCAATTTTAATTATTGGACTGTTTGCGGTATACTTACTACTAAGACTATGACATATAGGAAAGTGGTGGGATATGGGATTGTTTCGGCGAAAACAGCGCAAGCAACCGACTGATGATGGCGCGGTGGACACTGCGGTTGCTGTTGACGAAGCTCAGCAGATATTTGACGAGCAGTACCGCAAGGCTTTACGCCAGGCTGGGCTGAACCGCTTTAGGTCTTTGATTGACGCTGGCGCGGCAGAGATGCGCCAGGAGATGGATGAGTCCGTAAAGCAGATAGCGGCGGATCTTAAAGAGTACATGAAGGGGCAGCTTGATCTCACAGTGTCTCGCATTAACAGCGAGCTAACTAACCAGTTAAATGAGCGCGTGAATGACTTTAACCGTTTGACTGGTGAGGCGCAGGATCAGGCAGCGCAATCGTTTACACGAAACGCCCAGGTGATGCACGAAAAATATCAACAACTATCAACCAGCATGCAGCAAATCGTGGCTAGTCAAGAAGTGGCGATGATTACAGTTTTTCAGGATAACAAGACGAGAGTGGCGGCGGTTCAGCATGAGCAGGATAAGGCCCTGAGGTCATTGACAGAAAACACCGATAACGCCAGGCGACAGTCTAGCGAGTTAGGGCAAATGATGCAAAAAAGCATCAGCGATCAAGCGGCGGCTTTATCGGCGGTTTATCAGGACAACCTGAGTCGGGTAGCTGCGACCAGGGATGCTCAGGCAAAGGCGCTTGAGTCGCTTGAGCGAAGCACTCAAGCTCTGCAGCAGCAGTATGACCAAATGAGCGAGTTGTTGAATAAATCTGTGGCAAACCAAAAGGCAATGCTGGTGGAGCTGATAAATGACAATATGGCGCGAATCATTGAGCACTATTTGGTTGGAGCACTGGGCGAGAAATCAGATATTAGAGCTCAACTACCATCCATATTGGAGCAAATGGAGCAGCATAAGCAGGACATGGTGGATGACATGAAGCTATGAACGGGTTAACAGACAGCAATAAGAGTGACTTTAGACTCCCAGTGTCGGTATTGAGTCACATTGATGTGTTGAAATTGATTAACGAACTGGAGCAGGTAGAGAATGATTACATAACAGCGAGGGTACAGGAGCGTGCTGGGTTTGTGACTGAGCTTCAGCCATCATTAACCGAAACTCTTGCCGACCTGCTAATGACTAATCACCTACAAATAGAAAATGACCATCATCGACAGGAGGCGGCTAGGCAACTACGGGCACTGAAAGACTCGGCGCCAGTAGTCCACCTGACATTTGCCAGTGCCGTTGACAAAAACAGCTTACAAGAAGTAGTCGGCTGGCTTCGTCAGTCGGTGCATCCGCAGGTAGTAGTTTCTGTGGGCCTACAGCCAGATCTTATTGGTGGGGTTTATATTCGGACCCCGAACAAGGTGCATGACTTGAGCGTAAGGGCGCAACTGGCAGGTCATCGCGGATTAATTACCGAAAAACTGGAGGCACTCCGTGGACACAGCTAAGCTATTTGATGTCCTGGTAAAGACTGGTAACCCAGTCGGTGAAATTATAGGGATTGATTCATTCCTCGTGAAGGTCAGGGGGCTCCAGCCTACAAATGTTCATGCCGTAGTGCGATTTGAGGATGACACCAGAGGGTATGTGCACCATGTTTACGAGGATCATGTTATCGTCATGAAACTTGACCCGACCCCTCTACAGATCGGGATGGTGTGCGTGGTTGAGAAAAAAGAACTGTTGACCAGTGTCGGCAAGGGTTATGTTGGCCGAGTAATTAACGCCTTTGGTGAGCCAATTGATGGCAAAGGTGCGATTCAGGCCGATATGGACTGGGAGGTGTTTCATAAGGCTCCCATGCTTTATGAAAGGGAATTGCTTGATACGCCAGTTGAGACGGGGGTGACAATCCTCGATCTGGAATATTCTCTAGCCAGAGGGCAGCGAATGGCGATGTTGGGTGATAGCAAGGTGGGCAAGACCGCTCTAGCGACCCAGGTAGCAATTAACCAGAAAAACACAGATATAACCGTTATTTATGTACTAATTGCCAAGAGGCAGCGAGATGTCGCTGAGCTGGTAACGAATCTTGAGAAGAATGACGCACTGAACAAAGCGATAGTAATTGTCACGAATTCATTTGAGTCCTTAATTCTCACTTATCTCGTGCCATATGTTGGCGCAGCTCATGGCGAGTACCTTTGGCAGCAGTGCAATATGGACACGATCGTAATTTATGATGATCTGACCGCTCATGCTCAGGCATACCGTGAGATATCGCTAATTGCTGGTGTCTCACCTGGACGAGATTCGTACCCAGGGGACATGTTTTACACCCACTCCAGCTTGTTGGAGCGAGGTGGAAAGACCGAGTCTAATCACGCCAGTCAGACTCTACTGCCAATAGTCTATGCTCCAGGGGGCGACATAACAGCATACTTGCCGACTAATGTGATGTCAATTACGGATGGGCAGTGGATTTTAGATAGTCAGATATTCAGAGATACCATGCGCCCAGCTGTTAGCACTGGGCTGTCGGTAACCCGAGTTGGCGGTGTCGGACAGAACGGTCGTCAAAAAGCCTTGGCGGATAAGCTCAACTTAACCCTAGCGGGCTATCGTACGGCAGAGGAGTATGCTCATTTTGGAACCGAGCTAAGTCCCCAGGCCCAGGCGGACTATGACAAGGGCAAGGTCCTGTTTAAACTAATGAATCAGGCGATTGGCGAGATATACAGCTTTGCCGAACAGCAATTCTTGATGACAATCGTACTGGATAGTCAGCCAGAAGAGGTGATTGACATTGCAGCCCTGAAAAAGAAGGTTCATGATTATGCTCCAAGACTCCAGGAGGATAAAGACATGAAGGGCAACTTTGATGAATTATGCGCTGCCCTTAAGGCGGAGGTGATGACTATAGACGAGGTGAAGAAGGCTGCGTTAGAAAAGCAGGCCAGAATTGAGGCCGAGAAGAAGAGGCAGACAGAGGAGGCTGCAAGGGCAGCGGCAGAAAATGAAGCGGCGGCCATGGAGGAGACTCAGTCATGAGACGGCCGCTAGAGATTAAGGCAGAGGAGGCGTCAGTCAGGTCTGTTGTAAGCTTAACATCAGCCTTAGAGAGCCTTAGTAGTATGCAGATTGCCAAGACTAAAAATAAAGTATTGATTAGTAACCAGTTTTTTGATGAAGTATGGAATATTTATAAGCAAATTCGGGTTGATGTCTTGTTTAATTTTGGCCGCGCACCCGACGAAAAGCCAATCAATAAGGAGCTGATGATATTGATAACGGCCAAGGCGGGGCTGACTGGCGATATTGATCAGAGGTTAATTAAGAAATTTCAAGAGCACTACAACGAAGCTGATCACGATGTACTGGTAATTGGCTATCATGGTGCGCTCAAACTAAAACAGGCACAAGTAGAGTACGACTACTATTTTGATTTGCCAGAGCAGGATTATATCAATGTTGATCCATTGATGGATATCATCCGTAGATACGACAAAAGCAGGATATTTTATCAGAATTATGTGTCTTTGGGTCAGCAGAATATTAAGGATGTAGACCTTAGCGAGGTGGTGTCCAGCAAGGGTCGTGTAGCCGATATGGACACAGTGGGCGATGACATGGTGAGCGAGAAGACGCATATATTTGAACCTAGCTCATACGCGGTCGCAGCATATTTAGAAAACTCCATCTTGCGACTAACAATTTCCCAGTTTATTTACGACAGTCGACTGGCGCAGGTGGCGAGTCGTTTTAAGGCTATGTCAGCGGCCAAGGAAAGGTCCGAAGAGAACGCCAGCGAGCTGAGAGTCGAATATAACCGCGCCAAAAGAAATCAGGTTGACACTCGTCTCAAAGAAAGCCTGGCGGGGCTAAAGAAGATTCGCGCAGAAGGAGCTGGAGCATGAGTGAGGGTGTTGTCTATAAAAAAGGTGCGGTGAGGGCACTCAAGGGGCTGGTGATTAAAGTGCAGTTCATGGAGGGGATGCCGGAAATTAACGAGATGCTGTTTGTTGACAACGAGAACGAATCACCGCTACTCGTTAGCAGTTTGACCGGCGGGGATACTGCTGTGTGTCTGAATATAGGTGGTGATTATAGTATTCAGAAGGGCGATGTTGTTACACGAAGTGGCAGAAGCCTAGAGATACCAGTTGGTGAGGAGATGATTGGTCGGGTTTGGGATGCGATGGCGAGGCCAATTGACGGAAAGCCACAGTTAGAGCCATCAGTTCTTGAGCGGATGCCCAAGCGAGCGATCTTTTCCCCTGCTTTTCAAGAAACCAGCCTTGCTAGCCGACACGACGAGGTGCTAGAAACCGGCCTTAAGGTACTCGACTTCTTTACTCCGTTTGTTAAGGGGAGGAAAATCGGTATCGTCGGGGGGGCTGGTGTGGGAAAGACAGTATTGACAATGGAGATTATTAACAATGTGGCGGAAGGTTCTGGTGCAATCAGCATGTTCGCTGGTATTGGTGAGCGAATTCGTGAGGGCCATGAACTATACAAGACGCTAGCGGATAATGACCTGCTCAAGACGACCGCTATGTTCTTTGGCCAGATGAATGAAAACCCAGTCCAAAGGTCGCTGATCGGGCTATCGGCAATTACGCTGGCTGAATACTTCCGTGATGACCAGAAAAAAGATGTCTTGCTGTTTGCGGACAATATGTATCGCTATATTCAGGCGCGAAACGAGGTCTCCACGATTATTGATCAAACCCCAGCTGAGGGTGGTTATCAGCCAACGGTTTTTTCAGATGTTAAGACATTTCAGGACCGCCTGGCAAGCAATGCCAACGGCTCTATTACTGCGCTTCAGACTATTTATGTTCCAGCCGATGACTTGTCAGACCCAGCCGTACAAATGATTCAGCATGAGCTGGATTCAACAATAGTCCTAAGTCGAGCAGTGGCCGCACAAGGAATTCGCCCAGCGGTTGATATACTGGCGTCCAAATCAAGCCTCCTAACTCCAGAAGTAGTAGGGGAACGACATTACAATTTGGCAACGAGAGCGACTGCAATTTTGCAAAAATATGAATCACTAAAAGGAATCATTGCTATTATTGGTGAATCGGAGCTTTCTGTGGAGGATCGTGATGATTATATGAAAGCCAAGGAGTTGATAGAGTTCTTTAAGCAGCGGTTCAATGTTATGGAGAAAGTTACGGGTGTGCCAGGCGAGCATATGACACGCGAACAGACACTGGATGGTGTGGAGGCGATTATCGGTAGATCAGACGACTCAGAGGCAGTTGCTGATGCCTGAGCAAGATGCGTCGCTGCAACCAAGCAGTCAAGCTGAGCCGGCCAGAGACAACAAGAGGCCTTCTATGGCGGTCAAGGTGTATGCGCCTTTTCAGGTTTACTTTGAGGGTGAGGCATATAGTGTTAGTGCAGAAAACGCCATCGGTCCTTTTGATATTTTACCAAAACACCGAAGCTTTCTTTGTATGCTCGTGCCGTGCCAGCTGACAGTTCAGCCGGTTAAGGGCCAGAAGAAAGTCGTTAAGATCCATCGCGCGCTCATGCATGTCAAGGCTGACCGAGTCGTTGTATTCATGGATGTATAGACACAGGAGCTATAGAGCACTAATTAGTTCATCACAAAATAATCAAAAGCGAATGATTGGTTGGCGGGCGCTGGTGAAGCGGTGCATATGCTGAACCCCGCCTGATCACGATCCACATAGTGCTGTGTTTGCCCTGCCGCTACGCCGATAGGGCTAATGATAACGCGGGGTTGATTAGAGAATCGTTGGTTGAAATTGATTCGCACAAAGCAGCCAGCGCTAGGGCCATTACCAGTGCTGATATTAACAACCCCAGCAGTGTCAGAGCCGCTGACCGAGGCTGAGCCACCACCACCAAGAACGCCTGAATTGATTGTGCGACTAGGTGATGGACCCGTGAAGCCAATGTGATTAGGCACTTGCAGCGTGGCATTACCGCTCATAATTAGCTGGGTAACGGTAAGCTGAGAGGCGGTTACAGCACCGCTGAAAGACGAAGTGCCAGAAACAGCAAGGTCGCGAACAGTGGTGTTACCCTGAATGGCGGTATTACTGGCAACTTGCAAGGTATTGATCTGTGCATCACCAAGGTTAGCTCGGCCCGATATGGTCAACTCTGGCCCCTGGATACTTCCACCCGTCTGAAGATTTCCAGCCACATTTAGATTACCTCGCATTAATGACTGACCATCAATTATAGTGTTACCTTGGATGGTCAGGGTTTGGGTGGCCTTGCCAACTGAGGCGTCCCTGTTGGCAAGCTCCTGCAGGGCTTTTTCAGTTAACTCCTGGTTGGCAATAGTTGGCTCAATCGGGTCCTTTTGGCTATTTATGTAGTTGACAATGGTGACTGCGGCGCCAATCGCAATTAGGATTATAAAAATTAAAAAATATAGATTTATGCGACGAAAAAACTGCTTAATCTTGGAGGGTTTCTTTTGAGCCTGCTCCTTTGAGGCAATCTCCTCAGTCTCTGGTGCTTGCCTACTCTGCTTCTCGTCCTCCAGCTCATCTGGCGTGCGGCTAAGGGCATCGGCTGGAGCAATGTCTAGCGAGGGCTGGTGAGAGCTGATATTTTCAGTCTCTGGGTTTGAATCTTTTGTTGCTGTTGCTTCTGGTTCCATAAAACATTCGTATTATTATGCTAATGATTAGTATTAGTATACTACACCTGAGGTCTCGTCGCTAGCTTGTGTTTTAGCAGGACATAATGCATAATAAGATAAAGCTTATGCAAGAATGGGTAGAGCAGTCAGGGGTGAAGCAATTGCTATTAGCGGTGGTTATTGTTGTTGGCTTTCCATACATAGCTCTAGCTGTTACTAGTTCTCCGAGCTATGAGGCCGGAGAAATGGAGTTTGGCGCTGGTTCAGCATTGGAAACCTGCTCTGGCAAGTATTGCGCCAAAGCATCCATTGGTGACATGTCAGCAGGTAGCTCTTCTAGCCCCAGCTACAAAGCAGAGTTTGGGGAAGTCGCTCCAGGTAGCGATCCGTTTATTGAGGTGATTGTTGAACCTGGCCAGTCAAATCTAGGAGTTTTAGAGATGACTAAGACCGCAACTAAGGAGACGGTAGTTAAGATTCGTAGCCACCTAAGTAGCGGCTATACTCTGCAGATTATTGGCGATGCTCCAAAATACGGAAATCACCAGCTTCATACGCCCACTTCGCCAACCCCCTCAAGGCCAGGAAGCGAGCAGTTTGCGATTAATCTTGCAAAAAACACAACACCCAGTATCGGTGCACAACCACTGCAAGTGCCAGAGAATCAGGGTGCTTACGGCGCAGTAGAAGATGGTTATAGCGAGGCAGACAAATTCCAATACAAGAGCGGGGCGGTAGTAGCGCGCAGTAGTAGCGAATCAGGGCAGACGCACTACACCGTTAGTATGATCGTAAACATCGCTGGCTCCACCCCCGCAGGTCATTATGCGGCCGACTTTTCGGCGTTAATCATCCCAGCATATTAAGAATCCTGTGGAAAAGCTGATTAGAGCGTGAAAAGTACTTGCATTCACGAATGAGCTTGTGCTATCATTCAACTTGAACCCCCTGAATAACAGGGATCAAAATATAAAACAAAAAAGGAGAACAACAAACATGTACACACTGAAATCAATTGTTCAGCGTGGTGCACTGCTTGGAGCAGCTGCTGCCCTATTTGTGGCGGCAGTCGTTCCAGCGGCATCAGTTTTTGCGGATTCATTGAATCCATTGACTGAGCGCTCGCTGCTATTATCCAGCTCGGCGCCTGGTTTCCAGGACACTGACGGTTCTGGTAACTCAGAGAGCAATCCAAACGCCTGGAATAGTGGCGAATATTATGCTCTGCCAGGATCAGGTCCAAACGGTAAGAAGAGCGGCCAGACATTTAGTTTTCGCGTCAGCACCGATAGCGATGCAACATCAACGCCGATCAAAGCGCTCTCATTCCAGTACTGCACAACCGCAGCTGGCAACTGCCAGGCACCAGGCAACAACACTGGTGATCAGCGGAATACTGACCGCGAAACCAACGCAGTCGCTCACCCGCTAAAGCGAAGTGACCTTGATGTCGTCGGTACGTTCACCGAGGGCTCTGGCGCAGGTCAGTTTGAGGTCTCGCTAAACGGCGCAGCAACGACTGGCTGGACGATGGCTGCAAAAAATGTTGAAGACGACGCTCATTCTGGCGCGCTAACAGGCAAGAAAAACTTTGTCTACCTAACTAATTCAACAGGCATATCACCTAAGTTTAACGATAAGATTACGGTTGTCTTTAAGCCATCAACTTCTGTTTATATTACCAACCCAGGTCAAGATGCCTTCTTTGTCAAGCTCAATAGCTACAAGACTGGCACCGAGGCTACTCTCCTGCCCACCACTAGCGACAACATCCTTGATGGAGGCGTAACAGTGGCCAATGTGATGACGGACTCAATTCACATTACAACCAAGGTCCTGGAAACCATGGCTTTCTCGGTCGGTATTCGAAACCCCGATACTCAACCAGTTCAGCACGGTTCATGCGATGCAATGCAAGTTGTTAATGGTAACCGATTAGAGCTAGGTAATATTGATGCCGAGTACTCTCTCGCAACAAGCCAGGCCTACGATGTTAACTCATACTGGCGACTAAGTACTAACTCATCTGGTGGTGCTGTGGTCTACTACTCAGGTGATACACTTCGCAATACGGTCGGTGACCATATCGCTGACATGCCTGCCAAGGCTCATAGTCAGCCAGGTACCGAACAGTTTGGCCTAGCAGTAGTGCCTGCGGACGCTGATGCGATGGATTCTGATGTAGGTCGTCCATTCCCTGCTAACTGGGTTACTCCAACTATTACTCCACTTGTAATTGAGTCACTCTACGATGATGGTGTCGGTACTATTAGTGACACAACTACTGCCAATAACGCACAGTTTAGCTTTAATCAAAACAGCAAGGCATCGCCTGAAATTCTGGCAAGCAACGCCTCGGGTGCTGGTGGTAATGGTGGTGTTATCACCTGTGCGACAGCCAAGGTTCGCTACATTGGCAACATTGCGGCTGATACCCCAGCTGGTGTTTACACAACCAAGATTAACTACTTAGCTGCTCCGCAGTACTAAGCGACAGACAATCTTAGTTACAAACTGGCCTCGTAATAGAGGCCAGTTTTAGTGCTTATGGTATAATTAAGAGTGATGAATCGTCATGTTCGTAGGTGGCAAATCCATATCATGCGCTGGCCATATTTAGCGCTGGAGCTTCTGTCTGTCGCAGCGCTAACAGTGCTGTTTATCGTTCCATCTGTTTCAGCAGCCATGCGTCTTCAGGACCGTAGCCTGTATATCAACAATAATGAAGCAGGAGAGCGGTCGTTTTATCGGTTAGCCTTTCGCTATATGAGCCCTGATCCGATCGGCTCGGTTGAGCTATTGTTTTGCAATGACCCAATTCCATACCATCCTTGTGAGACTCCACTAAACATGAGTGCCGCGGATGCGGTGCTTGATGATCAAGCGGGCGAAACAGGTTTTTCTATCTCTCAACGGAGCGTTAACCGCATTGTGCTATCAAGGAGCGCAAGCCCGCCTGGGCCCGATCGGTCAGTATATACACTGGGCAATATTCTAAACTCAGTAGACACCTCTCAGGCTCTTTCGGTACGAATAAAAACATTTACTTCACCAGATGCCACTGGTCCGCAAGTGGATTTTGGCTCAGTCAGAGGGCAAATTGTAAAGGGCATCGTGATTGAGGCGCAGGTACCCCCAATGTTGATATTTTGTTTGGCAGAAACCGTGGAGTATAACTGCACAGGAACTAACAATAACTACTACACCGACATGGGGGCTCTCTCACCTGGTAAAACCCTAACCGCACAGTCGCAGATGGCGGTTGGCACTAACGCATCAGCGGGGTTCGTTATTACAACGCACGGACCGACGCTCAGCGCAGGAGTCAACACTATTGAGCCAATGAAGCAGGTTAGCCAAAGCAGACCAGGAGTTAATCAGTTTGGAATTAATCTTGTAGAGAACTCTGCGCCCGTTGTTGGCCGGAATCCCGAAGGTGAGTGGGCCAACGCCCAGGCTGCAAGTGACTATTCGCAGCCCGATTTATATAAATATATAGACGGAGATATCGTCGCCTATTCGCCAAATGTGAGCCTAATGAAGAAATTCACAGTTAGCTATATCGTTAATTCTAGCCCGAGCCTGCGAGCAGGAATATACACAACTACGATTAATTTTATAGCCAGCGGCCGTTTTTAGTGATACAATGATGATTATACTTATGGTAAAAAGGTAATGGAGGGCATAAACGAATGAAGTATGTAAAGAGTGCTGGCTTGCTGTTGCTTGCGGCGGTAGTGGCGGTTTCGTCATATCTTATGACACCACAGCAGGCGGGGGCGCAGGGGTCAGCAGCGCTTAACATTAATCCCAAGAAAACCTATACCGTTGAGCCAGGCAAGGTGATTAAAGATCGGTTAACTATTAGTAACCAAGACCGCAAAGAGTCCCTAATCGTATCACTTCGCGTAGTTGATTTTAGCTACACCGACAACAGCGGTGCGCCCAAGCTGATGACTGATGAGGATGCGCCTCAAACTCCGTGGTCGCTCAGGCCATATCTTAAAGTCCCTGACTCAGTAACGATTGAGCCAGGCAAGAGCGAGTCGGTTGAGATTGTCTTGGATATGCCAGAATCAAACCGAGCGGGCAGTTTTTACAGTGCTATCGTCTACTCCTCTGGCGGCTCTGACGGTGGTAATGTTGGCCTGAGCGCCTCTGGCGTAACTCTGGTGTTTGCAAATATACCCGGCGAGGTCAAGGAAGAGCTTATCCTAAAGAAAGTTGGTGCCTTTCGCAATGCTGACACTAACACAACCGGGGCCTATGGGTTCTTTCATGTCAATGAACCCAAAAGAATAGCCTATGATGTTGAGAATAGGGGTAATGTAGCAGAGGCGCCTGTTGGGCAGATGACTCTAAAGCCGCTAATCGGCAAGGAAATAGTGATTCAGAACATCAATCCTGCTGGCTCGCTGGCATTGATAGGCCAGACCAGGACCTTTACTAGCTGCATTAAGCTAAAGAGTGCGGAGGTAGACTTTAAGGGAACTCGGGCGGAGGCGAAAGACTGTGCGACGCCTGGACTGTGGCCAGGCTATTACGGCATTGAACTGACAGCCTACTATGGCCACAATGGAAATCAAACCAAAGACCTTTTTGGTAAAGGTGGTTTTTGGTACTTGCCTCTTTGGTTTATCATTGTGTCAATAGCGGTCATTTCCTACCTCAGCTATCAGATCTGGAAACTAGTCCGATATATTAAGAACAAGAAAAATGGGAGTCGTCTCAAGAAGCCCATGAAGAAAAAGAAGTAAAAACAGGAGACCAGCTTGAGTAGAAAGTGGGCGTTACTGGGCATAGCTGTCGCGCTAGTAGTTAATCTGACGACTGGTATCAGGGCACTAGCGCTCACCCCTATACCCACTCCCGACCCTAAGCCTGGAGCGTTTGGGCTGGAGGCGACAAAAACTCAGGCTCCACCAACAACTGGTGCCAGTATTACAACTCCTGGCAATGGGGCGTCGTTTTCTAGTTCTCCGATTACCATTAATGGTATATGTCCGGCTGGATTGCTAGTTCAGATATACAACAACGAAGTAATGGTCGGCTCGGTCATGTGCGCTAATGGGAGCTTCTCCTTGGAGGTTAGTCTGTTTGCTGGTGTCAATGAACTGAAGGCTATCGTCTATGATGATCTTGAGCAGGCTGGTCCAGAGTCTAATATTGTGACGGTAAACTATGCTGATACTCGATTCACAGCTTTCGGTGAGCTAATGACGCTCACTAGTGCTTACGGGCGCAGAGCCGCCAATCCAGGCAGTGAACTAATCTGGCCACTGCAGCTGTCTGGCGGTACTGGGCCATATGCGATTAGCGTGGACTGGGGTGACGCCACGGGCGCACAGTTGATTAGCCAACCGCTATCAGGCGCAGTCAATGCTATGCATTCGTATAAAAAAGCCGGAATTTACCAGGTAAATGTCAAGGCGACCGACACAAATGGCGTTAGCGCCTTTATTCAACTTATTGCCGTGTCCAGTGGCAAGGTTGAGCCAGAAAAGAGCATTGAGAAAAAAGAATCTTCTAGAGTGGTGGTGCTGTGGATACCTGCTGCCGCCGCTTTATTTCTACTGATCCCAGCCTATTGGGCAGGGCGACGAAGTCAACTAGTGTCGCTGCGGAATAAGATGCTGAAGGAGAGAGACAAATACCAGGATAAATAATATTTGAAGCCATAAGCAGTAATATGATACACTGAGGAGGTTAAAGTGAGTGAATTTAAACCAATAAAAGGGGGAAATATGAATCGTGTAAAAGCGGTGGGCCAACATTTGATATACAGTATTGCGATCTTCGCAGCGACGGTTAGCCTGGTTCTACCGAGCTTTGTGTTTGCAGCGCAAGCAACAGATCGCTCTGTTGAGCTAACTAACTCATCCTATTCAGCTGAAAATGTAACCTATACAGTCAACTTTACCGCTAGCGGTCAATCGGCTGCCGGGGCTTTTGTGGTTGATTTTTGTGCGAATAGCCCGCTTATTGGTCAATCCTGTACAGCGCCGAGCGGCCTTGACGCCACCTCTGCGGCCTCACAGACCTCAGGGTTTACAGATGTCACAGGCAGTGCCAATAAAGTGGTGGTTGCGGGCAGTATCGGCGCCAGTTCGCCTGTGTCGGTGGCTATAGATGGCATTACCAACCCTAACTCCACGCTCCCATTATATGCCAGGATTGTGTCTTACGACACCAAAGCCAATGCCTCTAACTACACTTCGACTAATTTAGGGTCTGGAGCAGTAGACCAGGGAGCTGTAGCCATAGCAATAACAGAGACGATCGGAGTGTCAGGTACTGTTTTGGAGAGCTTAACCTTCTGTGTGTCGGGGGACGAAATAGATGCCGACTGCACAAACACCACTACGCCAGCTCTAGTCCTTGGCCAGGGTACACCAGCAGTGCTCGCTCCTGGAGTGTTGAACACAGGGAACATCTATACGCAGATCACCACTAATGCTTCATCAGGGGCGGTCGTTCGGCTGAAGAGCAATGCAACCGACTGCGGAGGCCTGCTCCGTGCAGGTGATCCTAGTGCCTGCGATATTGCGCCTGCGCTAGATGAGGATATAGATGTAAATGCCAATGAAGGTAAGTTTGGTGTAAAAACAGCCGCAGCAACAAATACCGCAGGAGTTTTAAACGCTGGAGGTGCTTTCGCGCCTGTTACAGGGTCGGTGTACAATAGCAGTACCTACGCCTTTAATTTTTCTGCTGGCAACAGCACTGGAGTGACAAGTACATTCGGCGATCCGTTCCTTGATACTGCAGGCGAGCCGGCAAACAACAAGAACATGGTGCTGACATTTGGCGCAATGGCTGGAAATAATACACCAGCGGGCACATACTCTACGAGTCTAAGGCTGATCGCAACAGGTAAATTCTAGATTACTTATAAGATCATTATCCAGAAGCAATAAGGGAGGAATCGTGCGAACTAAGCAATTCATAATTACGAAAATAATGCCCATTGGCATACTGGCACTAGCAGGCATGTTGCTCTTTGCCAGCACCGCGTTGGCGCAGGCTGGCAACTCTTCGGCCAATACAATCCGCGTGTCACCAGTCCGAACCGACATAACGGCTGATCCAGGTGAGACAAAAACGGTTAAGATAACCGTTACTAATCCGACCAACCAAGAGATAGCAGTTAAGCCAGTGCAGAACGACTTTACCGCTAAGGATGAATCTGGTAGCCCAGCATTATTTATTGAAGAAGATCAGTATGCGCCTAAGCGAAGTCTAAAGAGGTTGATGCAGCCACTAGAAAGCGTGATAGTCGCGGCAGGAGAATCAAAGACGATCGATGTGACAATAGCGGTTCCGAATGATGCAAGAGCTGGGGGGTACTTTGGGGCAATAAGGTTCACGCCAGTTGCGACTGCCGATGGTGGACAAGTAAATATGAGCGCCAGTGTTGCCTCGTTGATACTAATGAGAGTTAGCGGCGATGCAGCCGAGAAGCTAAGCCTGACGGAATTTGCGGTACAACAGAAGGGGGCGACCGGGGCGTTTTTTACGGACTCAAAGGACCTCTCTGTCACTGCTAGGTTTAGCAATACCGGGGATGTGCAGCTGGCTCCTTTCGGCAAGATATCAGTTCAAAAAGGCAAGACCGTGGTTTTTGAGGCCGATTTTAATGCGAAGAACCCACGAGACATGACGCTACCCGACAGCGCTCGTCGCTGGAGCATCCCTCTAGAAAAGATTAGTGGCCTAGGGAAATACACGGTTAGCGCAACATTTACTTATGGATCGAATAATCAGTCAATAGAATCAACCACCTCATTCTGGGTTGTTCCCTGGGTGTATATGCTGGGCGGAGTAGCGACACTGCTTCTTGTGGTGGGCGCCATTATTACCTGGATCATCATGCACCGCAAGCGAAAAAGCAAAATATCCCTCAAATAGAGTAGTACACCAGATATTGCGCTTGAGTAAGCGGACTGATATAGTATGAGTACCATAGGATAATTGTGCGGGGGAGGTGCGACAATGATTAGGTTCTTAGCGAGAGTGGCAATTATGGTCGTTGCTAACGCCACGGGATTGCTTATTGCCTGGTGGCTGCTGCCAGAGTTCAAGATAAGCTTCATCGGATTCACACTCAGTATACTCGTATTTACTGGATCGACCCTGCTTCTAGAGCCGTTTATTCTAAAGATGGCAATAAAATATCTTCCAGCTCTTCGTGGTGGGATTGCACTGGTGACCACATTTATTGGGCTCTTCTTGACGGCTCTGTTTACGGACGGCCTGAGAATCGAAAGCTTGACCGCATGGTTCCTGGCGCCACTAATCGTATGGGCCGCAGTAGTAGTTATGGGCATTGTGCTGCCATTATTCATGTTCAAGAACGCGCTTCGAGAGACGAAAAAAAGGCGCTCAGATGCCAACTAGCAACTCAGCCCATTTTCGTACCTGGCCGATTGCAGCTGCCGTCGCCCTGGCTATATTATTCTGGTTTTTATGGCCGCAGCTTGGAGTTATTGCGCTAACCGTGCTGATGGCCTATATATTTTACCCATTATACGCAAGACTGAAGAGGAAGAGGGGTAATGCTGCAGCCATTACAACGCTGCTATTGTCGTTTTTGGTGGTAATTATACCTATAGCTTTCGTGATTGTTGCCTCTATTGGCCAGCTCGCAAGACTAGCCGAAGTGGCGAGCCAAAGTGAGTACTGGGCAGATACGGTCGGACTACTCGATGGGGTTGTGGATCTTGCTAATGACCTTGCTGAGCCGATTACTGGAGTACGCCCAAGTTTGACAGAAGAAGGCATGGTTAAGTTTCTCCAAGCATCTGTCGTTGGTATAGCCAGGGTGGGGCTGCAGTTACTAACTGGCATAGCCACCAGCTTGCCGCAATTTGGCATAGCATTGATTATTTACATATTTCTGTTTGTTGAGCTCTTAAAACGAGGGCCAGAATTGGTCCGTAAAATAGAAGAACTAAGTCCGTTCGATCCATCAGACACTAGGCGCTACTTAGAGCGGACTGGCCTGATGGCGAACGCCATGGTGAAAGGGCAGTTGATTATCGCGATGGTTATAGCTGCCATATCAGCTGCACTATTAATTCCACTAGGTTATGGTCATTTTTTCTTTCTATTCTTTATCATCTTTACTATACTCAACTTTATACCGCTCGGCTCTGGGATTGTTGTGGTTCCGCTTGTTTTATACGCCATGGCAATGGGTCAGTTCTGGCTGGGTATAGTCGTAATAGTCCTGTACTATGTCGCAGGCAATCTCGATCCTCTTCTGCGAGCTAAGTTAATACCGAAGCAGATTCAGATGTCAGTCGCGGTTACTATGATCGCGACATTTTGTGGGATTGCCTATTTTGGCATCCTGGGGGTAGTGTATGGGCCAATTATAATGATAATCTTAACGACAACCTTCGGTATCTATGGAGAGAGGAGGCAGACCAAGACGCAAAAGCAACGCAACACAGCTAGTAAGAATTAATAAAAAGGGGATTAATAGATGTTCGACAAATCGAAAAAAATGACAAAGGAAATTTGGTGGCTAATCTTACTAACGGGAGTGGCTGGGCTTGTGTTCGGTCTGATTGCATTGTTGTGGCCAAAGCTAACCCTTTCAGCTCTGGTATATATGGTAGCTGTGTTTACTATCGTTGGCGGGATGGTTGGACTGTTTGAGGCCCTAGTTAGCATTAAAAAGGACCGTCTGTGGTGGTTAGCACTGTTATTTGCCGCGCTTAATATTGGCGTAGGCGTATTTCTACTGCGAAACCCATTAATTACAGCAAAAATATTTGTCATGATGATCGCAGTCGTCATTATGATACGAGCCATCTTCGATCTAGCGGTAGCCTCCTACATGCAAAAGGAGGAGGGTAGATGGTTGTGGATATTAACTGGAGTGTTTGGATTTATCGCTGCGCTGGGCATTATGTTCTACCCAAAAAGCGCCTCACTGGCCTTCACTTGGGTGCTAGGATTGTACGCATTGGTGCATGGTGTGACGACGGTTGCCTTCGCTGTTCAGGTGCGAAAAGAAATCAAAAAACTTAGATAGTATGCGCCTGGTCTGAGGTTAGTGGTGCTGGCAATGCCCGGGTAGGAGGTAGGTTGCTCCACGACAGCAGGGGAGCGATGCTATCTGGCCCGGGCAGGATGTCGGAAATGTGACAAGGAGAGGTGTGAAGGGGCAGAAACGATGCCTCTGCACTCCCGGGGTGTCATGATATAATTGGCGTATTGAATTAGGAGAGTGAAGATGATACCAATAGCGAAGGATGTAACCCAGACGGCCACCTGGCGTGAGCTGGCGGATCGAGCAAATGAGACGCCATTGATTAGAGATCTGTTTCTAGTTGACGATACGAGAGGGCAGAGGTATCGTGTACAAGCGGGAGATATCTATGTTGACTATTCCAAGAATCAATTTGATGAACATACCTTAGGAAAGCTGTTTCAACTAGCTCGTGACGCCGAGGTTGAGGGCTGGCGAGACGCCATGTTTGGTGGAGAGAAGATCAACAACACCGAAGACCGGCCAGTCCTCCATACGGCACTTCGTAGGCCACTCAGCGATACAGTTTTGATTGAAGGGCAGAACATTATGCCCATGGTGCATGGGGTGCTAGACAAGATGACAGGATTCACGCATCGGGTGCACACAGGCGAGTGGAGGGGCGCTACGGGTAAAAGGATTAAAAACATAGTCAATATCGGAATTGGTGGGTCTGACCTGGGTCCATTCATGGCGACTGAAGCGCTTAAGTTTTATAGCAAGCGAGACCTTAATTTATTCTTTGTTTCGAACATTGACGGCACTCATATCGCAGAAACGCTGCGGGAAATCGATCCTGCAGAAACACTTTTTTTAATAGCAAGCAAGACATTCACGACGGATGAGACCATGACAAATGCCAGAACTGCACGAAAGTGGGTTGTTGATAAGCTTGGCGATGAGCTAGCCGTGGCTAAGCACTTCGTAGCCCTATCTACGAATATCACAGAGGTAAAAAAATTCGGCATTGATCCTGAAAATTCATTTGAGTTTTGGGACTGGGTGGGCGGTCGCTATTCCCTAGGCAGTGCGATTGGACTGTCTATTTTGCTGGCTATTGGTAGTGAAAACTTCCGATCACTATTGTCTGGGATGCATGACATTGATCTACACTTTCAGCAGGCGCCTCTAGAGGAGAATGCACCAGTAATATTAGCGCTTATAGGTATTTTGAACTGTAACTTCTTGGGGTATGAGTCTGAGGCCCTGCTCCCTTACGACCAATACCTCCATCGTTTTGCGGCGTACTTCCAGCAGGGTAACATGGAGAGTAATGGCAAACGGGTTCGCCGCAATGGCGCTACGGTAGAGGTGCAAACAGGACCTGTCGTTTGGGGGGAGCCAGGAACCAATGGTCAACATGCTTTTTATCAGCTTCTCCATCAAGGCACTCGAAAGGTGGCCAGTGACTTTATTGGGTTTGCCAATTCGCTAAATGATCCTGACGGCAAAGGAACCCATCACCGTAAATTATTGGCTAATTTCTTGGCGCAAACCCAGGCCCTGGCATTCGGGAAGACAGAAGAGGAGGTCAGGCAGGAGGGTGTTGACGAGGAGCTTGTTCCGCACAGAGTTTTTCCTGGCAACAGAGCGACTAACACCCTGGTGTTGCCAAGATTAACCCCGCGAACTCTCGGTCAGCTGATTGCCCTCTACGAACATAAGATATTCGTGCAGGGGGTGATCTGGGGAGTAAATAGTTTTGATCAGTGGGGGGTGGAGCTGGGTAAGGCCCTAGCCAGCGATATCAGTAGTCAGCTTGAGAGGGGCTCTCAGTATCCAAGTGCGGACAGCTCAACCGCAGCGCTTATCGGTCACATCCAGGATCTGCAGAAGAACTGATCTATTGTTTTTTTCTACTCAGAGCGGTAGTCATGATATTTTGCTCATAGTATAAAGACCTCTGAGACAGCTCGGCATTAACTGAGTCGAGGCCGCCAAACTTCTCAATTAGAGTTGGTTGGTCCGAAAATAGGTTAACCCCCAGGGCTAACCTGTCGTTCTCTATAACGGCACCGATAGCGGCCAGGGTGCTTGGGTACATATCAAGTGTTGAGAACAGTCTGCCGCTGCGCTGTATGGGCGTTACGGCTGGGTTGATGAAGGCATTGTAGATAGTACGAGTATAGTCGGGGCTCGTAATCATTTTATCGTAATACGATGTCTGCATCCCCAGGTGGTCGCCTGAGATTATTATAGCCGTGTTTTCAGCGAATGGCTGTTGCTTAATCCACTCTACAAATTCACCAACTTGCTTGGATGAGCAGCTATGGACATTATCGTATCTTGATTGGTGAGGCGTTTGGCAGGACGGCTCGAGGTAGCCGTCGGTAAAGTGGGTATCAACCGTTAATAACTGTAGATTGAAGGGGCTGTCTAGCTGGCTTAGCCTGGTCGCCTCTGCTTTTGCAAAATCAAATAACTTTTTATCCTCATAACCCCACCACACACTATAGTCTTTCGCTACCAACCCTGTCTTCTTGGCCTCGGTATAGTCAAGCATGTGATAATCGCCGTGCTGTGTCAGCATTTTGTCACGGCCACCGAACGACGCCTTAGAGCCCATGATGAACTGCTGATTATAGCCTTGCGCTCGCAGGACATCACCTAGCATATACGCACCAGGCAGGAACTGATCGAAGCTGTCGAAGTCATTATGGTCTTGACCGAATATGTTTGGTCTTAATGACACCCCGCCCGACTGAGCGGTCATGGCGGCCACGGTCCAGGTTGTGCCATGAACTGGTAGCGCACCACCGAGCCCGGTTTCTTGGTTGGAGAAGGACACATTACCCTCATCCATAGCGATGGCCTCTAGCTCTGGGATGAGAGACTGCTCGGCTTGTCCGCCATTTTCCACAGAGGCCACGGTATTTTCCATGGACTCTAGATATATATAAATCAGGTTTCGCTTGTTTTCAGGAAACACTATCGAGGTTTTTGACGGGTCTACATAGTGCTGCTCGTAAACCTGACTAGTTTCTGATAGAGACCGCATGTAGCTTGTCACCCCAAAGCTATTCATTAATAGCCAGACAGATAGGAGTAGTACGGCAATAGCATAAGCCATCTTGTATCTAAGAGGGATACGGGAGGGATTAATCGATATGCGCCTTTTTCGACCCAAGAAGGCCAGGTCGAAGTTGATATAGATACGATTACGATAGAAGTCGATTACAGGCAGGAGTAGCAAGAATAACACGATGCTAATAAGCAGGAGGTTGTCCTTGGCGATCTCAATAAAACTACTAGACTGCCCGCCCGTCAATCCACTTGTTATATAAAATATAATTTCATCAATCTGGGCGTCCTTAAAGTGCTCCTGTTTGTAGCGACTGGTGACATATAGAATTGAGCTCAGAGCTAAGAGGGTTATTATTGCTATATTGGCAAATAGCACTCGTTTTGATGATTTATTCTTCATCGTTCTTTTTGACTTCGATGGCAACCGCTGTCTCTACCAGGTTGACGACTAGAGGTAGCGCAATAGCTAGCCCCCCAGAGATTAATAGGTAGTGAACAAACCCTTTATCCTTAAAAGAGACGCCGTCCGCACCAAGCAAGAACAGTATTATCATGAAGCTGCAAAGGTTGATAAACAGTGCGAAAACACCAAATCCGAAAACTAGATTCCGAGTCTTCAGCTTGCCCCGATGTAGGTGATTATAGAAGCCCAACGCCATTAATGCGGGGGCGACTAGTGCAATACTCTCCTGCATAGTGCTATCTATTATACTACCCATGGTCGTCCGGGAGCAAGTCTACTGGGTATAACTGGGGAAGAGGGCGGGTGTTGACATGGTTTTTGCTACTTGATAGGATAGTTGATGTGTCTCGCGCCGAAGCATTAAATTGTTACTATAGTAAAGGTCGAAGCGCGTGAGGCTGCACATAAGTACGGAGTACAAGAACACATGCCGATAGCAATCACTTTTGTGTCATCAAGGCGCAAAAAGGTAGCGGTGGATGTGGTGCCTGCCGACTGGCAAAAATACATAGCACACTAAAAAGAAAAAACACCTCAAGGCACCGAGGTGTTTTTAAATGACAAAATGACTATTCGGACTTTACTTCAACCCCAGCCTTCTTTAGGGCGCTTTTTACTTCCTCCTCGAGCACGGAAGCTGACTCGATCTGCTTACCGTTAACGAAGAGAGCGGGGGTGCCAGTAACACCCTTGATCTTGCCGAGGGCAGTATCAAAGTCTATTTTTTTGGCAACAGCTTCGCTTGCCGAGTCTTTGTTAAACTTATCAACATTAATACCAATCTGTGAGGCGTAGTCTGCAAACAGTGTCGAACGTTCGGATACCGATGCCGACTGCCAGCTTTTCTGGGTTGCGAATAGTAGGTCGTGCATTTCCCATATCTTACCCTGTAGGCCTGCAGCTTCTGCTGCAGCTGAGGCCGCACGCCCGTTGGGGTGGAGCGAGGGGATTGGCCAGTTGCGGAAGATGAGTGCAGTCGAGTCTTCATATTTCTTTGCTACCGCCCTCACTACAGGAGCGGTAGTCGCACAGCCAGGGCATTGATAGTCACCGTATTCGATAATCAGCACCTTCGCGTCCTTATTGCCAAAAACATGGTCGCCAATGTTGCCATTTCGACCTTCCGCGGTGAATATCTCGCTGGCGGCTTGCTTGTCGATATCACTTAAATCTAGCTTGTCCTGCATTGACATGTAGATCATTCCACTAACAATAGCAATTACTATTACAATAAAAATTCCCCAAGTCTTCCCGTTCATACAACCTCCAATTACTATATGAATTATAACATACAGGCGCTACAATAGGCATATGATTATTGTCCTGTGGGCCCTGTATATCACCGTCCTCTCGGTGTTATTGCTTGTCTTGGGCGCACATCCACAGCCATCATCTCACAGTCTGTTTGAGCTGAAGAGGAGGATCCGCAGCGGAGATGAAGAGGCGAGATTACTGCTAAGACGACACAGCCTATCGCAAGACCTGCTGTCGTTGCAGCGTGTAGCCTCAGCGGTGCTAATAGTCATCGCTAGCATGATCAGCGTCAAGCTGTTTCACTGGGTGCCTGCGCTGTTTTTGTCAGTGCTGGTTGCCCTGGGATCCGGTATGGTGGCCAAGGTGGGCGTGTGGAGACGATACGCACAGCGAATATACGAGCAACATGAGGGCAGAATACTTGCCGCAGTGGAGCGGTACGCGAAAATATTCAAGGCCATCATGAGTGTCGCGCCCATGCCTAGCGAAGACTATGGTGTTGAATCGAAAGAGGAGCTGATATCAATAGTCGAAAAGACAAGGGGTGTTCTCAGTAGGTCAGAAAAACAGCTCATCATCAATAGCTTAAAATTTGAAGACATGACTGTGGGAGACATCATGACACCGCGAAGCGTTGTCGATACCGTGGCGCATGATGAGGTGCTTGGGCCGCTAGCCTTAGATGGTTTATACAAGACTGGACACAGCCGCTTCCCGGTAGTAGTAGACGACATCGATCATGTTGCTGGAGTGCTGTATGTGCGAGACCTATTGGTCGTGAGTAGTGGCAAGAACTCGAGAAAGGCTCGGGAGGTTATGGATGAGGAGGTTTGTTTTATTCATATGAACCAGGACCTTGCCCACGCACTAAGGGCCTTTATAAAGACTGAGAAGATGCTGTTCGTAGTGGTGAATAATTATCGCGAAACAGTCGGCGTGCTGACCCTGGAGGATGTTATCGAAGCAATGCTTGGACAAAAGATTAACGATGAATTTGAATATCACACTAATCTTCGGGCTGTTGCAGAGCAAAACCTTAATAAAAACAATTCCCCGGTCAAGGCGCGCGATGTTTAGTCGCCGGGGGGGCTGCTGTTTTCAAAATAACGAATGTCTGGTAGAATATCAGAGATGAAGAACAGGATTTATAGTAAAAATACTCCAAGCAGTGCAGGCAGTACGGTTGTCGTAGCTGGGTGGGTGCAGGCTCGCCGAGATCACGGTGGAGTGGTGTTTATTGACTTGAGAGACCACGTGGGTGTCGTTCAGCTGGTAATTAATCCAGAACGAGCTGAGGCATTTTCTGTCGCAGAAACAGTGCGAGACGAGTTTGTACTACAGGCCACTGGTCAGGTCCAGGAGCGCGGCGAGGGACTGACTAACCCAAATATTGACTCAGGTAAGGTTGAGATTATTGTCAGTAAGCTTGAAATACTCAACAGAGCCGAGCCTCTTCCAATCCAGCCCTTTTCTGAGGCCCAGGCAGGCGAGGAGCTTCGTCTAAGGTATCGCTATCTCGACCTGCGTCGTCCAAAGATGCAACAGATGCTAAAGAACCGTGCCAAGATGTTCAGCATCTTACGCCGCCAGATGGAGGCCCTGGACTTTACTGAAGTCTCAACACCAATCCTAGCCAATTCTAGTCCAGAGGGCGCTCGAGATTTCTTAATTCCATCTCGGCTGCAGGAGGGTAAGTTTTACGCCCTGCCGCAGGCACCGCAACAGTTCAAGCAGTTACTCATGGTTGGTGGCTTGCATCGCTACTATCAGCTAGCAGCCTGTTTTCGCGATGAAGACCCACGAGCCGATCGGCTTTATGGTGAGTTTTACCAGCTAGATTTAGAGATGAGCTTTGTTGATGACGGTGAGGTTGTGCGTAAAACCATGGATCCGATCATTGAAAATTTAGTGACTGATTTTGCCGGCAAAAAGCTGTCGCTTGATAGCATCCCACGCATTCCATATAAGGAGGCGATGGAAAAGTACGGCTCAGACAAGCCAGATCTCCGGTTTGGCATGGAGCTGATCGAGTTAACTGATATTTTCAAGCAGACCGAGTTTGCTGTTTTCAAAACGGCTGAGATTATCAAGGCCATCTGCGTCAAGAACGGCGCCTCACTGAGCCGTAAGCAGATCGACAACTTCACTGATATAGCAAGAAGCGAAGGTGCTGGCGGTCTAGCATACATATCTTACGAAAATAGCGAGCCAAAGTCACCAGTCGCTAAGTTTTTGTCATCTACTGAGCTTGATCAGATCAAGCAAGCAACCGGTGCTGAGGACGGCGACACTGTCTTTTTTGGTGCTGGCAAGCGAGCTACTGTCAATAAGGTGCTTGGCCGTCTGCGTAACGAATTCGCCAGCTATTTCCAGCTCAAAGATCCAAATAAGGTAGCATTGGCCTGGATCGTTGATTTTCCATTTTACGAATGGGATGAGAGTAATAAGCGAATCGATTTTGGCCACAATCCGTTCTCAATGCCAAAAGGCGGCAAGCAGGCCCTAGAAAACGCCAAAACTGATGATGAGAAACTAAGTATCCTGGCCGACCAGTACGACATGGTGATGAATGGCTACGAGATCTGCTCAGGCGGCGTACGAAACCATAGCCCAGAAACACTCTATAAAGTATTTGAACTAATTGGCTACGATACCGACTATGTTGATGCCAAGTTCGGCGCGATGATCAACGCTTTTAAATACGGCGCACCGCCACACGCTGGCTGTGCTTTTGGCGTCGATCGGATATTCATGGAGCTAATGGACGAGTCAAATATCCGTGAAGTTATCGCCTTCCCAAAGAACGGCTCGGGTGTCGATCTGATGATGAACTCACCAAGTCTGGTCGACGACAGCCAACTTAAGGAGCTCGGATTAGCCTAGGGTCAGCGGTCAGGCCTACATCGGACTGTCGTTTATTGACATCGAGCTGAAGCTGTGATATAATAAAAATGTTAGAAGTATTTACTAACATAAAAACTATTAAACTTGCGTCATTCACCAGAAGCTAATACAATAATAGTAGACCACGGTGTAATCAAGCGAGGAGAGGCATCATGAGCGACACACAAACAGTCATCATTCTGCTATCGATCATAGTAACAATCTTATCTATTATGGCTATTACCGTGACGGTAGCAATCATATTCTTTCTAGTAAGAATTAAACGGATTATTGACCGAGTTGATGACACGACGGCACATGCAGCCAGGGTGATAGAGTGGCTATCCCCAGCAAAAATCATTAGCGAGATAGTTAGCTTGCTGAATAAGAACAAGGAATAAGGAGGAGATATGAAAAAACCGTTGACAGCCATCACCGCCATCGCAGCAGGGTTTGTTGCAGGCATCTTAATGGCCCCCAAGAGTGGCAAGGAGACCAGAGAAGACATAAAGAAAAAGGCCAAGGAGGCCAAGCAGAGCGCTAAAAAGCACGCTGGGCAGGCGAAGCTGGCTGCAGAAGATAGTGCTAAGTCAATTAAGACCGGTGCACAAAAGATGGGCGAGGCCGCATCTGAGACCGCCCGAGATGTTAAGGATAATGTTGAGAAGCGCTTTAAGCAGTAGCGGGCCAAGTAGCCCAGGCTCAATATGATTCGTACAGTTGCCCTAATAGCTATGACCATGCTACTGCTTTCACCAAGTCAAGTGATGGCGCAAGAAATGGTACTTCAGCCGAATGGCGATACAGTCATGGATCAGCTGGGCGCCAATTGTGACAGCATAAGGTCAACACTTCGTCGTCTACATACGAACGATGCATTGCTTAGGGTCAATCTAGGGCAGACATACAGCGCCCTGTCCAGTCAGCTCATGGCTAAGCTCAACAGTCGGCTGGCATTGAATCTTGTTGACAGCAGTAAACTGGTGAGTATCACTGGCAGTTTCGAACAACATAGGTCTGAATTCAGGAGTCAATATAATGAATATGAAGCCGCACTGTCGTCGCTAATGAAGATAGATTGCTCCACTCGTCCAGTTGAGTTTTATGCAGCTCTTATTGCGACGCGAGACGCTAGAGAGAAGTTGTCGACAACAACGCAGTCGATAAACGATGACATACGAGATTACCAGGTCGCAGTAGAGCAGCTACAGCAATCCCTGAGGGGTGCAGTGGGAGATGATAATGCAGATTAGGGCCATAGCCTCTAGGTATCGCTTTCCATCCTTTCTTATGGCTACTATTATGATAGCCCTGGTATTGGTAGGCGTGTCAATGCAGGCCTATTACGCATCGGGAGCAGCTCAGCTAGATTTGAGTCGCCCAGAGTATGTTCCTGTAAGGTCGCAAATCGCGACTAATAAGAAAAATAAGAATACCTTTGACTCCCAGGGCGGTGTGAATGAGGCGGTTTTGGGTGATTTTTTGAATAAATACAAAGAGGCGGCGAGTGGAGCTGCAGATACGACACCGTTTTCGCCAGCTGTTTTGAGCGATGAGCAACTAGGATTGGAGTAGACCTTACATCTTGTTGGCAGTGGGTGTTGGTAGAGTAGCTAGGCTTATCTTTTCTTTTTCAAATGCACGAAGTAGGCGACTACGCATTTCCGAGGTTACTGACCATTGATCAGACGGCATGACTTTGCCAGAAATTGTAATCTCGACCGAATCGCCAGTGATATTGCCGACCGCCGCAAATTTAGGTGGATCGATAATTCGCTTTTTCCATGCTGGCTCTTTGGCCAGCTTAGACCCTACGGTGTCGATGATCTTTGATGCCTGTAGAATATCGGTGGCTGGATCGACATTTAGCGTGAAACGAGAAACGCTATAGCCCATGGTTTTGTTGATGACGCGTTGGATGGTTCCGTTGGGGATGTAATGCACATTGCCATCGGAATCACGAATAACGGTTGAGCGAGTCCCGACCCGCTCAACGGTGCCAGTGGACCCCATGATATCCACGACATCACCAACTCGGTACTGGTTTTCGGCAATGATAAATATACCAGAAAGGAAGTCTTTGACAAGTGACTGTGATCCAAAGCCGATAGCCACCCCGATAATCCCAGCACTGGCGAACAGTGGCGAGAGGTCAAATCCAAATAAGCGATTGGCAATCATAGCTGCAACATAGCCGAGCATAATAATCCGCCAGAAGCTTTTCATTAACCCAATCAGGGTGGCTTCTCTCTTTTCAATATCTTTACGATGCCACGAGCGATGTTTGGCGGTGCTGCGAATAATGTGCCGAATGCCTCGTGTGATGAACAGCTTGCCGGCATAATAAATTAACACAGAGCCAAATAGAATACCGAGTAGCTCCAGGGCCTGGGAACTCACCAGCCACCCCATGCCACGATCTGTGAGCCACTCATCGGCAGCAGTTAAATTTAAGAGTCGTTGAAGTAGCCCATCCATTGGCTTTAGTATATCATAGATAGTCATGGCACAGGTTGATCCGGATCAATTCATCATCACTCGCAAGCGGAAAAAATACAAGTTTGCTCTGTTTGCGAACTCTCCGATTTGTTTTGAATTTGATGAGTGGCGGAAAAGGCACATTGACACTGTCGAGATTGGCGCTGGTACGGGTCTGTTTAGTGTTGAGCTGGCCAGGAAACATCCCCAAAAAGTCTTTCTGGCAATCGATGTTAAAGCCGATCGTTTGCAAAAAGGCGCTAGGCGAGCCGAAGAGCTTGGTCTGACTAACATATTTTTCTTAAGAGCTAGAGCTGATCAACTCACTGAAATCGTCGAGCCAAAATCTCTAAGCTCAATCTGGATCACCTTTCCCGATCCGCACCCCAAAAAACGATCCGGCGGTCGTCGTTTGACTCATCCGACATTTATCGAAATCTATAAAAAAGCCCTGAAACCAAATAGCAGCATACTACTCAAACACGATGACCTTGAGTTTTTCTGCTGGAGCCTCGAGCAGATGGTTGAGAACGGAGTAACTATCAGAGAGCTGTCCTTTGACCTCCATGATTCGTCAAGATATGCTGAGGCTAGAATCATGACAACTTATGAAAAAAAGTGGGTTATGCATGAGAAGAAAATTAATTATGTAAGAGGAGAAGTTTAATTTAGCCGAACAAGGCTGAAAGGATTTTATGAAAATTAGCAAATACGCTAAGGTCGCACTAGCAACCCTTAAAGACAGCCACCATTACGGAGAAGTCAGCCCGGCACTGATGGCCCAAGTCTTGGGGCTTGTCGGTGAGAGCGGTGAGATAGCTGAAAAATT
>CAYVCA010000004.1:0-34525 GCA_964450025.1 uncultured Candidatus Saccharibacteria bacterium
TCGTACGCCTGTATGACACTCGTGACAGCAAGAACGGTCGCCCCGGCAAGACAACCATGCGAGAAGCGCAGTTGATTGGTCGTGGCGCTCGATACTACCCATTTGTCGTAAATAGCGATGAAGAAAAGCGCTTCCTTCGTAAGTTTGACGACAACGAACTCGAACCGCTTCGTGTGATCGAGCAGCTACACTACCACTCGGCGAGTAACCCGAAGTACATTCAGGAGATACGACAGACGCTTCGCGAAGCAGGAATTATGCCGGATGTGAATACTGTAAAACGAGAATTAAAGTTGAAGCCGGAATTTATGGAGACGGAGACATATAAAAGCGGTGTCGTTTGGAAAAATGAGCAGATTGAATCACCTGCGATTCCATCACAAACAGCTCTGTTGGGCGGCGAAGGCTATAAGTTGCAGAGTATATATGAAATAATTGTACCCGTTAGTGTTTCGCACGACCGACAGATATTTGGCGATAACACTGATGCGGAAGTCCAGGCGCGCAAAGAAGAGCATACCTTTAATGTAACTTTAGCTAGGTTTCCGAAAAACCTCGTAAGGCACGCCGTGGATAGAAATAAAAAATTACGATATGACATTGTCGCAAAAAAAATCAGTGGTCTCAGTAGTCTTGAAAGTTTCCTGACAGGAAATATGCAATTGGGAGGTGTAAAAATCGCAGTTACCACAGGGGTTGATAGGTTTGAAAAATTAACGACGGATGAAAAACTATATATCGTTGAGAATCTATTGTCGTTAGTGTCGGATGACCTCTCCCTGACTGAAAAAAGTTTTGAGGGAACAAAAGTGTTTAAGCCGTATCCGTTCCGTGAAGTGTTTGATGAGGAGATCATTCGAAACTACACGATAACAGCTGGTGACGCGGAATTTGGTGTATCGCAATCACAACCACAACCACAAGGCTATGGTTATAAAGGATCTAGGTATTATTTAGATTTATCAAAGGAAAATTGGCACGCCTACAATGACAACTTCGGAACCTCTGAAGAAAAATTGCTAGTTAAGATGATGAAAAACAAGATAGAAGAACTTCGCGAAAAATGGAGCGATATATATCTCGTTCGTAACGAAGGAGCTTTTAAGATTTATGAATTCGGGAAGCCGGGGCGAGCATTTGAGCCGGACTATGTACTCTTTGCAAATGACAAAAAAGACGCCTCGGTGAGCTATCAAATTTTTATTGAGCCCAAAGGGGGTAATTTACTAGAACACGACAAATGGAAAGAGGATTTCTTGAAGAAGCTAGACAGTGAAGTTGTGATCGAGGGAAAAAACATGAATGTTAGAATTATCGGAATGCCATTCTTTAATGCCGAACAAGAGAAATATGGCGATAGAGTAGAGGACTTACTGTCTGGATACGGTAGTCAAGCCTGAAATATAATAGTGCGAGATAAGGTATGCGCATATAACCGCCAACAATCCTAAAACCTCGCCCACCTCCGCGACTGGCTCCTGCCCATGCTCATGAACGGCCAGGTGAGTGTAAAGTAGTAGGCAATAGTTAATTAGCTCACCACCCCTGTAATTAACACAAAAACCATTGATTTTTCAATACATCTGTGCTAATATTAAAGAGTATACCGATACGGGCAATTCGAACGGAGAAATACCTAAGAAGACCCCGTTTTTTATTTGCGATTCTTTTTGTAGGCGATCTTTGCTTTAACATCTGGCTCATCAAGAAATGCTGTGTAGGAGGGAGTAAATGCGCGGTATAGCGACGACATAGACTTTCTATTCGGCGCTAGCAACTTCTTGAACTTATCTTTACTCACCAAATATCGCACCATCTTATAATAATCACCATCACCAGATACTAGCACGATTTTGTCGAACTTTTCCTTCTCGGCAATCTTCTCCATGATATGGAATACGATATCGGTGTCAACATTGCCTTTCTTTTTGCCGATCATGCTTTGGCTGTGTTCGCGAAAAGTCAGTATGAAACCGGCTTTTTGGATGTTCTCATATAGTTTTTGCTGGTCATCGTCGACCGCGCCGAGGAAGTAATAAGCAGTTTCTACCTGATATTTCTCGCGCAGATAGACACGAAAACGAGCCAAATCAACACCCCAACCAAAGGACTTGGTGTTTATGTGCAGGTTTTGCCCATCTACAAATGCCTGATTCGTCATAGTTTAATTATATCACCTCGGAAGAGCCCTATAAGCTCTATCGCCGTAATCTGCCCCCCCAATGCTAATAAGCGATCAAGTGAATACAAAATAGCAAGGTATAGGTAATCGTAGGCCACCCCTGTGACTGAAACAAAAGCTATTGATTTTCTAACCCGATTTTGCTGCAATGAAAATACAGCGCCTCGACTTGGACTTGTTCCCGTCGAGGTTCTTTGTTTGTTATGCTTATGATATGAATACGCGAGTTTATGTCGATGGTCAAAGCTTTTTGTATAAAGCCTCCGGTACAGAAGTGGTGTATGTCGGATTTAACAACAAGACGACCAAGGCGATTGTAGTATCGGCTGATTTAACCGAAATCATCCGAGACCAAGAAATTATTGAGGCATTTGATCGGCTCAACCCACCAGGGTTGCCACTATAGGCAGGCGCTTATTTTATTTGATGATTAATCTCTTAGTGAGAATACACTCGTACAGGAGATGTCATCCATCGCATCGAGGAAGTGATAGGCCGTCTCTACCTGATATTTCTCGCACAGATTTTTTGGCATATCGGACAAGAGAATTTAGTCCTACCGCGTTACAAATGTCAGTGCTTTACCAGTTTTGCCAGCACGGCCAGTGCGACCGATGCGGTGAACATAATCTTCGTATTGTTTGGGCGGGTCAAAGTTTATCACATGTGACACTTCGGGGATGTCCAGGCCGCGGGCTGCAACATCAGTGGCCACTAGCACCCTTACACTACCCGATTTGAACTCTCTGAGAGCTCTTTCGCGCTGGGACTGTGATTTGTTGCCATGAATTGCGGCAGCAGGTAGGCTGTCTTTGTTGAGCTTGTCGGCTAGGCGCTGAACGCCAAACTTCGTTTCGCCAAATATAATTACTTTTTCAAACTCGGGGTCTTGAAGCATTTCTGTCAGGAGATCAATTTTATGCATTTTATCACGAGCCTGCACAACATCTTGCTCAATATGGTCGCTAGTTTCGTTTTTTATGACTGAAATCGTAACAGGGGTTTGCATAAACTCCTCAACAATATCTTTGACTGCAGGTGTCATGGTGGCGCTAAAGCATAGGGTTTGCCTGTCTCTGGAGATTTCAGATTCAATTTCCCGAATGTCGTTAACAAAACCCATATCGCACATGCGATCGGCTTCGTCCAGCACAAATGTGCTAACCGTAGCCAGTCGTAGGACCTTGCGCTGAATAAGATCTTTGATTCGGCCAGGTGTGCCGATGATGACATGCGGTCCTCGTTTGATGGCTTGGATTTGCCGACCGATATTTGCGCCACCGACAACTAGCGCTGAGAACTGTTTCTGTCCAGCCGAGAATCGTTTGAACTCAGCGTCAATCTGCTGGGCTAGTTCGCGCGTCGGTGCTAATATCAGCACGCTAGTCAGACTGCGATTGGCTGAAAGTTTGTCAATAATAGGCAGTAAAAACGCTGCTGTTTTGCCAGTGCCAGTATTGGCCAGGCCTATGACATCACACCCTGAAAGCGCCTCAGGAATACACTGGTCTTGTATGGGTGAGGGCTCCTTGAAGCCGAGATACTTGAGGGTGGCAACTGTTTGCCTGTTTAATCCAAAATCATCAAAGCCGTGCTTAGCTTGGTATGGCGCTTCTTTTTCAGGGACAACTGCTTTATTGATGAAGCGACTGGGATTGATGGATGCTTTGTTCTGATGAGAGCGCCGTTTGTGAGGCGCAAAATGACTACGACGATTGCCGCCGCGATAACGATTTGATTGTTGCATGGACGAATTGACCTTTCTTGTCCGTTGATATAACGATGAACGACAAGACCCTTTTATGTTTAAGATATCAAGATATTCATCCAGCAGAAGAGAAAACACTGCTATCCTTTCATTATAGCACAAACTCATTCCGAATGCAAGACGAAAAAGCAACCTGTCAGTAGATGCCGCTAATGCGCTGGTTGATTGTTTCTAGTCGTTTACGGTGTCGGCGAGCCTCTTCTGACTCTTGGCGACGCTGGGTGCGAGACAGGCTGGCGAATTGGGTGGCGAGTCGGTCTAGTTCTTGAATGTGCGCTCTTTCCTCGGCTGTCATATCTTCAGAATCGTCAAACACAGGTGGGCTGGCGGCTGGTGAGGAGTAGGCGGCTTGCATGGTGGCTCTGATGGCAGCATCTGTGGCAGCCTGAACAGTTGCGGGGTCATTTTGAGGAGTGACCTCTTTGGCTTTTTCTAGTAGTGCATCTCGGGCTTTTTTGATGCGGTCAAATGCCTCAGCAGCCTCAGCGCTGTTGTTGTGATCAGGATGAATCTCCATGGCGGCCGCACGGAAGGCTCGCTGAATGTCTGAAGATGAGGCATCGTGACTTACTCCGAGAATTTTATTGTGATTCATGTGGCTATTTTATCATGTACTAAAGAAGTTATGTTTAATATGATTCAAAATAGTGCTACAATGAATCAAAGATGAAAGCAATATTTAAAAGAACCAAGATTTTGGCGACTGTTGGACCTGCTGTTCATAGTCCAGAAAAAATCGCAGCCATGTTGACCTCGGGTACAAATGGTTTTCGTATCAATTTTAGCCATGGAGGGGAGCCGGATCGACTGGAGCAGATCCAGTGGATTCGACAGGCCAGCAAGGAGCATGATAAGCCAGTTGCGATCCTGCAAGATCTGCAGGGTCCGAAGATCCGCCTTGGGATATTAAAAGACAACCATCTGGATGTTAAACAGGGCGACATATTAACCCTGGACTATGCCCTAGAAACTCATGACGGCGGGTTGGAGTTGCCGATACAATTTAACTTGGCCGAAAAGATGAAAGTGGGCGAGCCGTTGTTCTTGTTTGACGGCAAGATTAAAGCGACGGTTATTGAGGTACCTAGCGATACGGCAGTCAAGGTTGAGGTGCAGAACGATGGCTTCCTGATGAGTCGCAAGGGGCTAAATTTGCCCGATACGGATTTTGGCGGTGATATTTTAACCGAAAAAGATATTGCTGATCTTGAGTGGGGAGCTTCGCAGGATTTTGATTTTGTATCACTGAGCTTCGTGCAGACTGCTGCAGACATCACTGATCTTCGGGCGCGATTGATTGAACTCGGATCTCAAGCTCAGGTTATTGCCAAGATAGAAACCAAGGCAGCAATTCATCCCGATAACCTGGAAGCAATCGTTCGCGAGAGTGATGGTATCATGGTGGCCAGGGGTGATCTGGCAGTTGAGGCTGGCGCAGAAGTTGTGCCAGTAATTCAGCGACGAATTGTTGCGCTTTGCCGTAAGCATGCCAAGCTGAGCATCGTAGCCACGCAAATGATGGGCAGTATGGTTGATAATCCAGAGCCAACTCGTGCTGAAGTGAGCGATGTTGCGAACGCGGTAATCCAGGGTGCAGACACAGTCATGTTATCCGACGAGACTGCCAATGGCAACTATCCAATCGAAACGATTCAAGCTATGCGACGAGTCATAATATATACTCAAGAACATAGTGAGGTTAGTTCGGTAGACAAGACCGATGCGCGCAAGAAAACTGATGCTGCTATTAGCTACGCCGCTGTGAGGTTGGCACAAGATATCGATGCACGAGCGGTTATTGCGGAAACTTGCAGCGGCTGTACGGTTGTCAATATCGCTGCATTTCGCCCGAATATGCCGATTATCAGCATGACGGATCAAGTGAGGACGGCTCAGCAGTTGGCCCTCTGTTACGCTACAAGAACTCATCTCAGAGAGTCTAGTGGTCTGGAAGAGGCTGGGGAGCTGGCGAAAGAGCTGGCATCGGAAGGGCTGTTTGGCGATGAGCCAGTAGAATTGGTGTTTGTCAGTGGTCACACTCCAGGTCGGTCTGGAGCAACGAATAATATACAGGTCAGGGTGATTTAATTCGGAAGGAAACAACTAGGGTGGGCAAGGCATTTTTTAAGCAAACAGTTCGAGATATTGATGTAGAGAGACAGACTGCACTGGTGCGTATGGACTATAATGTGCCAATGCATGAGGACGGCACAATAGCCGATGATCTGAGAATTAGGGCGAGCCTGCCGACACTAGAATATCTTCTGGAAAGACAGTGCAAGATAGTGCTCGTTAGTCATCTGGGTCGGCCTGAGGGTAGAGATGATCGGTTTAGTCTGGCGCCAGTTGCGGCGAGGTTGGCGGAGCTACTAGGTAGGTCGGTAACATTTATTGATGATTGTGTGGGCGACAGGGTGCGCCAGGTGGTGCGGCACGCCCCCTGTGGTAGTATAGTGATGCTTGAAAACCTGCGCTTTTATCCAGAAGAAGAAGCCAACGATATGGATTTTGCCAAGGATCTGGCGAAGAGTAGTGGTGCGGCAGTTTTTGTCCAGGATGGCTTTGGTGTAGTGCATCGAGCACATGCTAGTACCCAGGCAATTACCTTGTGTCTGCCCAGCTTTGCAGGACTGCTGCTGGAAAAAGAATACACAACAATAACGCAGGCCATGGAGTCGCCTGCGCATCCGTTAGTAGCAGTGGTCGGCGGTGCAAAAATCAGCAATAAAATTGAATTGATTGAGCGATTAATTGCAAAATCTGAAGCGGTGTTAATTGGTGGTGCAATGGCCAATACCTTCTTGCAATACAAGGGATTTCAAATGGGTCGCAGCGTGGTTGAGCCTGGTCAGGATGAGATTATTCGTGAAATATATGAAATGGCAGCTCAAAAAGTTGGTCAAGATAAGGTTGATGAGTTTATCGTGCTGCCCGATGATGTCGCTGTTGGCTTGAATACTGACGATGAAAAACCTCTAAGGCGAGAGATGCCAGTTGATTCTATCGGCGCCGAAGAGATGGCGCTTGATGTTGGTTCACAGACGATCGCCAAGTTTGAATCAATCATTAAGTCAGCCGGGACTGTTTTATGGAATGGACCAATTGGCTACTCAACCATTGAGGCGTTCTCTTATGGATCGGCACGGATGGCGTTGGCGATAGCATCAAACAAACAGGCTAAATCGATTGTTGGCGGAGGCGATACGGCGGAGTTTGTGTTGAAGTGGGATGGCCATGGGGGAGCAAGCTTTTCACATGTGTCAACTGGCGGTGGCGCCAGCATGGAGCTGATGGCTGGTAAAAAACTACCAGGTGTCGAAAGTCTACTGGACGCATATGGGCATGGGTGGTAAACTAAGCATAGACGGAATGGATATGAAAAAGCTGATTATCGGAAACTGGAAAATGAATCTTAATATGCAAGATTCGAGCTTGTTTTTGCACAAGCTAGCTGGCATGATTCCTGCGCAAAGGACAGTCGATGTCGTCCTGGCCCCCACCATGCTAACACTGCAGTCGCTTAGCTTGCAGATTAACCGTCGACAGTTTAAGTTGGCAGCACAGAACTCTTACTGGAGAGACAGCGGTCCATATACGGGCGAGGTTGCGGCTGCACACCTTCGGGGAGTGGCAGACTATGTCATAATAGGCCATTCCGAGAGACGAAATATATTTATGGAATCAGACAAAGAGACTCGTGCCAAGGTTCAGGCGGCGATTCGTAACCGCTTGCTACCAGTGCTTTGTGTTGGTGAGACCGCTTCTGAGCGAGCAAATGGTGAAACCGTGGATGTATTAAGAGATCAGCTAACTGGCGGCCTGGCAAACATTACAGCTGACGAAGTGATGCAGCTGTCAGTAGCCTATGAGCCTATTTGGGCGATTGGCACTGGAGATAATGCGGTCCCTGACGATGTCAAGAAGGCAGTGAAGATTATTAGACAGCACATCGGTCAACTGTTTGGCAATAAGGCCGCAAGTGGTGTTAGGGTTCTTTATGGCGGCAGTGTAACTAAAGATAACTCCGAGGGTTACCTGACAACAGAGGGGGTTGACGGCCTACTCATTGGTGGGGCCAGCCTGGATGCACATCAGTTTTCGGAGATAGTAGACCAGGCGTATAAACTAGAAGGCGGGAGGGAGTAGATGAGTGATATAGACTTTGATGAACTAGACAAGGCGGTAAATTCTCTTATGAGCCAAAATGAGGGCGAACAACCTCAGTCAAGCGAAGCTCAAAATCCTGATGCGATGATAGGATCGATCTCTAGCCCCGTTTCTGCACCAGTGACTGGGGCTGCCGTTGCGAACACGCCAGCTACACCTGCAGCTAGTCGCACTCCAGGGAGGTTTATGGATATTGTTGCGCCACCGTCTTCCAGGAGGCCTGTTGTCCGTCCAACTCCTGTAGATCGACAGGAGACAACACTGTCTACTGAGCCACTGCCTGTCACCGAGCCTGTGACACCTGCTGCCACTAGTGCCTCATTTGAAGCAGACTCCTCTAATGAACCAGCGCTTGCTGGTGGAGATGTCCCTGTTGGCATTAATCATGATGACACAATGGTTGAGGATGGCGATTCAGACCCTGTCAGGCCTGAGCTTGATGATCTGAAAGATGTTTCATCAATATCAACCATGGATTCGATCGTTTCTGAACTACAAGACTCTCCTATGCAGTCGCCATTCTTGAGTGATGTGGCGGTAGACAAGAGGCCGCTTGGTGCAGTCGACGGGGCTCTGCAGGACGTCAAGGACGAAGAGACTGAGCTAGATAGCTCAATACTCTCTGGTGATCTTGCCCTGGAGGATTCGATGCAAGATGTCGAACAGAATGAAATAATCAACCCTGTAGACAATAATCAACCAGCTGTCGAAGCGACTACCGGATCGGAAGTTCCACCCGAAATGAGCGCCGAGATATTGGCCCTTGAGTCTGCTGAGATTATAGCCCCTAAGACAGTAGACGAGGTCGATAGCGGAGAGAGCGGCAAAGCCCCTGTGGCTATAGACACTCCCTCAGCCACTATTGCGGGTGAGGCTCCAGCGAACGCAATGGCCGCTGGCGATATTAAACCGCAATACACACCCAGTGAGGTTGATACACCCGAACCAAGTGCCATATTTGATACCGCCGTTGATCTGCCTCAGCCATTACAGCATCAAGAAAAGAAAAAGTCAGGCTGGATGGTTGTTGTTTGGATAGTACTACTGATCGTAATTGGCGTCGCCGGTGGTGTTGCTGCTTGGTTTTTCCTGCTAAAATAGGCCCATGGACATACTCAAAGATCTAAATAGCCCGCAGCAGGCTGCGGTTATGCACGAGTCGGGTCCGCTATTAATTTTAGCAGGTGCAGGTAGTGGCAAGACCAAGACCTTAACTCATCGTATCGCGTACCTAGTTCAAGAGCAGGGTGTGTTCCCGAGTCGCATTTTGGCCGTTACCTTTACAAACAAGGCCGCTCGAGAAATGCGTCAGCGGCTATGGCGATTACTTGGAGAGGATTTGGATGCAGAGCCGCCTCGAAACTTCATGCCCTGGATGGGGACATTCCACTCCATTTGCGTGAGACTACTGAGGCAGGATGGTGTAGTAATCGGTATAACGCCGCGGTTTGTGATTTACGACGAAGATGATCGATTAGGTTTAATCAAGCAGTCGATGAAGCAGGCCGGCCTGACGGACAAGGATGTTAAGCCTCGTAGTGTAGCGGCGGTTATTTCAAAAGCAAAAAATGACCTTCTCTCTGCGGCTGACTATGCCGACACAGCCACTGGCCCAGTCCAGAAGAAGATAGCTCAGATCTTCTCACTTTATCAGCAACAGCTCGGTCGTGCAGATGCTTTGGATTTTGACGACCTGTTAATTCGAACAGTTGAGATGCTCCGGCTTCACCAGTCGGTGCGTAGTCGCTGGCAGGATCAGTTCAAGTATATTCTAGTTGACGAGTACCAAGACACAAACGCTGTGCAATATGAATTAATCAAGCTGTTAATTAATGACGAAGGCAATATTTGCGTGGTTGGTGATGATGCGCAGTCCATCTATAGTTTTCGTGGCGCGGATTACACTAATATTTTAAATTTTGAACGAGACTTCCCAGGAACAAGAGTGGTGAAGCTCGAGCAAAATTATCGATCTACTGATACGATTCTAACACTTGCCAACTCGTTAATTCAGCACAACAAGCATCGTACTGATAAAAACCTGTGGACCGACACGACGGGCGGTCGCGAACCAGAATTGTGGAGCCTTTATAGTGAGCCAGAGGAGGGCATGGCAGTCACTCGAGAAGTCCTATCCCAGATTCAGAGCGGTCGGAGATATAACGACATGGCGGTTCTGTACCGTACTAATGCCCAGAGCTACGCGATTGAGCGAGCATTAAGAGAGGCGCATGTACCGTATAAGATCGTGGGCGGACTACGATTTTTGGATCGTGCTGTCGTCAAGGATTTAGTGGCCTATGTCAGGCTAGTATTCCAGCCCAATGATCAGGCTAGTTTTCAGCGAATTGTGAATGTGCCAAAGCGAGGCATCGGCGCAACTAGCGTTCAGAGGTTTCTTGCCTGGCACCAGACAATCGAGATGTCGCTAATTGAGGCGCTGTCAAGTGCGGACATGGCGGTAGGCCTGGTGCCACGAGCAAAAAACGCTCTGAGTTCACTTGGTCAGCTATTGGGCGAGCTGCAGCAGTTTATTGACAGGTCTCCCGCAGAGCTGATCGATAAGATTATTGAAAAGACGCATTACATGGATTTCGTCAATGACGGCAGCCCCCAGGTTGACGAAAAGATTGAAAACATTGGCGTGTTGATATCTGAGGCGAAGGCCTATGCTGATATCGCAACCTTTCTTGAGGAGATGGCGTTAATGTCGGCTAGTGATGCAGAGGTAAATGACCAGGTCACCTTAATGACACTGCACTCCGCCAAAGGCCTGGAGTTTCCAGTTGTGTTTTTGGTTGGGGTTGAGGAAGGGATTTTGCCACATGCCCGAGTCTTTGATAGTTGCAAGTCGGATGATATCGAGGAAGAGCGCAGGCTTTGCTATGTTGGCGTCACACGCGCGAGAGAGGAGTTGTTCGTATCATGCGTTAGTTCTCGTACGCAATTTGGTCAGATTGGCTACAATATGCCATCACGATTCTTGTCGGAAATGGGCTTAGTAAGCGAGGAGATAGATCGGCCTGCACAGGCAGGCTCTTATCGTGACCAGGATGGTTTTGATGGTGCAGAAATATTCTCTCTGGGAGATCGTGTCAGGACGCCACTGTTTGGCGCAGGAGAGGTTGTTGATATTGACGGTATGGCTGTTGTTGTCGAGTTTGACTCTGGCCAGACCAAGAAGTTGAATATAGAATATGCTCGACTTGAAAAGCTCTGAGGTGTGATATAATAGGGAGAGTGCTGCTCACTTGTTTTGAGTATTGAGATTATGAGAATTGGACTAAGATTAGGATCGCAATATAAAAGGCTGCTTCTGGTGGCTATCGTTGCTGTTGTGACTTTGATTGGTGGGCCGCTTGTGGGCCGCGTTTTTGCTGATAGCCGAGACTCGCCGACAACTACTGAAGAGCGAATTATTAGTATTTATGATCGTGGTGTAGAAAGGGTGATTATCACGAAGTCTCGTACCTTGCGGAAAGCACTTGAGGCGGCAGATGTTAAGATTGCGATCGGACACGATGTGGTCGAGCCAGCTCTTGACACCGAGCTTATTGCGCCTAAGTATAATGTAAACATTTATCGGGCCCGTCCAGTTATTGTGGTTGACGGGGCTGTTCGCCAGAGAGTAACGACAGCCGAGCAAACGCCTGAGCGAATTGCTGCAGCGGCAAAAATTACACTACACAAAGAAGATATCGTATCAGTTCAGGCAACACGAGACTTATTGCTTGATGGAGCGGGAGTAGTTATGACCATTGATCGAGCGAAGCTGATTGAACTAACCCTATACGGCAAGAAGACCACTGTGCGCACCCAAGCGACAACTGTGGGCGGGTTCTTGGAGGAGAAAGGTATCGTATTGGCTGAAAAGGATAGCTTATCCGCCAAGAGGTCTGACAAGGTAGTCGAGGGTATGTCGCTGGAGCTTTGGCGCGAGGGTAAACAAACCATTACACAGGACGAAGAGATTGACTTCCCGATTGAAAAGATTCAAGATGCTGACCGTGAGATTGGATATCGAGAAGTGAAGAGTGCCGGGAAAAAGGGCAAACGAACGGTGACATATGAAATTGAGATGAAAAATGGTCATGAAATATCGCGCAAGGAAATTGCTAGCTTGACTACCGATGAGCCTAAAAAACAGATTGAGGTGGTCGGAGTTAAGAATAACTACAGCAGCTCGCTCAATGAATGGCTCTATGCACTTCGCATGTGTGAGACTCACGGCAACTACCAGACTGCCACGGGCAATGGCTATTATGGTGCATATCAGTTCTTGCCGGCTACTTGGAATAATATAGCCAAGCGAGAGGGGCGACCAGATCTAGTTGGTGTTCTGCCATCTCAGGCGGCACCAGCCGATCAAGACGCCATGGTGATTGCCAACGCCAATGCGACCTCTGGCTTATCGACTCAACACCCAGGTTGTTACAAGAAGCTTGGCCTGTCAAATAAACCGCCAGCAAGGTGAGTGGCTTTACCAGTGGCTCTTCAAAATAAGAAAAGCCTTGGCCAGCATTGGCTGAAGGATGCCGCTACACTAGCTAGCATTGCTGACTCTGCCGAGATTAGTCCTGACGATACCATACTTGAAGTCGGGCCAGGACTGGGTACACTGACCAGTAGGCTACTGGCCAGAGCAGGTGGAGTTGTAGCAGTTGAGTTCGACGAAGAGCTTGCCCGAAAGTTACCTGGTCAATTTCCAGGGAAAAAGCTTGAAGTGGTTCATCAGGATATTCTGAAGTTCGACACTACGGTATTGCCGGCTGGCTATAAAGTGGTCGCCAATGTGCCATACTACATTACTAGTAAGATTATTCGAACACTGAGCGAGTCAGCTAACCCTCCGTCCGTAATGGTTTTGCTGGTTCAGAAAGAGGTAGCAGAGCGGTTGGCCTCGAAAGCAGGAGGGTACAGCGTCCTGGCAATCTCTACGCAGATTGACTATCAAATTGAGCTGGGAGCCGTAGTTCCAGCTGCTTTGTTTGCACCCCCGCCTAGGGTTGATTCTCAGGTAGTTATTTTACATCGCCTCGCTCACTCGAGGGTGCCGTCTGAATTGAGAAATGATTTTCTTCGATTAATAAAAGCCGGTTTTTCGGCTAAGCGCAAAAAGCTGCGTAGCTCGCTGGCTGGTGGATTGCATATGGAGAAGTTGCAGGTTGAACAGTTACTAGAAGGGACTGGGGTGTCAGGGGATGCTCGAGCAGAAGATTTGGAGATAGAGCAGTGGTTGACAATACTCGACAGATATGATACAATAAAAAGATAGAGCTGTAATTTTAAGCAAAAAACCAGCTTTCTTTTAGCTTTTCTTAAGCTTTCTTTGTTTTACTAGAGGTACAACCTAGTTAAGGTTATTAAATCCAAAAGGAGAAACAAATGAGTACAGCATATTTGAGCAAACGAGGAATGCAGGAGTTGATTGCAAAGATAGGTAAGCTGGAAGACGAGGAACTTGACATCCAAGAGCGACTGCGAGAGGTCGGAAGGGTGGTGTCTCGAGAGGATAGATTGACCAGAGCTGAACTCTTGGTGCAACAGGAGACAGTGCTTGAACGTCTGGTTGAGGCTCGAACACTGGCAAGGACGGCCAGGCTGTTGCCAAGTAAGGGTGATAGACTCAGGGTGGCCTTGGGGTCTGTAGTCGATATGGTGGACCAAAAGGGCCAACTGGTACGATTTATGGTGGTCGACAGCCTTGAGGCTAATCCGATGGATGGTAGAATATCCATCAATAGTCCTCTTGGACAAAATCTACTGGGTCGACAACTCAAGGAAACAGTATCCTGGCCTACTAGCGCAGGAGTGCGCACACTTCAACTGGTCAAGGTTCGGTAATCAGTAAGAGGGGTCTGCTGGTGGCTTGCCTGGCTAGGTGTTTATTGCGTCATCAAACTGACTACTGTAGAGAGAGGCATAGAAGCCACCCTTGTCCAACAGCTCCTGGTGACGGCCTTGCTCAATGATATCGCCATCATTCATGACAAGAATAAGATCGGCGTCGCGAATCGTACTCAAGCGATGAGCGATAACAAAGCTGGTCTTATTTTTCATGAGCTGATCCATGGCCTGTTGAATCAACTGCTCCGTTCGAGTATCGACTGAGCTAGTCGCCTCGTCCAATATAAGCATTGGTGCCCGCGTGAGCATCGCTCGAGCTATGGTCAGAAGCTGTTTTTCGCCCTGGGAGATGTTGTTAGCCTCCTCGTCAAGCATGCCGTCATATCCACCAGGCAGGGAGCGAATAAAATGATCGGCATGAGCCTGCTTGGCAGCCTTAACGACCTCAGTATCGGTGACAGTAGGTGCACCATAGGCGATATTTTCACGGATAGTACCGCTGAACAGCCAAGTATCCTGCAGGACCATGCTGAATAGGCGACGGACACTTTCGCGGGGCATGCTGTTAATGCTGGTCCCGTCAATCGTAATGTCACCACTGTCAATATCGTAAAAACGCATCAAGAGGTTGACGAGGGTGGTTTTGCCGGCTCCCGTGGGTCCAACGATAGCCACCCGTTGACCTGGTTTGATTATTGCCGACAGCCCTTTGATAACAGCCTTTTTAGAGCTGTAGCCGAACGAGACATTTTTAAACTCTACCTGACCTGATATCTTCTTTGGATTCGTGGCCTTGACAGTGTCTTGTAATTGGTCTGGCTCATCCAAGAACTCAAACACTCGCTCAGTCGCTGCAGCAGTAGACTGTAGAATATTGGCAATGTTGGCCGACTGTTGAATCGGCTGATTAAACTGTTGGACATATTGAAAGAATGCCTGTATGTCACCGATTCGAATATGACCATTAATTGCCAGCCACCCGCCTACGATGGCTACGGCGACATAGCCAAGATTGCCGACGAGCATCATTAGCGGCATCATTAGTCCAGACAAGAACTGGGCTTGCCAGGCGCTAAGGTATAGCTTGTCGTTTAGTTTATTAAACTTGGCGACTGAAGCGCGCTGACCATTGTAGACACGCATGATTTGATGCCCTGAATACATCTCCTCGATGTGTCCGTTGATATCACCCAGCAGTTCTTGCTGGCGCTGGAAGTGTGGTTGCGATTTTCTTGTAACTAATGCAATAAGTACGAAACTGAGCGGTAGTATTAGCAAGGTGATGATTGTTAGCGTCCAGCTGATGCTAATCATCATAACTGTAATGCCAACCAGCATGATTACAGAGGTGATGATTTGTGACAGGCTCTGGTTAAGAGTTTGGGATATTGTGTCAATGTCGTTTGTGACACGACTGAGTACTTCGCCGTAGGTTCTTTTATCAAAATAACTTAAGGGCAGGCGATTGATTTTTTGTGAAATTTGTCGTCGCAAGTTGTAAGTTATCTTCTGAGTAATACTGGTCATGATCCATCCATGGGCGTAGCCAAAGAGGGCGCTCATGAAGAATAGGCCGAGTAGCAGAAGGGCGGTGTCGCGAAGTTTGTCAAAATGAAAAGTTGGGCGAGAGGAGAGATCCAGTGACCTAAGAGTGTCTAGTTGGCTCTTGGGTATTTTGTTCAATTCGGACTGAGGCAGGTTATCGATAATAGCAGCGCCCGTAGAGCCTTTTGGTGGGCGCGCTTCATCGGGTAGTCTACTCAAAAGCATGTCATAGGCTTTCATGCTGGTGTAGTTATCAACAATCTGATTGGTTGCTTGACCCATTATCTTTGGTCCGATGATTATAAAGGAAGTACTGAGGGCGACGAAAAGCAACACCACGAGCATCTGCCATCGATAAGGCTTGAGGTATAAAGCGAGTCTTTTTATGGCTTTTTTAAAATCGCGGGCCTTCTCTGTCCCTGCGCCAGCAGAGGGGCCATGTCCACCAAAACCCATAGGCCCACGAAAGCGACTAGTCTTGGGGTTCAGCTTGTTCTTATCCATGATTCACCCCGTTCGCTGTCTCTAGATGGAGTGAGAGCTCACTGTCTGACAGTTGGGAGTGAGCAATTTCCTGATAGACCTGATTGGTCTTAAGGAGTTCTTGATGAGTGCCTTCGCCGACAACCTTGCCCTCGTTAAGTACAATAATCTTGTCAGCATCCAGGATGGTGCCAATTCGCTGCGCAACAACAATTACCGTGCTGTCTTTGATTTCTTTTTTCAAATCCTTTCTTAGCTGCGTGTCCGTTTTGAAATCAAGTGCCGAGAACGAGTCGTCGAATAAGTAGATTTTTGGTTTTACTGCCAGCGCCCTGGCGATAGATAGTCGTTGTTTTTGCCCACCCGAGACATTGGCGCCGCCTTGAGATACGGGGCTATGGATACCTTTGGTGAGGTTATTAACAAATTGGCTGGCTTGAGCTGTTTTGATTGCCCAAACTATGTCTTTTTCTGGTGCCCGATGATTGCCGTAGGCGACATTGCTCTTAATGGTTCCCGAAAATAAAACGCTTTTTTGGGGTATATAGCCAATTTGACGGTAGAGGTCTTCAAGCTTTAAGTTTCGCACATCGACCCCGTCAATGCTAACCTTGCCCGAGCTAACATCATAAAATCGGGGAATCAGATTTATCAATGTTGACTTGCCACTGCCAGTACTGCCAATAATCGCGGTTTTTTTACCTGGTTCGGCTGTGAAGCTGATGTTGGATATGGCCGCCGTATCAGCGTCTGGAAATTTAAAACTGACATTTTGGAATTCGACTCGGCCTGGGCTGTTTTTGGGTATTTTTTGTGGCTTTGGGGGATCGACGATTGTTGGTGCGGCATCAATGACTTCTCTAATTCGTTTAGCGGACACTGAAGCGCGCGGCAGCATAATGAACACAACGGAGAGCATCAGAAAGGACATCATGACTTGGGTGGCATACTGCATAAAGGCCATCATATTACCTATTTCTAGGCGGAAATCACTGATCAGCTGGGCGCCAAACCAAATGATGGCAACTAGCGCCACATTCATCAGTAGGGTCATGAATGGGAACATGACAATCATAAGGCGGTTAACAAACAGATTGAGGGCAACCAGGTCTTTGTTGACTGCATCAAACTTGTCTTCTTGAGTGGCTTCGTTGTTGAAGGCGCGAACCACTCTGAGTCCTGTGAGGTTTTCTCGGGTGACCAGGTTTAGCCTATCAGTGGTGGTTTGCAAGATTTTAAACTTAGGCACTGCTAGTGTGAAGATGAGAGCGATAGTAGCGAGCAGGATTGCAACAGAAAGCGCGATAATCCAGCTAAGGCCAGGGGCGTTCACCAGGGCGTTTTGTAGAGCACCGATGGCCATCATCGGCGCCATGATAACAGGGCGAAGAATCATTGTCATGGCGGTGTGGGCTTGCTGGACATCATTAGTGGTGCGCGTCAATAGGGATGATACGGAAAACTTGTTTATGTCGCCTGCAGAAAAGCTCTCAACCCGTTCAAATACTTTTTTTCTGATATCTCTAGTGAAACCCGAAGCTATTCGGGCCACTAGATATCCAGTGGTAATAGCTGCCAGGCTGCCTCCGAAAGTGATGAGGAGCATAGCTCCGCCATAGGCGTAGATACGGTTCATGTCTTCGGCTAAAATTCCCTCGTTTATTATTTGAGCCATATAGTTTGGCAGTTGCAGGTTTGCCATAACCTGCAGGTAGATGACAATAATTAGCGGCGGAATCATCCAGACATATGGCCGTAGATATTTAAATAGCTTTAACATGGTTCTTCTGTCTTCATACTTCATTATACTGTAACTGTTGGTTGTTAATCTGTACACTATCAGGGCGGAAAGGGAGCCGCCTGGGTGTGATAAAATAAGTGCATGATAGCAGCTGATCAGCCATCCTGTTTTCCGTCTGATGTGCTAGTGGCGGTGTCCTCACGAAGCAACGGAACGATGCTAGATAGGGTAATGGGAGTGTATGATGGGTCAGTCATTAGTAATCGGACGATTTTCTGCAGCTCATTAGGTGTTGATTATGGTGATACCGTGTTTCAACGGATTGTATATGGCAACAAGAGGGACTATCGGTTAATTTGTGAAGCAGATGATGGCTCAACCACCAAGTTCACTAGCGAAGTCGTAGCTGATGCGTTAATCACTCGATCACGGGGGGTTGCATTAATGCTGCCAGTTGCCGACTGTGTAGCGACGGTAATTTACAGCCCAGACATTAATGCCTTGTCGCTACTTCATTTGGGTCGCCACTCAACCCTAACGCCACTTTTGAGTAGGGTCATAAACAGATTAGCCATGGATGGTGCCGATGTCAGTAGGATGATTGTCTGGATGAGTCCGAGCGCTCAGGCCTCGCACTATGTAATGGAATATTTTGAACAAGCGGACGATCCGTCTTGGGATGGTTATTGTACTAAAAAGGATGACGGCCTTCACCTGGACCTGCAGGGATACAATAAACAGGTGTGTCTAGAAAATGGCCTGAGGGCTGATAATATTTTTGTCTCATCAGTAAACACCGTAACTAGCCCTAACTATTTCTCGCATTCGGCTGGCGACACGAAAGGTCGCTTTGCTGTTTTGGCAATGTTGAGATGAGTGTTATTGTAGGCATTTTGATATAATAAGACCATGCACAAAAAACATGCTTACATTACCACTGCTATTCCATATGTCAACGGCACTCCACATGTTGGCCACGCCGTAGATTATTTACTGGCAGATGTCTGGGCTCGATATCAGAGGCAGCTGGGGCGAGTGGTCAGATTTCAGACTGGTGTAGATGAGCATGGTAACAAGATTGCCATGAAGGCAGCCGAGCAGGGGATGCAGCCGCAGGCGTTTGTTGATAGCACCTATACTAATTTTCAAAGACTGATCCACGAACTTAATGCTGATACGACGGATTTTATCAGGACCACAGACATAAAGCACAGGGCAGCAGTGCAGTATATTTGGCAGCAGCTTGAGAGCAAGGGTCTGATATACAAAGGAAAGTACGAAGGCTGGTACTGCCAAGGTTGCGAAGCGTTCATAACTGACAGTGAAGCAGCGGAGAAAAATGGTGTTTGCCCTGATCACCAAGCTGCCTATCAGCGACTAAGCGAAGAGAATTATTATTTTAAAACAAGCGAGTTTGCGACGCAGATTGTTCAAGCAATAGAATCTAATAAGATGCGGATAGTTCCTGGATTTCGCAAAAAAGAGTTTCTTGAACTCATCAAAGAAGGTCTGCAGGATGTCAGCGTCTCTCGTCCAGCCAAGAGTCTGTCCTGGGGTGTGCCCGTACCTGGTGACCCGACTCAGGTAATGTATGTTTGGCTTGATGCGCTGAGTAACTACCTAACCGTACTGGGCTACCCCAATGATCCGACTTGGCAGGAGTATTGGCCAGCCGATGTTCAGGTTGTTGGCAAGGACATATTAAGATTTCATGCGGGTATATGGCCAGCCATGCTGATGGCGCTTGATCTACCATTGCCTAAGGTTCTGCTAGTACACGGTCATATCACCTCTGGTGGTGTCAAAATGAGCAAGTCGTTAGGCAATGGTATCGATCCGCTTGAAGTGATTCAAGGCTATGGTGTAGATGCGTTTCGTTATTACTTCCTTCGTCACATACCGACTCAAGATGATGGCGACTTTACCTGGGAGAAATTTGAGGCGGCTTACAATGGTGAGCTTGGTAATGACCTGGGTAATTTAGTGCAAAGAGTGGCGGCCATGATTACCCGCTATCAGGCTGGTGTAGTAGGCGATCTGCCCCCGGGTCGACATGACATGGGACCTTATCGTGAAGCGATGGAGGCTTTTGAATTCAATCGAGCTATCGATGAGATTTGGGTGATGATTCGCGCCCTTAACCAATACATCGATCGCGTAAAACCATGGGAGATAGCCAAAAACCGCGACAAGGATGTCGAGGCAGGGGCTCATTTGGCGGAGGTTTTAGCTCACGCTGCTGGAACCTTGCTGCAGATAGCAGAGCTGCTATTGCCATTCTTGCCTGCGACCGCTAGGTCCATTAAGTCAACTTTCGCTTCCGGTGTGATACCAGCCGACACACAACCATTATTTCCAAGAGTTTATTTGCACTCTGAAGACCCACGAACCCCAAAGTCGAACTAGGGCTTTTTGTTACAGATGACACCACCGGGGTGGCAGGCGCGGTGTGTGGTAAACTATCCACATGAGGCTGATTGATTCACACTGCCATATTCACGATACTGAGTTTTTTGGCGACCAGCGAGAGGCGATTTATAGTCGGGCTGTTGAGGCAGGAATCGGCATGATTACTGTCGGTACCAGTGTACGTAGCTCAGAGGAGGCGGTCAAGTTTGCTAATAGCCATGACCTAGTCTGGGCGGCGGTGGGGGTGCATCCGCACGAGGCTAAAGATGGCTGGGATGAAATCAGGCAGTTAGCTGGTTTAGGTGGCCGAGTCGTGGCGATTGGTGAGATTGGGCTTGATTACTACTACCAGCACAGTCCGAGGCGGGCGCAGATTGATTGCCTGGAGGCGCAGCTGCAGGTTGCCATGGACTATAATCTGCCAGTTAGCTTTCATGTGCGAGACGCTTTTGATGATTTTTGGCCAGTTTTTGATAATTTTACTGGAATTCGCGGCGTACTACATTGCTTTACTGACAATCAGGCTAATGCTGAGAGAGGTTTATCAAGAGGATTATATATCGGGATTAATGGCATAAGCACCTTTACAAAAGACAAGGCTCAGCTTCAGCTCTACAAGACACTGCCGCTAGAGAGGATTATTATAGAAACCGACGCACCATACTTGACTCCTGCGCCATTCCGTGGTAAAATGAATGAAGTAGGGTATGTGGAGTTGGTTTCTAATCACCAAGCGTCACAACGAGGCATATCTCTCGACGAAGTGGCTAGGGTAACAACGCACAACACCCGTCAGCTATTCAATATCTAGTGGAGTTTAGTGATAATGCACACTTCAGACGAAAACAACGAGGTGAAGAAGTCGGCCTATTCAGAGGCAGCATTACTAAATATAGCAAAATTATATGCTATATCAAGCAGCCCAACAGCAACGAGCGAGGAGTCCTTGGCGGTGTCGCCAAAACCGCTGTCAAGTATTGAATATGCGGCAATGGTTGATTATATATCCACAGTCAGTAGTTTGATCGGTCGACTGCGCAACGAAACAATCGTAAAAAGGAGTGATTTTGCGCCTGTGCCTTAGCGACAGAGGGAGTCGCTCATGACTAGAGTGTTTAAGAGCATATTCAAGCTATTTCTGACTAACGACGACTATGCCAGTATGCTACTCAGGGCGCCCCGTAGTGGAGATATGACTGACCGCTTGACTCAGCGCGAGCTAATTCAGCAGGAGAGCCTTTTGGGGCAGTCCATATTCGGCGTGCCCTCAGCAGACATTATTAGAAGAGATTTTTTCAATCTTGATGAGAAGACATGGATATGGCACGAGGTCAAGCGAGGTGCTGGTGATGTGACTATCGAAACAACAACTCGTTACGAAATTAAACCAACAGGAGTCCTGAAGGTGCTGCCAGGGTCACAATACGTATATATCGAGGGGGCGGAGTTGCAGAATTTTATGCGTGCCGTTCGGCACTATTACGAGCGAATAGCCGTCAATATCTACAAGATCGACCCTTACAAAGGGGGATAAAGAGGTGATGATATAATAAGTAGTGTGGATAAGAGAATAATATATCTAGATCATGCTGCTGCAACTCCCGTTGATCCCGTAGCTATAGAGGCTATGATGCCGTATTTTTCTGAGTATTTTTATAACCCCTCGAGCATTCACGCCTGCGGGGTGTTGGTTAGGCAAAAGTACCAGGCGGCGAAACAGCGTATTGCCAGACAACTGGGGGTGCGAGCTGATGAGCTGGTTATGACAACTGGCGCTACGGAATCGAATAATATGGCACTAAATCTGACAGGTGAGCAGCTGGCCGTAGCCGAAATAGAGCATTCCTCTGTGCTGGGGCTGGCTGTTCAGTTGGGCGGGGCATTAATCAAGGTAGATCCTAATGGCAGGATAACACCAGAGGTGGTTGAGAAGGTTATCACACCTGAGCTGATGCTTATAAGCATAGGCTTGGTCAATAACGAGCTCGGAACGATACAGCCAATAGAAGAGATTGGAAGGGTGATTGAGGGCGAGCGACAAAGGAGAGTGGCCGCGGGCGATGAGACTCCGCTGTACTTTCATTCGGATGCGTCTCAGGCCTTGGCATTGATTGATATTAAGCCTAATCGCCTAGGGGTTGATATGCTCACACTGAGCGCAGCTAAGATATATGGCCCAAAACAAGTCGGGCTGCTGTGGGTTAGGCCGGGAGTTAACGCTAGGCCGACCTTGATAGGTGGCGGACAGGAGCAGGGGCTGCGTAGCGGGACGGAGAATCCGGCTGGAGTAGAGGGTTTTGCGGTTGCGCTTGAGTTGGCATCCAAGCGTCGGAATAGCGAAGTTAGACGACTGAGGCAGTTGCGAGACAGAATGCAGACAGCACTCACAGAAAGATTTCCAGAGATGATGGTTCTGTCCAGTGGTAAAAAAGGCCTCGCTAGCTTTTTGAATATATCTTTTCCTGGAATTGACGCCGAGAGATTGGTCTTTTTACTCGAGCAGCGAGGTGTTATGGTAGCAACAGGAAGCGCCTGTGCGGCTAATCGCGGGAAGAGATCGCATGTCTTGCAGGCAATTGGTCTGAGCGACTCTGAGATCGATGGCAGCCTGCGTATTAGCCTAGGCAGGTTGTCGACAGAGGACAATTGTCAAGCGGCGGTCGAGGCAATCGTGGAGGCGGTGCAGATAGAGCAGGGGCGAGCTGGGCGATGATAGTGCGATTGATCAGTGGAGCGGTGGCCGTAGTTCTGGTTATTATTGGTATAGGTTTATTCCTAGCACCAGATGACTTGGCGGGTTGTAAGGGGGTTGAGCAGACTGGCGATTGTCGTGCGGCTGATGCTATTATCGTGGTATCTGGCGGTGACACCCTAGCTCGAACTGATGGAGCGATTGAACTCTTCCACCAAGGATGGGCTTCATTGATTATCTTCTCAGGTGCAGCTGCCGACAAGGATGGTCCGAGCAATGCCAAGGCAATGCAAGATCACGCATTAAAGCAGGGGGTTCCGATCGAGTCGACGATGATTGAGGAGCTGAGCGAGACGACTAGGCAGAACGCCGAGCAGGTAAAGCGGCAACTGGCCGAGGATGAGATCAAAAGCATTATATTAGTCACGAGCGGCTACCACATGCGTCGCACTGGCCTTGAGTTTGCGAATCAGTTTAGTGATATTGAAGTGCGTCGTCATCCGATAGCTAGTGACAATCAGTGGAGTGCTTTTTGGTGGCTATCACCACGAGGCTGGTGGATGGCTGGAAGTGAATTGGTAAAAATTATACTGTTTTTTACTGGAGGGTCGCGATAATGGCTAGAATATATGTGGGCATGAGTGGCGGCGTAGATTCATCTGTGGTTGCCTCCTTGCTGGTTGATCAGGGTCATGAAGTAGTGGGTGTATATATGAAAAACTGGTCTGAAGATCTTCCTGGCATGAAGTGTCCGTGGGCCGAGGATGTTGCAGACGCCAAGCGGGTTGCAGTTGGGCTGGGGATTGATTTTCGGGTATTTGATTTTGAAAACGAATACAAGCAGCGAGTCGTGGACGCAATGGTAGCGGAGTATAAGTCTGGGCGCACACCAAACCCAGACATTATGTGCAATCAGGAGGTTAAGTTTCGCTTGTTTTTAGAGACTGCACTTAACCAGGGTGCGGATATGATTGCGACTGGCCACTATGCCAACACCCGCGAGGGGAGGTTGTTTAAGGCAAAAGACCAAGCAAAAGATCAGACATATTTCCTATACCGTGTCGAATCGACAGCGCTTAGGCAGACAGTATTTCCCCTGGGTGGTATGACCAAGCAGCAGGTGCGTCAGTACGCGAAGGATAAAGCTCTTTGGACTGCAGTAAAAAAAGAGAGCATGGGGATATGTTTTGTTGGCCAGGTGGGTATCCGGGAGTTCTTGAGTAGGTACATTGAGTTGGTGCCAGGCGATATTGTTGATTATGATTCGGGAGAGGTGATAGGCAGGCATGACAGTGCGCTTATTTACACTATTGGCCAGCGACATGGTCTGAGTGTTGGTGGCGGGTTGCCGTATTATGTTGTCGGCAAAGATGTTGAGAATAACATAGTTTCTGTTAGTCGAAATATTAATGATAAGTCGATATGGTCGCATCAGGTTGAGTTGGCAGGTGTGCACTGGATAAACCAACCTCCGGCACCAGAAGATAGCCTGACGGTGAGACTTAGGCATCGTGGGGCATTATTACCTGTCGATAGCCTGACCAGCAGCAGAGATGGGGTGAAAATCCAGCTAGGCCAGCAAGAGAGAGCGATTACGAGCGGTCAGTCCGCTGTAATTTATTGTGGTGACGAGGTTTTAGGAGGAGGAATTATAGCGTAGAAGATAAATAGGTCATTGTCGTCCTCGGTTTGTTGGCTATCTACTTGTCTTTCTTGGCTTTTTTAGGTTTTTTTACTTCTCGCTTTGGTCGATCACTGCTTTTTGCCATAGTCCACCTTTCGTTAGTTGTCGTCTATTGGTTGCTTTTATTATACTATACAAAATCAAAATCAATACCGAATTAGTGACTAGTCAGCCAGGGCTCAGAACCGGTAACTATTGTCCCATCAGGCAGATCATTGTTAACAATCCTTTCAGCAATCGGCATCTCAAAGTGACTGGCAACAAGTCTTTTTACTGGTCGAGCGCCAAAAAGAGGATTATAGTCTGTCAGCAGTAGATCTTGGAGGACCTTGTCGGGCACATTAAACTTGACGCCACGAAGACTGAGCTTGGACTCCAAGTTGACCAACTCTCGCTTAGCCAGGGCTACAAGCTGGGGGATTCCTAGGGGGTGATAGACTAATATCGCATCAAAACGGTTAATAAACTCTGGCCGAAAAGACTGCAGTAAAATTGGCATTAGAGTTTGGGAGACGAACTTTTGTCCCGAAACCGAAACACCTTGCTGAATCGCATCGGCTATTTCCTGGCTGCCGATATTAGAAGTAGCCAGGACCATTGTGTGAGTGAAATCAACAGTTGTGCCGCTAGAGTCTGTTAGTCGACCATCATCAAGTAGCTGAAGAAGTGTGTCAAACAGCTTAGGATGAGCTTTTTCAATTTCGTCCAACAGGACTAACGAATATGGCTGCTTTTGAACTGCTCCAGTAAGTTGACCGCCCTCCTCATAACCAACATAGCCAGGAGGGGAGCCGATTAATCGCACAGCCGAATGTGCTTCGCCATATTCACTCATATCCAGCCTAACTAAAGACTTAGGGTCGTTATAAATAACAGAAGTCAGTGCTTTGGCGGTTTCTGTTTTGCCGACACCAGATGGCCCCAGTAACAGGAATGAGCTGCGAGGCCGACCAGTGTCCGCGAGCCCCAGCTCATTTTTGATAATTGAGCGAGAAATAGTTTTTATGGCCCTAGCTTGGCCGATAACCAGATGATTTAATTTATTTTCGAGGTTGGCCAGCCGAGAATTGTCCTTCTTTTCAAGGCTGGTTAGAGGGATTTTTTCTCGTTCAGCGACAAGTCTTTTTACATCTTCGGCTGTGACCTGGTCCTTACCATCAAACAGCGCCCTGACGGAAATATCCTCAATAAACCTGATGCCGATATCAGGCAGCGATCTGCCGTGGCTGTATCGTTCAGTCAGCTCAATCACAGTCTTGACGGCTTCTGTGTCGGCAGAGACTCCCTGGTCTTCAAAGGATTGCGTTAAAATGCGCATGATATGCTGATTGTCCAGTTTGGCAACCTCAATCGATGAGAGTAGGCGGCCAAAGATATAATCCTTGCGAAAAGTTTTGCTATAGGCGGTCTCAGTCGTGCTGGCAATTAGCTTGATATTCGGCATGTCAGCTATCATCTTGAGTAAATTGATGGTTTGCTCCAGTCTAACAGAGTCATTGCTAGCTAGGAGTTGAATGTCTTCCACGACAATTATCGCTCCAGGAATATCAGCTAGGCCACTGCGAATAGCCTGGTAGCCAGCTTGAATGCTGTCGCCTGATGCTAAGATGTTGAGAATCGGCGTAATATCAAGCTCGTAGATGTTACGAGGCAGCTGGGGTATTGCGCCGTCTGCAGCAGCCTGGGCCAACATGGCGATTAGGCTTGATTTTCCAACACCAGGCTCACCAACCAGAACAGCATGGTGATGGGTTGGCTTGAGTAGTACCTGGACTAGTCGCCTTAACTCAATTTCACGACCCGAAATTGGTCGTACAGCCTTGGATCTGCTGGTGAGATTGAGGAATTTGATTGAAACCTCACTCATACGGTTACTCCAGCGGCTAAGGTCTCTAGTCTATTAGGGATCTGGCGTTTTCGTCGCTGTTGAGTGGTGAATGACAGGGTGATGTCATTGGAGTCTGTGGCGACCTGGGTGGGTAGTGGGAACAGGAATCTACTTAAACCTTCTTTTCCGGGACTATTAAGGTAGGGGTGATTTGGCTGAGCATGGGTAGCAGTTGGTCTTTCCTTGGCTACCTGAACAGATGTGGTGCTACCTAACTCAGCCTGTATGCTCAGGTTTTCCTCGGCTACCTGAACAGGCGGAGTGCGATTCGGTTCAGTCTGGGTGCTCAGGTTTTCTGTGGCTACCTGAACAGATGTGGTGCTGCCTAGCTCAGCCTGGGTGCTCAGGTTTTCTGTGGTTGGCTGCACAGAGTTCAAGTCGTGGTAGTTGGGTTGTGGCGAAATGGTTTGCTCATGGTTCACAGGAGGGGTCTCTGGGATAGCAGTCGCAGTGTTAGACGGGGCTGTTAAGGGTTTTGTGTAGTCCAGAATTGTTTCACGCACTGATGAAGGGTGGGTGTTTACGGTCTCGGTTACTCGCACGACTTCAGCAGGCACCGTTTTCGGGGGACTAACCACATCAGTAGTCATCCTGGTGGTTAAGGTCTCTTGTGTAGCTTTTGGAGCGATATCCGTAGCAGTGTTCACAGTCAGGTCGCCCAGGGAGGGTGTGGTTGCAGTGTTCTTTGTGCCATCTACAGTCTGAACCGCCTCTAGTGGATCAACGAGCCTGTTTATAGGGGTGCTACTAATAGCTGTAGTCTCCTTAGTAGCGGCAACAGGGGCAGTGGCCTCTGAGGCGTTATTATTAGTGGCATTTTGATTGCTGGCCGCTGAGGATTCGGTGGTGGTTAATGCTGGAGCAGGGGGGTTGTCATCCTTTTCAAAATAAGCTGCATAGGTAGGTGGATGATTATTGTTTTTTTGTTCAAGCACAGGACCAACAATATCCGCTGAAGCAGCGCTCTTGGTTTGTTGCTGTTCTACAGGGGCTATAGCCCGTCTTGCGGACTGGTCAGGTGCAGATTTAGGCAATTCGGGCGGGGTGGTTGGCTGATGGCTGCTCTGGTCGGTCGGCTTAATTAGATCGGCCCTACCGCCTCCTCCGCCCATGTCTGGCTTGATAGGGCTGACTCCTGCTGGTCGTCGGGGTTGCTGGTTATTATCTTCGGTGACCTCACTGGCAGTTGCTGGTTGTACAGGACGCCTCTCGGAGTCAGTATCACCAGTCTCTTTGTGGGCTAGTGATTGGTTAGCAGTATCCGTAAACTTTGCTCTAGAATCACCGACAGTAGTGGCGCTTGGAATCGCAGAGCTAGCTCGCCGTTCTGGGGGCTTTTGGTCGTCGGTAGGCAGGGGCTGGCTTGGCTGATCAGTGCTTGTCTTGGCTCTAGGAGCGTCGGGTTGTAGTTTCGCAGAAGGGTCCAGCGGCTCAGCGCTGCTTTCTTCAGGCTCTTGAGTATCTTTATCTTTTGTTTTCCCAGCCGCTCCATCCTCCGCCGTCTCCTCCTCTGACTCCTCTGGATCTTTAACTATGGTCAACAGATTAGAGCCTATTTCAAATTGAACTCGACCGTGCTCGTCATGACCAGTCGGTTTGTATATCTGGACAGAATACTGCTCCTCAACCCCGCCATTGGGTAGAACCGTAGTTTTAAATAAAAGCTTGACCTCTATAGGGTCGGCTTCGCCGTCTTTAAGGCTTGAAATAGCCTGTAGCTGATCAGTGCTTAGCTTGTTAAGCTCATAGCTAGACCTTTCTTTATCTGGTAGGTCAACCTTGTCAGCAGGGAATATCTTGCCGGTCTTTTTATCAATAGTATAGTTTTGCGCCTGGGGATTATCGTCAATAGCATCCCGTGGCACCTCAGAACTTGGTCGCTGTTCTGCTGAGTCAGCCGAATAGTCGTCTAAAGACTCAAGCGGTGGTTCAAACTCAGTGGAGAAACCAAGGCTATCCGCATCAGCTACTGCAATCTCTCTGTCCTCAGCAACAGGTGATGGTGGGGTATAGGTATCGCTAAGGCCATCTATGGCTTCAGGTAGATATTCCACAGGGGGGTCCGCAACGGTGTTAATGCCGGAATGGTCGCCTGGATCGGCTATTGCGCCTGGGTCTTGCTCCATCACTCCCTCCTCTCTCTTGGCGTTTAGGGCGGACAGAGGGGGCTGTCACTGCACTTTGACGCGAAGACTGCAGTTATGCCGCTGAGGTGGTTTTCTGACTTTACAGTTGCGCGACAGTGAGGGTATTCAACCCTGCTTGCCCAATCCTCAGACGAACTTGTTGTATTGTTAAGACAAGTTTACTACAAATACAATAAATACAATGTGATACTAATCACACTAACACAGCATCATCTGTTAAAAGCGCTATATATAGCGTTGTAATAATAACCTATAGCACTATTGTAGTGAAAACTGCTATCACTAAATAATTCTGTATCTGTTAAATTTCGCGTTGTAATTAAGACTAGCTGAGTGTGATATATGTCATATAGTGTTTATGCTGACTTAATATACACTACATGTAGCGCTAATAGGCTTCGCTATAGAAGCGAACATATAAATAGTTAAGGAGGATTAAGAGTGGCGAAGGAAGCTGAGCAGCCGATGGCTGAAGTAAAATCTAGTGATAAAACAGGGATATATGTATATAAACAGCATGTGACGGAGATTCAAAAAAGGGATGGCAGAATTGTAAAATTTAACACTGCCAAGATAGAAAAGGCTGTTAACAAGGCTTTTGCTGAGACGAGTGAAGGTGCTGAACGAGATGCAAAATACATAGCACATCGAGTTAACACTGAGCTAATGAGAATTGCGGGTGCATTCAAATCATTCATCCCTACAGTTGAGGCTGTGCAAGATGAGGTAGAGCGGCAGCTAATGCTGGCTGGATTTACTGATACCGCCAAGGCTTATATTCTGTATCGCGAGGAGCATGCCAAGCAACGAGTTGACGAATCTGTTGTGACTCCAGAGATTCGCAAAAAAGTCGAGGAGAGTTCGAAGTACTTTAAGACCCCCTACCAAGAGTTTATATTTTACCAGTTTTATGCTCGCTGGAGTGATGAGCTGGGACGTCGCGAGACCTGGTCCGAGGCAATTGATCGCTTCATGGGGTATATGAAGAAAAAACTGGGTGATGGCCTGACGGATGCAGAATATGAGGATGTTCGTCAAGGGATCTTGACACAAGAAGTCTGTCCGTCAATGAGGCTGTTATGGTCGGCAGGTGACGCTTGCGAGGCGACAAATGTAACTGCCTATAACTGTGCTTATATTGCCCCCACTACCTGGCGTGATCTTGCTGAAATCATGTATGTCTCCATGTGCGGAGCTGGCTGTGGCTTTACGGTTGAGCCTGAGAATGTTGAAAAGTTTCCGCAGATTGCTCGTCAGTCTGGCAAGATAAAGCCAGCAATCGTTGTCCAGGACAGCAAAGAGGGCTGGTGTGATGCTTATATCGCTGCCTGCGAGGCCTGGTCAGCCGGTTACGATGTGGAGATTGATTACTCTGAGCTACGACCAGCCGGGGCGAGATTGTTGACGATGGGTGGTCGTTCATCAGGACCTGCACCTCTGCGCGATTTAATGGAGTTCACTCGTAAAAAGATGCTTGCTCGGCAGGGGCGCCGCTTGTCAACATTAGATCTACACGATATCATTTGCCAAATTGGACTAATTGTAGTGGCTGGCGGTGTGCGTCGATCGGCTCTGATATCGCTATCATCACTGGATGATAAGTCGATGCGAGATGCCAAGAAAGGCGCATTTTGGCAGACTGAGGGTCAGCGCTCCATGGCTAACAACTCGGCTGTTTATGAAGCTAAGCCAACAGCAGCTGAGTTCCTGGATGAGTGGACTGCACTGGTTACTTCAGGAAGTGGTGAGAGGGGGATTTTCAACCGAGGCGGCCTTGAGACACAGATGCCAAAGCGACGGTGGGCTAGTGTAAAAGATCAGGCTCAAATTGGGGTGAATCCGTGTGGTGAGATATACCTTCGATCAAAACAGTTTTGCAACTTAACCTCAATTGTCGTTCGCCCAGAGGATGACATGAAGGATTTGAAACGAAAAATGCGCCTTGCGACCATCCTGGGCACCTATCAGGCAGCCTTGACTGATTTCGGCTATCTGTCTCAGGAATGGCAGGATAATTGCGAAGCAGAGCAGCTGCTCGGTGTATCTATTACTGGATATTACGACAACAAGATAGTCCGAAATGATGACAACCTTGAGGCTCTGAGAGACGAGGCGATTAAGACTAATAAAGCCTATGCTAAGCGGTTCGGTAAAAACCCCTCAACGGCAATTACCTGTGTTAAACCACACGGCAACTCCGGTCAGCTGCTAGGAGTAGGCTCGGGTATGCATCCATGGTTCGCTAAGTACTATATCAGGCGAGTGCGAATCAGTGTCAATGACCCACTTCTTAAGTTGGCCGAGGAGCAGGGGGTTCCGATATTGCCAGAAATTGGCTATTCAAGCGCTACCGCTACGACAATGGTGATGGAGTTCCCGGTAAAAGCCCCAGAAGGTGCCGTCGTGGCCAAGGATGTTTCAGCGCTAGAAATGCTGAAAGAGTGGAAGCGCCTAAAAGAGCACTTCACTGAGCATAATCCATCGGTAACGATTTATGCGAGTGATGACGAATGGCTGGGTGTAGCAAACTTTGTTTATCAAAACTGGGACATTGTTGGCGGGCTATCGTTCCTACCCCGCACTGACCATGTCTATCAGTTGGCACCATATGAGGAGATAACCAAGGAGGAGTATGAGCGCCGACTCAAGGAGCTCGGTACGATCGACTTTTCTAGGCTCTCGATTTACGAACAGACAGACCAGACCATTGGCGCTAAAGAGCTAGCCTGCGTAGGTGGGGTGTGTGAGACTTAGGCGCTGACAATTAGGCTATTTACCTGGGCGGTAGATTTTGTGTAAAATGGGCATATGATTTCCAATTATCTATCCAGCCAGACCGGTGAGCTTTACCAAACCGAGGATCTGGACCAGCCTGGCTGGACGAGATGTGAAAAGCCGACTGATGCGGACCGGGCCTTTCTTGTGGGCATGGGCGTTGATGAAGACATTCTTCACGACGCCCTCGATCCGCATGAAGTGCCGAGGCTCAGTGTCGAAAATAAGTGGACATACTTCATCACCCGAGCACCTGAAACAGATACTGATTTGAACGATTTCTCTACGCCAATCCTGTTTGCTTTTGACGGTAACAACTTTATCACCCTTAGCCGCGGCGACCTTGGCAGGCTATGGGATCCATTCGTGAGAAAAACGAGAGTATCTGTTTCTCAGCAAAAGCGATTGTTTCTGTTGATGATTGATTACATAGCCCAATCCTACCAAAGTCGGGTGGCGACTATTAATCGTCAGATGAGAGCCGCAATGGATAACCTTTCAGGGCTTAGATCGAGGGATATCGCAATAATCGTGGACTACGAAAGGGAGCTCAATGACCACCTGGATGCGCTGATTCCGACCAATGACGCCATAGAAAAACTATTAGGTAGTCGTTCGTCAAGCTTCCTGAAGGATGACAAAGATGAGATAGAGGACCTGTCAATCGATATCGAGCAGGTTATCGCTAGGTGTAAATCGTTACTCAGGACTATTCAAAACCTCCGTGATAGTTACCGTGCAGTTATGGATACTCGCCTGAATGAAACCATGCGGGTGTTAACAATTGTTACGGTGGTGCTAACTATCCCGACCATGCTGGCTGGCCTACTAGGCATGAATGTAAAGTTGCCATTTGATGTCGATTCGGACCTAGTGTTTTGGGAGATTGTTGGATCTAGTGTCGTTGCCGCTGCCGCGGTCAGCTATTATTTTACAAAACGATAACTAAGTGTGATGTAAGTTACAAAATCTGATATAATCTAAACTATTCATTAGTTTTGATCGCCGATTGGCAAGGGGGTGACGGTGGCTGTAGAGGTAACAGATTTTGCTAGACCCTCAACTCAACCAGAGTTGAAGCGATTCTTTAGTCATTATCCTGAGAGATTGATTGAAAAGGGCGAGAGCTTGGTCCAGCCAGGTGTGATTTCGCCAGTCTTCCTTGTTGTAGAGGGCGAGGCTTCAATGTGTCACATTTCGGATAGCGGCGAGAAGCTGTCGTTAGACTCAATGGTGACAGACGACATATTCCCTTTGTCCGACGCAATTGGCGGTCGTGCAACCGAATTCTATGTTGAGGCGGATGATAATCTCGTGGTCAGGGTGGCTCCGGTGGATGATTTCCTGCGGTTTGTCGAAAAAACACCACAAGCGATGGTGGATATCATGAAGCAACTGAGCATAGCCAGTGATCGATTGACACTGCAATTGTCGGCAGCCCTCGAGGGCGACGCTAAGAAACGAGTGGTGCAACAGTTGACAATTTTACGATGCCGAGTTGATGAGCAGAGCGATACCGTGCTGGTGACCGAATTTCAGCTTGCCTCTCAGACTGGTTTGGCGCGCGAGACTGTGAGTCGCATGTTAACACAGTTGAAAAATGAAGGAGTGATTGAGCGACTTGGTCGAGGTAGGATAAGATTGATTACGCGCTAGCCGTAAATTAATAGAGCATAAACCCTCGTTAATTGTTGACGGATTATCGTAAACAGTGTAGACTTGTTACTAAGAGTTTAAATAATACAGCAAGAAGGAATCATCATACATGCTCGCAATCCGCTTACAGAGACTAGGCAGAAAAGGTTACCCGGTTTATAGGCTGGCAGTTCAGGAGGCGCAAAGACACCCATCAAGCGGTCGTGTCGTGGCTTATGTCGGCAGCTATAACCCTCATACTAAAAAATCGAACATTCAGACCGAATTAGCTCAAAAATACCTCGACAATGGTGCTCAGCCGACTCCTCGAGTAGTTAAGCTACTTAAAGAGGCGGGCGTGAAGTTGCCAAAGTGGGTCAACGAGCCTGTCTCTGACAAGAAGAGGGCGCTTCGAAACCCGGAAAAACTTCGTAAGAATCAGCCAAAAGAAGAGATTGCTACGGCTGAAGATCAAACAGAAGCTCCAGACACCGAAGGTAGTTCAAAAGAATAGATTCTTAAGCATACCTAGCAATTCAAGTCGTCGAATCGTCGACGACTTGCTTAATTGAACGCAATGTGATATAATAAGATAATGGAATCTCCTGGTCTTGGTCGCCTGTCGGATGAGTTTGACTTGCTCGCTACCTTGCAGCGACTGCAGGCTGACGAGCAGGCGTGCAATTTCACTGGTCGACCCTATCCTGATGACCTACGGTGGCCCATATACTCGCTTAAAGGACACAGACCTGAAAGTTTGACTATTGATCATAGCCGCGTGGGCCTGGCAGCCTGGGGGGGCTTTGCGCCACTGGTGCTCAAGGTTTAAGCTGAGACAGCAAGAAGCACCTCTAGACCCGGTGTCTTATAGTCCTGCGACAGACTTTGGTAGGGCAACGCAGGGGGCTATGACGCTACTTAGTCAGGGCAGAGAAAGTGTTGTGAGTCCAGCTGCACTGCCATCCACTGGGAGCATGGCCTGCATTAAAGCCGAGGCAGGGTTTTTGGGTAGCGCAAAGGCAGGAAGCCCGATTATCGTAATGAAGTCAGGTGAAGTAGTTGGGATGATTAAGCGAGCAGGAGAGTGGACGCTATTGGGATTAGGGGGGGTTGATGAGGAGATGGGCGGGGAGGGGGTTGCGGCAGGGGTTATTAGCGATCCAACTAACGCCCGAGCCTTATATCAGGGAGATCCATATCAGCCACTTGTGGTAGATGTCGATGACCTAATATCGCTTAATGGCGACAACCCTTGTCGGCCTATTCGTATGTCAAATTTCGCATTGGATCTTCCTCTGTTGCAATATTTAAGCGAACATACTGGCAAGCAGCTGATCGGCATTCATGCCCTGAAGAGGCTAGTGGAGGAGCTTGTTAATACCGAAAAAAGACTGGAACGCGCTCGCAAGGCGGGTAAAGCAGCGTTGGCGGGTGGAGTGGCGAGTGCCTTATTGAAACCAAGAGCATATGAACATCAAAACAATCGATAGTATGCTATACTAACAGATATGAATACTCAGCAAATTCGTAATGCATACATTAAATTTTTTGAAGAACGGGGC
>CAYVCA010000005.1:0-25975 GCA_964450025.1 uncultured Candidatus Saccharibacteria bacterium
AAAGTGTCGATAATGGCGTGTATACATTAATTTACGGGCCCAAGACGGCGATTATCCGGATAGATAAGTATCGAAATATCAATGGAATTGTCATTGAGGATGATGCTATCGCTAGCCTACAGAGACTGTTGTTTGAGCAAGTTTGGCAACTGCTAACTTAAAGATTAGTTTTGGCAAAATTGATTATTGTTTCGGAGCTGAAAGATAATCGATTTCTTTGATAATATCGAGAAGAGCCTGAGCCTTTTTGGCTTCATCAGTGATTGCCGATGCTGCTTCATGAGCAGGGGCGATCAGCTCCCTGTCGTCAGTAGAGCGGATGAGTAGCAGGTAGGTATTGAACTTCTCTTCGGGGCCAACATCTAGCTTGCCTACCAGCGGACGAAGTTCTGATAGAGCAGCCTGTTTAACGCTGGCCAGGCCAGGATCAACCGCGGAATCAATTGCCGCAGTAGTAGTGTTCATTGGCGACTGTATGTGGTCCAGTGAAGCAGCTGTGTCGTTGCCTGCATCATCTTGGATGGCGGCAGCTGATGATGTATCGTCAGTGGTTGGTGGGGTTGTCGTAACTCCAGGGGTTGAGTCAGAGCCTTGACTTAAGTCCTCCGCCTCTTGAGTGACTCCAGCCAGGGCTTTTGCAAGCTCCTGGTCATCGCTTATTGACTGCTGTTGACTATCTAATGCCGGAATATTCATGCCCACCCCTATGCTATTCGTTACTATATTTCTTATGTTATACTGTATCATACCTAATCAGGAGAGTGCAAGAGTTGCTGGATAACAAAAAACTGCTGTCGCAACGAGACCCGTCTGGTGCCCTTGACCTGGCAATGTCTGTGGCCAGCCAGGCAAGCTTTGGGCCCATGATTGATGGCGGAACCGTATCACAAAAGCCAGACAGTGTGATTATCGCTGGCATGGGTTCATTGGGCGTTGTGGCTGATATTGTAAAGTTACTGACTAGACCTGTTATTGGCGTACCGATAGAGGTTGTGCGAGGGTACGATCTGCCACACTACAGCAACAAACAGACTCTTGTAATCACCATCAGCCACACCGGTAATACCGAGGAGGTCTTAAGCTGCTACAAGCAAGCTAGACAGAATAGGTGCACCACAGCGGTCATAACAGCTGGTGGTCAGCTGCTTTCTCTGGCAAATCACGACGATACTACATCAATCAGAGTGCCAAACAGCTCTACGCCACAATTATCAAAAATCTACTATCTTCGGTCTTTGTTGGTATTATTACAACACTTCAATTTAATCCCTAGCTATATTAACGATGTCGTCCAGAGAAGCTCGGTATGGTTGGAGCAGGAAATCATTGACTGGTCACCAAATACAGCAACAAATCAAAATATTGCCAAGCAAATCGCCCTTCATTCAGCAGGGAAGTCTGCGGTGTTTTACGGAGGCGAGCTGACCGCATCAGCTGCTCACGGATGGAAAATTAGCTGGAATCAATCTGCCAAAAACCTTGCCTTTCACAATTACTACCCCGAGTTTAATCATGGAGACTATACTGGCTGGACTTCACACCCCACAGAGAAGCCTTTTGCTGTTTTTGATCTAGTGAGTAGTCTTGAGAGCTCCCATATAGCCAATCAAATGACCCTCTCTGATCGCTTACTGAGCGGCTATCGCCCAAAACCTTTTTCGATCCATCTCAGAGGGGATGGCATAATACAACAGTTGCTCTGGGCAATCGCTTTGGGTGATATATCCAGCATCTATCTCGCTATTATCAACAATGTCAATCCGCTCTCTACTGCCACCGCAGATAGGCTAGACAGCTCATCATCAAGAGACGACTAATTAAGGGCTGCGATTGGATCCTTTGCGGCAGCTCGAATGGCTGGGTATATACCAAACACTACTCCAGTAACCGTAGCCACGCCGATACTGATACTGGCTGTTCGCCACTCTAGTGCTGGCCCAAACGGCAAGTACATGGCTAGAACATAGGCTGTCGCCATGCCAAACAAATATCCTAGTAGTCCACCAGATGCGCCAATAAGGGTAGACTCGATCAAAAATTGACTGACTATATTCCAATTAGTCGCCCCAATAGCCTTGCGGATTCCAACCTCACGACTCCTTTCCGCCACATTGACTAGCATGATATTCATAATACCGATGCCTCCAACCAGCAATGCAACGCCTGCTATCGCTACAATAATCATGGAACTATTGTAAAACAACTGACTGCTCGGGGCGGTTATCGCTTTTCCCGTCAAGATAACAAAGTCTTTTTCATCAAAATGATTCTCCAACAGGACTGCCTGAGCTTTTTCAGTTGATTTAGCCAGTGCCTGATTGTTATCAGCCGCAATAATAATCTGTTGAATCTGCGCCACCTGTTGAGTGAACTGTTTTAGTGATGCCACTGTCACGATAGCCGATCGGTCAAAATCTACCCCAAGGTGGTTAACTGGACGATTGGTCGGCTTAAGTACGCCAATGACCGTAAAAGACTCCCCTCGCGCCCGCACTACACTTCCTACCGCGGTTTCAGTGCCAAGCAAATCGATAGCTAGCTGGTTACCTATGACAATACCGTTAACCCCGGTATCGTTGGTGATAAACTGCCCCTCCGCCATTTCCAAATCGGCAATAGACTGCAGGGCGCTATTGCTACCTATCAGCGCTGTGCGGTTACCATCGGTTGTTGCCTCTTTGGCCCGCAAGCTGGTGTGTAGCACCGACATTGGCGAAATTTTTATATCAGGTATCTTTGCCAGGTCAATGGCATCTTTCTCTGTCAAGACACTCGTCACAGGCAGAGAGTGGGCATCTGATAGTATATTATTCACGGAGACTGGTGTGCTGGGTCTCACGATCGCTATCGAGCCATCAATCCGTGCTATTTGATGGCTCAAAAAAGCTGCGGCTCCACCTGACAGTGACAAGACCAAAGCAATACTGGCCGTACCAATGGTGACGCCAGTTATCGTCAGAGCTGTGCGCAACCGATTAGACCCCAGGGCCTCCATGGCATTTTCGATGTGGTTCTTCAGTAGTAGTCTCATTGTTCCGCCTCATCATCTTTGATTTCGAGTTTTTTCTTAAAAGGCGCACCCTTCCTTTTCTTTGAGTCTGTATCTATTTTACCGTCAAGCATAGTGATAACACGGCTAGCGTAAGATGTGAGGTCGGGGTTATGCGTCACCATAATAATGGTATTGCCACGACGATGAATGTCCGCCAACTCTTCCATGATAATATGGCTGGTTTTTGAATCGAGATTGCCAGTTGGCTCGTCAGCCAAGATAATAGAAGGGCTATTAACCAGCGCTCGTGCAATCGCCACCCGCTGTATCTGCCCGCCCGACAGTTGGTGCGGTAGATAGTATTCTCGTTCTCCAAGATGAAAAGTTTTTAATATATGACTCGCTTCTTGAAGTCGCCTTGTCTTGTGCACCCCTTTGTAGGTCAGGGGCAGGGCGACATTGTCAATCACACTCAGTCTCGGCACAAGATTAAAGTTCTGAAACACAAAACCAATCTGCTCAGATCGAATCCGAGCATGTCGACTAGAGCTCAGATTGTCAACCGCTGAGCCATCAAAATAATACTCGCCCTCTGTCGGCTCATCCAGTAGGCCTATGACATTCAAAAGCGTAGTCTTGCCGCAACCACTAGGGCCCATTATGGCAATAAACTCACCCTTTTTTACTGTCAAATCAACATCATCAAGCGCATAGTGCTCAGCATCGCCAATCCCAAAGCGCCTTCGAACACCATGAAGCTGAATTCGAGAAGTTGAGTCTTTCATCATGGCTTATTATAGGCAAGTTCACTCCATGGATGCAACCATCAAAACAAAAACACACCCATCTCACATTGATGGGTGTGTTGAGGCGGGTTGGCTTAGCCGATTTGATCGCTACTCTCAGCCAAGTCGCCAAGAACAATCGCGATGTTATCCTCAACAATCTCTTTATACACCGGCACATGCTGAGCAATCCAAACTGCCAACTCCTCGTCGGTGCTAGTCTCCTCAAGCTGCGCCATCTCTTTGAGCTGTTCATCGTCCAGCTCCTCTATAACCTCTTCGCCAATTGCCGTCTCAATCTTCTCATTGATGTGTTCTAGTAGTGCATTCAGCTCTTCGCCCTCCAGAGCGACTCCAATGGACCGCAGAGTTTCAAGGTCAACATAGCGATATTGATCATCATTTGTGTTGTTTGTGGTGTTGTCTTGTGGTTGCATGATATTTATTTCCTTTTTGTGTTTTATCAACTATGTATCCATGATAGCACTAAATTGATTAAAAGTCAAGTTTTATGACTAAATATCAGCGCTCTTGGCTAGGATAGCGTTGATAGATACTGTAGAATGGGTGCAGGGAAGGATGCAGGAGTGGTTGAACTGGCACGCCTGGAAAGTGTGTAGGCCCTTCACGGGGTCTCCGGGGTTCGAATCCCCGTCCTTCCGCCAATTTTTATGATAATTACAATATTTAGTATTGGTAAAAAGAATGAACCCTGGGTAGAGCAGGGGATAGATCGGTTCTTAAAACGACTTCGGGCGCCGTTTGCTGCAGATTTGGTTCTTATTCCAAGCTCGGGCAGTACCGACAGCGCCACCTCCCGCGAGGAAGAGTCTGACAGGCTATTAAGCAGGTTGCGAGCAGATGATTTCGTAATTCTGCTTGATGAAAGGGGTGATAACATCTCGTCGCCAGAGCTGTCCAGTATTATCCAAAATAACACCTCTCAAAAAATAGTCTTCGTCATTGGTGGGGCATATGGTGTTGATGAGACCCTTCGAGATCGAGCTAATATCGTCTGGTCCTTATCCAGATTGGTTTTCCCCCATCAACTGGTCCGCTTAATCCTAGCAGAACAACTGTATCGCGCCCAAGAGATCGCTAGGGGCGGGCAATACCATCATGATTAGTTATTATGCCTAGCTATCACCGCCAGCCATACCGATTTTGCACCGGCCCGCCTCAGGCATCGAGCGGCCGAGTCTACGGTGGAGCCTGTGGTAAAGATGTCGTCAATGATCAGATAGGGCACAGCTGAATTGATGTCCCGACTCACTTCAAAAAACTCAGCAGCCTGCTTGCGGCGTATTACGGCGCTTTTGGTGAAATGTTGGGTCTGGTTGTTTCTCCTGCTCAGAAGCTGCGACACCCTCCAGCCCCTTAGTCGAGACAGCTCCTTGGCTATCATCAGCATGTGGTCATAACCGCGAATTCTAATGTTTCGGGGTGTTGTTGGTATGGGTACAACCTCTGTCTGCATGGGCAAATCGGGTAGCGCCCCATGCAGCAGCTCGGCCAGTTGCCGATGAGCTGCTCGTACGCCCTGGAACTTATAGGTATCCACTACCGCCCCAACCAAACCTTCTCGGCCCGACACGCACCACGCCAGGTCGTATGGCATCTGATGTGTAGCGCATAATGTGTCAAGGCTTAGGGAGTCACAAACAAGGCAATTAAGAAACGGCTCATCAAGTATGTCATTTTTACAACGACCACACAAAATATCACCCTTTTCCTCACAGCCCAAACAGTAGTGGGGAGCAATAGCTCCGAGCATCTGGTCTATCATTGTAATATTTACATTAAACGCCCTTCTATGTTGATTATACTCCATGAAATGGTTATAATAATGATGACTATGTCAATATGAGCCTAATAAGTGGAGGAAATCATGGCCCGCAAACAAAATGACGATTTATTAATGGAAGATGAGCTAGCGGCTGCGTTCTTGACGGATGATGACATGACAACAACACCAGCGACGAGCCAACAGCCTAACGATGACGACTGGGATGAGTCCGAGGGTGATTTCCCTGGCCAACTAGCGGTTGATGCCTACGAAACAGAAGACAGGCTAGTTATCAAGGCGCGGACAGCTGGTATTGACCGCAACGATCTCGATGTCAGTATCTCAGACGGCATCCTAACCATCAGTGGCACACTATCAAGTGGCGACGAAACCGAGGTTAACCACTGGCACATCCAAGAGTGTTACTGGGGTGAGTTTAGCCGTACCTTGGCGCTACCTGTGGCCGTCAAGGAAGATGGTGTTACGGCTGAGCTCAAAGATGGCGTATTGACCATTACATTTGAAAAGGTCAAGCAAGAAAAAGCCACAAAAATTCCTGTGCTGTAGGTGTTCATCCTTGGCAGTAAACAAACGGTGATGCTCCCGTAGCTCTTAGCTCTGATCGTTTAGCGGTTGTGTCAAGAGAGATCACTATAAAACCCCCGATTCGGGGGTTTTATAGGATGTATCAGCTTGTCTGTATTTACGGCTTCCCAATCTCGTTAAATACGAAGTTGACGATTGCATAGGCCAGGAGTGAAACAACCAGGCCGATCACTGCATATAGAATAGTATCTTTGGCTAACTTGACCTTGTTTGTATCGCCAGCTGATGTGGCATATTTAATACCACCAAAAATCAGCATGACAACTGATATGATGCCGACCAGCCACAAAAGCAGGTTCACAAACTTAGTCACTAACTCTCCAGGATCATTAACGCCTTCCGCGGATCCAGCACCTCTAGAGCTGCTTAGGCCACCAGAGAAGTCTAGAGCCGCTCCGGCAGGTGTCGTCATCCCCACGGCAACTGTAACTATTGGTATCAGTAGTATCCCAGCCAGTATCATTGACATCTTTTTCATTTTTGCTCATTTCCTTTCTTGATTAAGCACAGTTCTCTCATGACGATTTTAACATAGCAAAGCACTAATGCCAATGTTTTACTTGATAATCTTAAACTGTTTCAATATAAAACTAACCATTGCATGGGCCAATATCGCCACGGCGACGCCAATTACCGCCCCCAGTAAAGTGTTCTTTGCAGAAGATATCTTTTGAGCCTCTCCGCCAGAGGTGGCGTATTTGATGCCGCTAAGAATGATTACTATTACCGATATGATGACCGCCAGCCACATTAGGAAGTCAACGACTACCTTCACGAGACCATTTAAACTTGAGTTGGTTTTATCTTTACAAAGCTGGCTCTGTGAACCGGCAGGCCCAGAGCAGGCGTCTTTATAGATGTCTAACGCTCCAGCTGGACTCCAGATCATGAGCGGCGACACGACAACCAGGCTCAGTATGGACAAGATTACCAATATTCGTTTCGTTATCATTTCATTAAACCCGCTACATAAATGGTGATGGGGAAGGCTATGCCGACAATAACAACACCAATCAAGCCATACATTATAGAGTTTTTTGCTTTTGCCATCTTGCTTGCATCGCCAGCCGAAGTGCTATAGCTAATGCCACCGATGATTATCACTATGACGGCCACGATCGCCGCCACAGCATAGACCAGCCCGATGATACCGCTAAGATCTACCGTCGTGGCTTTTGGTATTCCGTCTATACCACTAAGGAGCCCAGCTGCTACTGTCATAACTGTACAGGTCAGGCTATTCATAACCTACAGACCCAAAGCCATTCTAGTTACGACATTGATTATTACTACTGCGAATGAGGCAATTAGCAGCGCAACCAGCGCATTGATGATGGTTTTTCTACCTCCAGCAGCCCTTTCGGGGGAGCCACCACTGGTCATGAATATAAATCCACCATAAATGACAAACCCAACTGCTACATACGCCACGACCTGCAAGGCTGCATCTGCGATATTTAGGCCGATTGTCCATACGAACTTGCTAATATCTTCTGCAGACCCACTAGCTGGCTTAACCGTGCCGTCACTGCCAACAAGACCTCTATACCAGGGTGGTATGGTTAATATATACCCGTCAGCAGCCTGTGCAGCGGCGGGTGTAGCCAGCGCCAACCCACCAGCTCCACATAACATTAAAAACGCCGCCAATATAGCTTGTTTTAGCATCAGAAAACACCTCCAGGGATAATAAAGTTTGTTATCGCGACCATAAAGGCAAATGTTATTAACCCTAGCGCAGTATTCATCCAGATGGTTTTAGCCTTTTTGATGTTTTCAGGACTGTCAGCCGCACTCGCGTATAGGATTGCCCCGAAAGCCACTGCACCCACGGCCAACACACCAACACCACCCACCAGAACCTGGACTACCTGCCTAATTAAATACATTATCGCTGTCTCGTCTGTCTCTGTGCAGCTTACCAACGAGGTGTCTACCCCAGCACAACTATTGGCTGCCGCGACTGATTGGGGCAGGGCTAAAATAACTACACCTATGGTGGCGAGAGTTAGTGTGATGGAGATTATTTTACTGTTCATAGCTATTATGCTCTAGTGTTGATTGTAAAATACTGTACTAGAAAATGCAAATGGTTTTACCAGGAAAACTCAAATGCTTGCAATTTATGATTTTTTTTGCTAACATTTATAGGGTTATTTTAACCATGCGCCCGTAGTGAAGATGGCCTATCACGCCTCCCTGTCACGGAGGAGATCGCCGGTTCGAATCCGGTCGGGCGCGCCAAAATATTATTATACATAATAAGCACTCCTTCACCCTTGTTGGGTGATCTTTAATTTACCGAGTTTGCTATTGCCATGTAGCGATGAATGTGGTATATTTAAGTATAGTCCGCCCAATCTTCGTTTGTTAGTGGGTGGCTTGGGTGTTATTTGTTAAAAACTGTAGCGAAAAGGAGAGCTTGATCATGACATACAACCGCGGTCCAGAGAGCAGAGGAGGTGTACCTGTGTGGGCTAAGAAGTTGCTGGCGTGGTTGGCGCTAGCCACTACACTGACTGGATGTAAGGCTGAGGCTGCACCAAAACCCCTTCCAACCCATACAGTAGCTGCCCCTCAGACAATAGACAGTAGTCCCGCAGATACGATAGAGCCGAGCGAGGAGGCTGCTGAGCTGAGCCAAGAGGATAGCGAACGCGTAAGAGAGGTGCTCTTGGGGTTTTCCGCTGAAGAGGTCATTGCACAGCTGAACCAGGGTCAACTAGACTCGGAGCTAATCGAAGCAATGAGAAAGGCGTCTAATGAAGAGACTAATATCCTCGTCCGAAACCAGGATAGCACCCTCCACCCAACCCTTGACCTTAGCCGTATACTTGGCGACGAGGACAAGGTGGAATGGGCTTTCCCCGTGTCGTGGGAGGAGTATGTAAGAGTGATGACAGACTCATTCGCCGCCCAGGGTTTTCTTGCACCATTTGGAGAGGGGCGAGGTGAGGAGAACGAGAAGAAGTGGGGCTGGTATGACCTGGCTCTTACCAAGCGTCAACCCAATATACATCCCGACATCAAGAGCGCTCTGGGCATAATTAACCCTAATAGCCCTGGCTATGACAGAGCAAAGCAGTTGCTTGGGCGAGATCAGTTTCCGCCCGTAGTGTTCATGGCCGCCCCTGATCGAGTAGAGATACTTGACGCCGCCACCATGAAATGGCGAACCGTTTCTGGCGAAGAACTAACGGCTGATGAGATAACCCAAGACTCGGCGAGTGCATCTATTGCCCACAAGTGGAACAACGAGACCACACCTGACGAGGTGTCCCAGAAGGACACGGCCAACTTTAATGGACACAACGCAGTGTTAATCGCGATGCCTGACACCGAATTCCTTAAGGCGGCAGGAGTATTGTCCAAAGATAGCCAACGAGAATTTGTGGTGATAAAAGCAGGATTACAAATTCCACTAACGCTCTATTACTTAACACCAGACGAGTCTGACTCAAGGATAATAGCGATGGTGGATCAGAATGGTCGCGCTACTGGCTATAACTATGGCATAGACTTTTTTGATGAGCAGGGGAAGCTCTTGCGCAAGCCATAACCAGTATCCTAGTGGTTGAATAAAGCTCCTTCCGGCAGGGGCTTTATTTATTTGCTAACTTAGTGGATAATGTTAAGCATGAGCTTTAGTCTAAGCAAGTATCTCCTGTCTTCTCTGGTAATCTCCATCGTGCTTATTGTCATGTCTGCCAGCCCATTATCTGCGGCTGGCAGGGTCTCTATCGACACAATAGGGGAGTACAAGCAGTATATGCCGATGCTTACAGGCACATGTCAGCGCGCCTTGCCGTCGCCAGGGACAGATAACTATGTAAGCTCGGACTTCCAAATAATAGAAGAGGCTGTATCCGGTAAGTACAAGGTCTCATCAATCAAGATAGGCATCCCAAAGGGTGTGGACCAAAAAGTTGGTATTATTGACGTCAAGGGTAAAAAGGTTCACTGCGGAGATCTAACTTCAGCCCTCAGGGACGCAGCCCCCGTCATAGCTAAGCTCGTCAACGAGTCTAGCGATCCAACCTCAGCAGCAGCTGGCATACTTGGCAGTAACTTTAAAACAGCCACATCAGATGTAGATGCAGGCGGCGACATAGACGGCGAGGGCGGCGGAGATAAAGAAGAACAGCCAAAAACATGCACGGAACAGCTAGAGTCTGTTGGCTGGATTGTATGTGGACCACTGATGGCGACTACTGCGGTGGCAGATTTTTTGTTTAGCATGTTTGAGGTAATGCTCATAACAAATCCGTTGAGTGAAACCAGTGATAATAGTGCTCCTTACAACACGTGGAAGGCCTTTAGGGATATCGCTAACGCCCTTTTGGCGGTAGTGTTTATTGTCGTAATTATGTCGCAAATATCCAATATTGGCATTAGTAATTATGGCATCAAAAAGCTCCTCCCTAGGATTATGGTCATGGCTGTGCTCGTGAACTCATCGTTCTTTCTAGGGATGCTGGCCGTGGATTTAGTAAACATCCTAGGCAAAACCCTCGATAACTTCCTGGTCTCTCAAGTTTCATCCACTATGCCAGGTTTGGGACAGGCCGTCACGGACTTGATTGCGACAGGGGTGGGTACGGCAGTGGCTGGTGGCGCTATAGCAGCAATTATCGGTGCCGCTGGAGTAAGCACCCCGGCGCTGTTAGGGTTTGCGGCTCTCCTGATACTTCCAGGGGTCATCTTGATGTTTGCAGCCTGGATGGCGGTTTTTATACGCAACCTGCTTGTTCCTGTAGTGGTAATTCTAGCACCTCTTGCACTTGTGGCTAACATCCTGCCAAACACCCAGTCTATATTTGAAAAGTGGAAGAAGCTCGCTACGAGCATTCTGTTCCTTTATCCACTCGTTGCCTTATACTACGGCGGCCTAAAGCTCGGTGTCTATATCACGGTGATGGGACAAAGCGGTGCAACTCCTTTTGGTCAAATAATTGCCTATGCTCTATTGTTCTTTGGATCAGCCCCGATTGTTTTGATGTCTGTTAAGGCGAACTCTATCACCGGTAAAATGACTGGTGCCATTGCTGGAGCAGTAACCAAGATGACTTCTCCAGCAACTAAGGCTGCGAGAGCGGCTGTGGATAGCCGAGCAGCGCTAGATAGAGCGAGGGCCAACATTACACCGATTGGTCATCGATCATTCTGGAGAGGTGGCGGAGCCTTTAACTGGGGTAGAGAAAGACGCCAGAACATGGCTCGCTCAGAAACTTCGAGGAAATTAGCCCTGGATCAATCTCAAGCTGTATCAAAAGATGATTATGAAAAGCGGCTACTCGCTGGGTTCAATGGGCATGAGTCTAGTGTTAACCATGAAGCGCTGTCCGTTGCTGGAGGAGACCGAAGCGAGGCTGCAACCATGCTTAGACAGCTTAGTGCTAAACGAAGGGCAGACAAAATGTCCCAGGCAGCGGGCGCCCTGCAGGCTGCTTATGCAACCGCACAGGCTTCAGGTAGCGTCCCTAATATGGATACCTGGCTAGAAGACAGGGTTAAAAACGCACACAACTCAGGCAATGATGCTGACCGGGATGCAGCTCTGAATCTTATGGGCCAACTAGGCAGAAGTGACTCTCTACGCAGAATGCAGAAACACAGTCCGTCATCCAAGTCATCTGAATTTGCAGCAGCCACCCAAGAGGCTCTTAATAGCAACGCCTCTGCTTTAGTTGGTAAGGCACCTGACATGGTCAAAGGTCCTGGTCCTGCATTTGATAATGTGACCGCGGATCAGTTACTCTTATTCAATCCAGGCACTATGGAAGAATATGTAAACCACCTAGCCAGTGGCCAAGCAGGTTCCGACGCCTCCGCATATCTTGACGCTGCCCTTACTAAAATACAGAGTGAAACCACTCTCAACGCCAAGGCTGACCCCGCCAGCATGAAGGCTTTGCGTGATGCTGTCAACAATGCTAATCTTGGCATAGCAACTTCTGTATCAACTAAGATCAATTCTAATGGCACCATATTGCCACAAAAAAGGACGAGTTCATCACGACAACAAAACCCACGACAACAAAACCCACGGCTACGACGACCATAGACGATAACACCATAGCTTAGTACATAATATGTCTTGTACTGATTAAAGATGCTATAATCATAACCAGTATGGCTGTCTATAAAGTACCTCAAGATGTCGAAGCCGAAGATAAGCTGCTTGGTCCGTTTTCTTTTCGACAATTCATCTTTTTGATGATTGTTGCGGCTGCGGTCGGTGTTGCGATGGTGTTGTCAAAAATAGCGTTGCCGTTGATACTGATACCCGCACCAATCATTGTATTTTTCACAGTGCTGGCATTACCACTAAAAAAAGATCAGCCTATGGAGGTATATCTTGCGGCAATCATATCCTTCATGCTAAAACCAAAGGTTCGCCTCTGGCAGCCGGATGGCATGGATCGGTTAATTGAGGTGATTGCTCCACCACCCGACGAGAAAGAGTACAGCAAGGGCTATAGCCAAGAAGAGGTTCAGACCAGGCTGTCCTACCTCGCTAATGTCGTGGACTCTCGGGGTTGGTCAGTTCGAGGAGGTGCCACCACGAGCTCGATGCAGGATGAGCTGTATCTTGAGGCCCAGTCCATGCAGGGGTCGTTTGAGGAGGGTAGCGTGAGGTCGCAGCAGATCAACATGCTGCTCAATAAAACCAATGACGAGTACCGACAACAGTTGGTCAGTCTTGTTAGCCAGCCTGTGCCTCAGCCACAACCAACACCACAATATACAGCACCAACAATGGCCCTACCGCAGACACCGCAGCCAACCGCGACTGCATACTCAGCATACCCTCAGTACGGATCTCCGACCCCAGCTGTCTCGACTGGCTACACGCCAATGCATATTGAACAGCCAGCAGACAACACCGAAGACATTAAGCTAGTGGTGAACCCTTATCCAAGCATGAACCAAGCTGTCCTACAGCCGCTTGGTGTGACCACTCCTGCAGCCCCAGCCACGACAGACGCAGTTATTGATCAGCTCCCTCAGCAGCGCACAGAGGCCTCTCTAGATGCAACCGAGAAGGCTCCGAAGCCTAGCGAGGAAATGGTATCTCCTGCTATAATAGACCTGGCAACAAACCACGAAGACCTCTCAGTTGAAACTCTGGGTCGAGAGGCGGCCAGGATTAAGAAAAAAGAGTTAAAAGAAAGTGAAGAAATCGTAATTTCATTACGCTAGGTGGGATATGCAACCAAACGAACAACTACCAAACAACCCTCAAAACCCACAACAACAGACCAGCCCTGTTCTCACGGGAGTACCGCCAATGGCACAACAGCCACCTGTTGATGGAGCTAATCCGCCACAGACCACCCAAGAGCCTAAGAAGGGCGACACCTCCACTGCTCAGGGTTCACTGCTGTTCTCAGAGATGCGCGAAGGCATGATTATTATGCAAGATGGTAGTTTTCGGGCGGTAGTAGAGTGTGATTCGATTAACTTCGACCTCATGAGCTCTCGAGAGCGAGAGGGTGTTGAGTATAGTTATCAAAACTTTATCAACTCACTTTATTTTCCTGTGCAAATACTCATCAGGTCAAGACGTGTCGACATTGCGCCCTATCTTGATCGATTAATGACTATTCGACGCTCCCAAGACAATATGCTCTTAACTCGGCTCATGGATGATTATATGGATTTTATTGAAATCCTGTCTCAAGAAGCAAATATTATGGACAAGCGATTCTATGTAGTTGTACCATTCTTTCCTGGTGGTGATGTAGCAGAAATCAGCAAGCAGGCCAAGGGTCTTTTCGACAGCTTCTTTAGTGGATCTAGTAAAAAAATAGAGGTAACCAAAATTAATCAAGTAGATTACGAGAAAGCAAAAGACGAAATTAAAAATAGAGTTGACACCGTCATGGGTGGACTATTCCAGATGGGTATACAAAGTCGACACCTCTCGACTGAACAACTAAGCATACTGTTCTATAATTCATACAACCCCGATACTTCACCGCAGCAACCCCTGGGTGATGTGCCGATGGCCGACATGACAACCCTGTATGTCAAAAAGGGTGATAACACCCAGTCTGGAGTAGTGTAGTGGCAAAAAAACAACCTGATGCAGTCGATTTAGCAGCTCAACAGCTTGCGAGGGAGCAGTCGGAGGTCGAACAAGCGTTTCTGACCGGTGTTCGAACGCAGCGAGATTTTATTGCCCCCAGTAGTATTGAGTTTCAGTCCAGTCATTTTCGATTAGGTACGAAGTATGGGCAGACTCTATATGTATACGGATATCCTCGTCAAATGTACACTGGTTGGCTTAGTTCAATTATCAACATTGATGAAGTATTAGACATTAGTATGTTTATCTACCCCGTAGAAACTCAGGTGGTTCTAAATAACTTGCGCAAAAAAGTAACTCAGCTAGAGGCAAGCCTGAGCATCAACACCGAGAAGGGCAAGGTTCGTGACCCCGCACTTCAGGCAGCCCTAAGCGATGCGGAGGAGTTGCGAGATCAACTACAGGTGGGGTCTGAAAAGTTCTTTCGTTATGGTCTATATATTACCGTATACGCCGACAGTATTGACGAGCTTCAGTTTATACAACACAAGATTGAAACAATTTTTAGCCAGCAATTGGTGTTCAGTAAAGTAGCCTCCTCACAGCAGGAGCAGGGGATGAACAGCACCATCCCTCAGTTAGCCGATCAGTTGCAGATTCGACGAAATATGAATACTGGCGCCGTATCGACATCGTTTCCATTCACCTCAGCCGACCTAACGGATGGTAAAGGTGTGTTATATGGCATAAACATGCACAACAATGGTCTGGTGATATTTGATAGGTTTTCTCTTGAAAATGCCAACATGGTTGTCTTTGCTAAGTCTGGGGCAGGTAAGTCTTTTACTGTTAAGCTAGAGGCGCTTCGCAGCATGATGACAGGGGCGGATATTGTGATTATTGATCCAGAAAACGAGTACCAAAAACTGTCTGATGCTGTTGCAGGTAGCTATATTAGACTGAGCCTTAATAGCGATACCCGGATCAACCCCTTTGATCTGCCGAGGGTGATAGATACAGATGAGGCTGATGACGCCCTTAGGGCGAACCTTGTTACGCTCCATGGTTTATTACGCCAAATGCTAGGTGGCCCACAAGCATCCGCAAGTGGACAGGCCATGGTGGGCTTAACACCAGCTGAAGAGGCGGATGTAGACCAGGCGCTAATCGACACCTACGCTCGAGTTGGCATTACGGCCGACCCACTCACTCACAATTCTGTCCCGCCAACCATCTCTGACCTATACGACACCCTGTTGCATATGGGTGGAACTGGCCCAGGCTTGGCGCAACGACTTCGTAAATACACAACTGGTACATTCGCTGGTATCTTTTCTCAACAAAGCAATATCGACATCAATAACAATATGGTCGTGTTCAACATCCGAGACCTCGAAGACGAGCTGCGACCAGTGGCGATGTATATCGTCCTGAATCATATCTGGAATATAACAAGAACTGATCAGAAAAAACGCATGCTAATTGTAGATGAAGCCTGGCAACTAATGCGCCACGAAGACTCTGCCAACTTCCTGTTCTCCCTGGCTAAGCGAGCCAGGAAGTACCAACTTGGGCTGACAACCATTTCTCAGGATGTCGAGGACTTTATGGGTAGCAAAATGGGACGGGCAATCGTCGCCAACTCATCCATACAACTACTACTGAAGCAGTCAGCCAGCGCTGTTGATGTGTTATCCGGGGTGTTTAAGTTGACCGAAGAAGAGCAAAAACGTCTTGCCAACTTTCCAGTCGGCCAAGGCCTCTTCTTTGCAGGGCAAAACCATGTTCACATCCAAATTCAAGCTAGTAAAACCGAATATGGACTAATTAATACCGACCCAGCTAGCCCATAGTGGATGCGTGGGTCGACACACGACGCAGGTGTGTAGTATAATGAATAATAAGCATATGCAAGATCTACTTGAACAAGAAACAGCGACTAACAACGAACCGCCCGACACTAGCGGTTCGGCTGCTAGCGAGGTGGAAGGTCTAGAGCAGGCACCGCCCGACACTGGCTGGACGACTGGGTCACAGCCAGGAGTCAGCTCCGAAAAAAACAGATCCCCATTAGCGGCCGCTTTGGTTAGTCTTATTGTCACTCTACTTATGCTGCTCACTGGCGGCTTAGGTTTATCCTCATCAGTTGTACCATTCTTCGTCAATAACACCTATCTCTTCAACGACATGATAGGCGCCGGCTCACACTACCGCGCACCCAGAGCGCTCAAATTCCTCACCGACGATCGAGCCCTGGGCAAGGGAAATCTATGTGCCAGCTCCAAGATAGTATGTAACAAAAAAGGTATGATATCAAACAAAGCGCTCGCAAAGATGGCTAGGAGTGATGTTAGGGCCATCATGTCAGATGGCAAACCATATGACCCAAAGGTTCATGGCAAAAAAGGCTACCCAAAAACCAAACCAAAAAAATTCCAAATCACCGACTCAAAGGGCAAGGTAAAGACGGTTGATGCAAAAAACCTCCACAAGCACACTCTCGGCGACCTAAAGACTCATCGCAAGATATTCGGCCTCTCAAATCTCGCTAAAAACATGATAGCTGGCAAACACTATAAGGGGTCACTCCTAAACAAGCTTAAGCTCAGTAGAGCGGGTAAGTTTTCAGCCTCACTTAAGGATGCTGCTCTGAAATCCAAACCAGGGGCAAGACTAAGCAAGCTTGCCAATATGGTTCCCGAAAGCACCAAAAATATAGATGCACATATTGAAAAAACTAATAAAAAATTCTCAAAAACCATCAGAGCCCTCAGAAAAGCGGGTGGAGCCTACACTCTAGCCGCTCTAGGCTGTGTTGTGGTTAAGGTTCCGTCTGCTATTTTGTCATCTGTCATTGAGGCGGATCTCGCACAGGGAAGCATGGTAGCTCAGGAGGCTATGCTTGCTCCTGGATCAAAAATTCAATCAAACTCTATCCACGACGATATGACTGATGTCGAACATCAGAACTTGGGTGAAATCTACACTACACCTGTAATGGGTGAAGATGGCACAATGAAGGCCGTGGTAGACGCCCCCCAGATTCATATGGCCGCTGGACTAACGTCCACTACACCACCCGTGTCTGATTATGCGCCCGGCTATAAGCTCACTCGCAACACAGTAATGAAAGACTTGAGGGCTGCCCATAAATTTTCTCAGGCTGGCTGTGCAGTCATATTGTCACCAGCAGCCATGTGGACCGCGATGGCTGTAAACCTCGGCTTAACTGTTGCAGCGGCAGGTACTGTTATCGGTGGCCTCGCAAAGGGGGCTTTCGATATTGTGGTGGGCTTGGGTACCAGTAGAGCTATTAGCACAGCAATAGGTTTTGCGGTTAAAGAGTTGACAGAATTCCTAGTAAACAAGGCTATTACTGCCGCCCTTGAATCGGGGGGTGGGTTGGAGCTTGGCGAGGTGCTGGGTGTATACGGATCCGCCATACCCCGACTAGCCAATGCTGAGTCTGGCCTGCCAATTGCTACCGAAGATAGCTATCGCAATTCTGTATCTATGCAGCGTGAATACCAAGACAAGCTACGGGATGCTGATATAGCGACGCTGAGCCCTTTTGACACATCGAGTCAATACACCTTCCTGGGTAATATTGTTTATCAGGCACAGAAAAGCGCTATTCTGTCTGGTCTACACACCAACACTAATCTGCTCTCTATCTCTTCCAGTTTATTGGGCTTCATGGGGTCAACACTGACTAGCTCAACCGCCTCGGCATCCCAGCAAGATAGCATAAGAGAGAAGGCATGTCAATTCGGCAAAGACTGGTCATATGACACAGATGAAAATGGAAACCTTCCAGCAGTCCACATTACTGGAGTACTGTGCGCAGGTCCAACCGAGGAGTTTGCTACGATGAGCACAGAGGAGGTGTTTAAGGTGTTGTCGGACAACAATAGCTTCAATGAAGATGTCACGCTTAGTGGTTCAGAAACGATATTCCAGCTGGTAAATCAAGATGAGTCGGGTGGCGAGGTTACTACAGAAGAGGATCAAAGTAATCTGGCGTCGTGTATGGATGATCCAAACACTGAAGGTGATCATAATGAACGAGCGGTAGCCTGCATGGACGGAACGGGAGGTGCTGCCGCCTCCAACCCATCAAGCTATGTCAGAGAGGAATCAGCGCTAGGCATGTATCTAGCAAGATGCATGGGTTATTCAGATGGTAGCTACTATGAGAAAGGTATAGATTGCGCGCTTAAGGTAAGCGCTGACATCTCACATAAGCTCAAGTCGGCTATTAACCTATTTGTTTTCGACTATCTCATGATTCAAAGCATTAATGGTGATGATGATGATGATGGGACTGATGATGGAAATACCCAATCTCAGGTGTCTGGTGCAAACGGAACCTGTCCAGCGGGTACTGAAAACTATGGACAGCAAGATGGCTATGATGCTGGTGTTAAGAAGATAATTACTACCTGTGGAATTACTGATTGGCCAACCAATTTTCCAAATAGCCAGGGCAAGAATATAATTGAGGTTAACTCCGAGATAGCACAACAAACAGCTAATATGGCCAAGGCCCTAAGGGCAGATGCTAAAGCCAATAGCTATTCCTACAATGCAAGTATTGGATTTAGGACCCACAAACAACAGGATGATATTTACAAATATTTCAAATCTGGCGTCCGTGGGGATAGTATATTTCAAACCAGACCCCCAGATGCCGCTAGGGCTGGCTATTCTAACCACCAAATGGGCTATTCAATCGATATTGAAAGCAGGTATGCGGATGCCCAGAGGTGGCTTAGCAAAAACATGAAAACTTATGGATTTACCAGGGATGTTTATGACAGAACAGGCAAGGATTTTGGGCATATAACAAACAAAGGCACCGGAGGAGTGTCAGGGCTGTGAGTAGTTTAAATAAGAATAATAAATTAGTGGTGTTTACCGTTGTGGCTATCTTATTGTTTGGTGTTGTGGTTTATTCTATCACCCAAAAACCAAGTAATCGGAGTCTTGGCATAGACCAGGCTACAGAGAGGGTGATTGTTGATAAATTAAAAAGTCATAACAAGGGAGTTGAGTACGCTATTGAGTCTGCTCATCAACTCATGACGGATAGTGGTTTCAGATTAATTGAGTTAACAGTGTCCCCAATAGAAGAAACCGATGATAATCAGGACCCTCAAAGGATGGTAGTTATTCTTGAAGAGGATGAGGTGGTATATGGGCCAGAAAGCTCACCACCTGGTTTTGACCTCAGTCTAATCGGTGTACCAGATAAAATGAAATCAATGGTTATGGAGTTATATGATTATAGTGGAGACGGTTTATAGTTATGAGGCTTAATAGATTTCGTCCTGTGCTACTGTTTCTGATTCTTTCTTCTTTATTAATCACCATGTCGACACCTGCCCTGGCTGTAGTTGATGGCTTGGACCCTGAAAGGTTTCTTGAGGGTACTAGTGCACAAGATATTCCGCCATACTACTACCCGTTTGGTGAATGCTCGTCTGAGGTTGGCATACAGCCCACAGCCAGCCCTGGGAGTTGCCCTGGCCTAGCCGAGGCTCGGACCGCCATGTGGAATGCCGCCTCTGATACCGATAAGCGTCGCTTTATGAATGTTGTTGCAAAAGAAGACTACGGTCTGGCTGCGGTAGAGGCATACATGAATCAGGTAGTTGGCAAGTACGGCAAGGGTAATAATGGCAGTTTGAATAGCTGGTTAGGCGGTCAGTGTGTCGCATTTATGGCAGGCGGAGCAACAAAATGTGCCACAGCCAAGCCTAGTCTTAATAGCCAGGATCTAAAACTAATTGGTTTAGCGCTGGGCGGGAGTAATGTTGTTAAGTTCGCTGTTGGCAACGCTACCGGTGGATCAACCGTGGGCGCGGGTAAAGTAGTCTGTGTATGGAAGCAAGATAGTAGTAAGCCAGAGCTTGGGTATTGTCGTACCGATGTTGACCTGTCAAAGGGTGGTGGAAAGTTAAAATGTAATAGTTACGCTCCGTCAGCGGGCTTTGGTGAGTGCTGGGGGCTCGAGGGAGCTGAGGCCTGGGCTAATAAAATGGCTGCGAGCTGTGGTGGCGGCACAGACACCGCCAGTGTCGGCAGTGCTATTCCACTTAGCGACACAATAAACCCGCCCGAAGTAAACCTACAGTGTTGTGCGGAAATGGGGATTGAACCACTAACTGAGCCGACCACCTTGGAGTCTATGAAATATGATGTTGTACCAAAAGGTTGGTCGCTGGGCGAAAATAAAGAAAAAAGACCCATCATGTTAGCGTATCAACTAATGACAGATTTTTCCCTCACAAAAGAACAGGCTGCTGGGATTTTAGGGAACCTTATACAAGAAACTGGTGTTCAATTACCCCCAAACATGAATGAAGGCGGTAGAACTGGCGCTCCGTTCTTTAAGGGTGGGTATGGCTGGGCTCAATGGACTGGATCTCGACAAAAGGACTTTATTAATTGGTCTGTTAGTAATGGCTACATGGCTAGCGACAAGGATAGCGCAACCGATGCAGCCAACTACGCGTTCTTGATTCATGAACTCCGTAGTAGCGAAAAAAGGGCTTTGACCGCCCTATTAAAAACTAAGACTCCATCAGAGGCGGCAGTTTCTTTCCAGAACCTATTTGAGAGACCAGGTAAGCCAAATACTCCAAATCGTATTAAGTATGCCGAGACGGTATACAAATCACTAGTGAGTGGTACTGGTGTAAAGATTGATGATGGTGCAAATACTCCAATTATAGTCGGCGACACAGTTAGTCAGTGCGAAGAGTTAATGGCTGGACTAATGACTGGTGGAGTGATATTTAATGATGTCGTTTTTCCATTGGGAATCAGGTCTCAACAGGAAATTAAAAACCGAGGCATATTCAAAAACGGAACCACCAATAGGGCTGGGCATCCATATATTGCTTTTGATATCCTGGCTGCTGCTGGCACGCGCGTTGTTTCGATGACTGAGGGTGTAGTCCAAAGAGTGGTTAATTCAAAGGGGAGAGCGATGGGTGGAGCAGTTACAATTCACGTTAAAGAGAAAAATCTTCATGTATTCTATACTCACATGGAACCAGTATCTTTAAAGGTTGGGCAGAAGGTGACCCCAGGAACAGCGCTCGGTAAGCTACTTAGTGTTAAGAATTATCCTGCTATTAACGCCGATCATCTCCATATCGACGCTGGTACGGGTAGCTTTAGGGGTGGTTGTAGTCGGTCAAACCCTGGTGGCGCTGGTTGTAAGAATAGGGTCGATATTGGACCAGATTTATTTAAGGGCTATAGTGTCATACCAGCCTTTCCACCAGCATCTACGCCGCTAGGGGTGAATAGACCGGTATAATAAGGAGGTTTTTAATGAATAACATCGTCACCACACTCAAAGAGCAACTACAGAAGCCTAGGTTTGTTATATTCATTTTCATAACACTATGTTTTTTTGTAGTATTATTGATAGCACTTTTTTCCACCTCTTCACCCAAAATAGGTGTCTATGCCACCGGCCTGTCTGAAGAGATGATCGGAACCTATGACGACAACTTGGTCATCTATAACGGGCTTAGCTTTTATCAGGTCAACCCTATTAGTGAATCTGGTTTTAAAATACTCTACACACCCAACTACAGGCTGCCTGTACCCTCAAGAATTGTATGGTCTAATACTGGAGTGTTGTTGAATTTTGATAGAGGCGTCAACCTAACGCCCATAGAGAACAAGCTAGTGGAGTCGGGTGCTGCCTATAGCCCATCAATAAATTACATGACATGGTATCTTGATTTTGAAGATGGGTCACTAAGCCTTGTTGATGAACTACCCCTGGGTACTCACCCCTCTGTCTATAGCTCATCCTCTGGAGGGTTCTATTACATTACGGGGGAGGTTGAAAACCTAGGGGATGATGGTGTAAATCAATTAAAGTTTTTCGACACAAAAACAAAAAAAATGAATGTGACTATTGATAACCTAAGCTTTCTACCAATTAGCATGACAAACTGTGACACGAACGGTGGCAAGAATGTATGTTTAGTTGGAGCAACTGCATATAATAAGAACTCTATTCAGAGTATATCCAAAACTGGAAATATAAAAGAATTAGTAAATGAAAAGGGAAGGATAGTCCCATCATCTACAGAGAGTGTTTTTGTATTATTAGGTGATAGTAAAATATACAACGATACTGATTTGGTATATAATAAAATATCCTTATTCGATGTGTCTACAGAAAAAACAAAGCGAGTGAACTTTTCAGGGAAAGTTGCTGACAACTCGCTAGTGTTCAGCCAACTCAGTGATTTACATATATTCCTAGACGGGAAAGATGATAAGTATGCAACTCTTAAAAGAGGTTGGTTTGGTAACAACACCCTAGAGTGGTCCGCCCTGAATCTTAAACCTAGTGGCAACACTAAAGAACTACCAGACATATCAAGTGGTTTTATTGTGTACGAAGAGAAGCCTTCTCGTAACTTTATACTCATGTCATCACTCTCTAGAAAAACCTATCTACTAAGTAAAGATAGGGTGTTACAAGACCTATCGCGACTTAATAAGGACTCTATTATTAAGTCGGTAGGCTCCTGTATTAGTAAGCCTATTAGTGATCAGGTTGAGGTGATAGACAACTCTATAACTATATACCTCGAAGAGGAAAACATGCTCGACCAACTGCCAGACATTAAGAAATGTATAGCAAAGGATAGAAAGAATTTACCTGGTTATTTTTACGAATTCCGCGGTGTATCATCTGAATCAGGAAGAATATCGACAGATTAAACCACTAGCTCTTCATCGGCATAATAATATAAGTAAAGTCAGGGTTTTTAATCTGCTCCCTGATGACACAAGGGGATAGCTTGCCACTAAAAGAGAAGGTTAGTTGTTCGCCATCCATTACTCCAAGCACTTCAGACAAGTAACGAGAGTTGATTGTTACTGAGCCATCAGTAGACACCGTGGCTGTGGCCTCAGAGGTGTTTTCACCCAGCTCTGAGGCGATTGAATTAATCGTAAGTAGCGACTTTTCTTTTGAAGCCACAAGTGTTATACCACCACCCGACTCCCTAGCAAATAAGCTTGATATCTTTGTGATTCTGCTTAAATCGCTCTTACTGATACCAATCTCGGTTTCAGAGTTTTTCGGTATCAGCTGACGATAATCAGGAAACTTACCGTCAATCAAACGAGAAACTATCTCTGATTGTTCGGTCTTAAAGCCAACCTGTGTGTCATCAAAGAATATCTGAACACTCTCCGTGTCATCAGATAGCGACCTCACAACCTCTTGAAGTGTAGAGGCGGGAATGACCGCAGTAATATCATCCCTAGTCTTCATAACAAGCTTCTCCGCTAACCTGTAACCATCTGTTGCTGCAAGATATAGGTTACCTTCGAAAGTTTGCCATAATACACCAGTAAGAATTGGCCGTGATGAATCGGAGCTGCTCGCAATTACAGTTTGACTAACTATCTTCTTCAAGGTATCGGCAACTAGAGAGATACTGGTCGATTCTTTTTCATTTACCACTGGTAGCTCGGGAAATTCATCAGCCACCACACCGTTAATAATCGATGAAAAACTACCAGAAGAGATATGAAGGTGATCGCCTTTAACCTCTAGATCCACCGTCCCAGATGGGAGGCTTGACACAAAATCAGTAATCAGCCTAGCTGGTACTGTAATTGAGCCTGGCTTGTCTATTTTAGTACCAATATACTGCGTGGAGGCTATCTCAAGGTTGGTGGCCGCAACAAGAAGCCTGTTATTGTCTGTGCGGAGTAGAATATTTCCTAAAACAGCCAACTCACTTCGGGAGGTTGACGCTACTCGACTAACATTACTCAAGGCTTTAGAGAGGTTGTTTTGAGTGACATTTAGTTTCATGTTATTTAAATAAATCCTTTCTTTATCTCGTTCTAGTTATAATAGGTGGTGTGGAAACTGGGTAAAAGTAGTGTTCAGACAGAGGTTGTTTTGTCGATACTGGCTGTGGATTGATCCTGGAGTATCTGTGGCTGGGAGTGTGAATAACACTCGACTTATCCATAACTCTTAGTCTTGAGCTGACAGCAACCTGGTTATTTGTGGATAAACCAACACAACCCACCAACAGGGTGTCCACACAGCTTCCACAGGTACTAAACATACAACCTCTCCTGTATTTCACTAATCTGTTCGCGGATTGTAATATTTAACTTACTCTCTCTAGTGATCTTGTCAACTGAATGCATAGCCGTAGTGTGGTCTTTTCGACCAAGCTCCCTAGCGATAACAGGAAAACTGAGCTTCAACTCATTCCTTAAAAGATACATGGCGATTTGACGTGGTAGTATAATGTGCTTATCTCTTCTTGGGCTACACACATCCTTGGGGTCGATTTGGAAATAACGAGCAGTTTTATCAATAATCTGCTTTGCTGTAATATGTTGAGGACGAGTTTTTTTAATACTTGAAATAATACCCTCTGCGAACGAAATATCAGGCGTGATCCCACGCATTTCAGAATAAGCCAACAATTGATTTAAAGCACCCTCAAGTTCACGGATATTTGTTTTAATATTTGTAGCTAAAAACTCCACCACCTCGGGGTCAAGTTCCATACCACTAAGACTAGCTTTGGCGGTAATAATTGCCGAACGGGTTTCATAATCAGGCATCTGAATATCTATCGCCATACCCCATTCGAAACGACTGCGTAGCCGGTCAGTTAAGGTCGGGATACTTTTAGGTGGTTTATCAGAGCTGATGATAATTTGTTTATTATTTTGATGTAGGTCATTAAATGTGTGAAAGAACTCGTCTTGAGTTTTTTCTTTATTAGCGATAAACTGCATATCGTCAATTATTAATACATCAACATTACGATACTTATCAGAGAAACCCTGTTTTTTAAAACGAATATAATCCAGAAATTCACTCACAAACGACTCGGTTGTAGTATAGAGAACTCGTGTTTTTGGATTTCTTTTCACGATATCATTGCCAATCGCCTGAATTAAATGAGTCTTACCAAGACCCGACCCACCATATAAAAACAAAGGATTGTACTTTTGACCAGGATTGTCAGCTACCGCCCTGGATGCAGCATAGGCTAGGTCATTACTAGACCCGACAATGAAATTATCAAACGAATAACGGGGATTGAGGTTGGTGGTGGGGGACTTGGGCGACGGTAGAATTACTAAATCATTAATCCGACTGTCGTTGTCTGTGATTTTACCCGGGGTAAGATCTCGTGAAACTTCTCGTTTTCTGGAAGTGGTCTTCACAAAAAAAGAAACCCCACCCGATGCAACGCCATCCTCTTTTAATATCTCTGCAATTTGTTTCTTAAATTTTTTATCGAGTTGGGCCTTCACAAAAACATTCGGTACTGACACGACAGCCGTATCATTCTCAATATCAGCTAGTTCGGTATTCTTAAACCAGGTTGTGAATGAAGAATGGGGAATAGACAACTCTATCCTCCCCAAGACACCCTGCCAAATACCTTTTTTATCCACTAACACCCCTTCCTCTTTGTATAACTAACTATAGCTAAACTCCGACTTTTCCACAAGCTCGAGAGTCTAGAAAATCGAACAATAAAATATGATTACTTTTCCACAACCAACCCCCTCATCTGTTAACACGTGGAAAAGCCACCACTAGATGTGGAAATCAGCAAACTATAGTTGAATAAATACTGAAAAAATGATAAACTACTAGATATGCCAAAAAGAACTCACCAACCACACACACGGCACAGGGCTCGAACCCATGGTTTTCGTGCTCGGATTTCTACAAAAGC
>CAYVCA010000006.1:0-4541 GCA_964450025.1 uncultured Candidatus Saccharibacteria bacterium
GTTGAGGCTCAGTCAGAGACTGTTTGGCGACAAGCTAATAAGTATGGTGTGCCACGAATCTGCTTTATTAATAAGATCAATCAGACTGGTGGTGATTTCTGGAAGTCTCTCGAGTCGATCCATCATCGTTTGTCGAAACAGGCTTTCCCAGTTCATATACCTATTGGATTTGAAAAAACCATTAACGGTGTTGTCGATCTCATTACCATGAAAGCATACACCTACAATGATTTCGCAGATCACGAATTGATCGAGGGTGAGATACCAGCTGATATGATTGATAGGTGTAAAAATGCTCGAAGTCTACTGGTTGAAAATGCAGTTGAGGCAGATGATACACTGATGATGAAATTCCTGGATGAAGGTGAAGAGTCGATTACAATTCCTGAGCTAAAATCGGCACTTAGAAAGCGCGTCCTTCAAGGTGACTTCTATCTAGTGTCGGGTGGCGATGGCCGTGGTGTGATTGTTGAAAAACTGCTCGATTTGATGGTTGACTTTCTGCCTAGTCCTCTCGATGTTGATGAGATTTGGGGTAAAAATCCAAAAACGGGCGACGAAGTTAGCCGAAAGCCAGACGAGACTGAGCCTTTGTCGGCGCTAGCTTTCAAGATAGCAACTGACCCATTCGTTGGCAAGCTAATCTTTGTTCGTGTTTATTCTGGAGTACTAACATCTGGCAGCTATGTACTGAATACTACTACTGGAGACAAAGAGAGAATTGGTAGGATTGTCCGGATGCATGCTGATAAGCGAGAGGACATCGACAAGATCGGCGCAGGGGATATTGCGGCTGTTGTTGGGCTCAAGTCTACGACAACAGGCAATACCTTAACTGATACGGCTCATCCGATTGCGCTTGAAAGCATTTCATTCCCTGATCCACCCGTTTCAATCGCTGTTGAGCCAAAGTCAAAGGCTGATCAGGAGAAGATGGCGCTAGCTCTTCAGCGACTCTCTGAGGAAGATCCAACCTTCAGGATTCACACCGATGATGAGACTGGTCAGACTATCATGTCTGGCATGGGTGAGCTACATCTCGATATTCTGATTGACCGAATGAGGCGAGAGTTCAAGGTCGAGGCCAATATTGGTGAGCCTCAGGTTGCCTTCAGGGAGACTATTAAGAAGATGGTCGAGGTTCAGGGCAAGCACGCCAAGCAGTCTGGCGGTCGAGGACAGTACGGTGATGTCTGGATTCGCTTCGAGCCAAATGAGCCAGGCAAGGGCTTTGAGTTCTTCGATGAAATCAAGGGTGGCGTAGTCCCTCAGGAATATCGACAGCCTGTTATGAAAGGGATTCGCGACACACTTGAGGGCGGCGTTATCGCAGGCTATCCAGTGGTTGATGTTAAAGCCACTCTGTACGACGGCTCTTATCACGATGTTGACTCGTCTGAGTTGGCATTTAGCCTGGCCGGTTCGTTGGCAGCCAGGGAAGGGGTAAAGCAGGCCAGTCCGGTTCTTCTTGAGCCAGTTATGCATGTTGAGGTGACCACTCCAGAGGAATTTATGGGCGATATCATCGGAGATCTGAATGGTCGACGCGGTCGGATTGATTCAATGGAGGATTTGATGGGAGGAGCAAAGTTGATTAAAGCATTTGTGCCCCTCGCTAACATGTTTGGCTATACCAGTGATCTTCGGAGCATGTCACAGGGTCGTGCAGCCTCAACGATGGAGCTGGCTCAATATGAAGAGGTGCCGCCTAATGTTGCTCAAGAGATTATTGAGAAGCGCAGCCGCTAATATGCCCTGGGCATATCGTAGCCAGCTGTGTTGATAACGTTAATTAATCAATCTTCTGGAAAACAACTGCTGTTCTGGCAGGTAAGTATGCTTTGAAAAAATGCTGCTCTTCCTGGGGGGCTGTAAAGAAACGAGTGGTCGTGTCGATGCGCCCATGGCCACCGAACTCAGTCTCGTCCGTAGTCAAGGCTATAGAATAGGATCCACTCGGCGCCAGCAATTGATGTCCTGTTAAGGATATGTTGGGCGAGAAGTTAAAGGCAAATAAGTAGTCATCCCTCATAAAGCTGATGCATCGACTGTACTCGTTAATTTCTATATAGTGCTGTCTAGCCAGAGTGAGGTGCTTAATTATCTTGAGCATTTCCCTATCGAAAGCGTTCAGTTGTGAATATTTGAGTAATTCGTTGTCAACCAGACTCCACTGTCGTCTGGCGTGCTGATACGACCAGTCATTGCCTTCTCTTGGGAAATCGATCCACTCTGGGTGGCCGAACTCATTGCCCATAAAATTCAAATAACCACCGCCGCTGGTAGAGGCAGTCAGTAGACGAATCATTTTATGCAAAGCGACACCTCTTTCCACGATCAGGTTGGTGTCAGATTTTTGCATATGCCAATACATTTCTTTGTCGATTAACCTAAAGATCAAAGTCTGGTCTCCAACCAGTGCCTGGTCGTGACTCTCGGCATAGCTGATGACTTTTTCTTCAGGACGATGCGAGCTGAGGGTGTGAAAGAGGTGTCCAAGATCCCAGTCTTCATCTGCTTGCTCTTTGAGGGTTTTGATCCATAGGTCGGGAGTGCCCATAGCTAGTCGGTAGTCGAAGCCTAGACCGTCTTTCTCTATCGGCCCAGCTACCCCTGGTAGGCCGCTCATTTCTTCGGCAACGGTTAGCGCGTCAGGTTTGATCTTGTGGATCAGCTGGTTGGCAAGTCGTAGATAAACCAGAGCATCTTTGTCAACATCATCTCGGTAGTAGTCGTCGTAGCCGGTGAAGGTTTTTTCGAGTCCGTGGTGGGTGTAGAGCATACTGGTGACGCCGTCGAAGCGGAAGCCATCGACATTGTATTGATCTAGCCAGTAGCGGCAGTTGCTGAGTAAAAAGTGCAGCACCTCGGGTTTACCATAGTCAAATATCCGTGAATCCCAGGCTGGATGATCACCCTTGAAATACTGAGTTAGCGTACCATCAAATCGACTAAGACCTTCAGCCTCGTTTTTGACGGCGTGCGAGTGGACGATGTCGATGATGACTTTGAGGCCCAGCTTGTGGGCGGTGTCGACCAGCCGAGCGAAATCATCTGGCGTACCAGATCTTGAGCTGACAGCAAAAAAGTTTGAGACATGATAGCCAAAACTACCGTAATAGGGGTGCTCCTGGATGGCCATTAGCTGGATGGTATTGTAGCCGGCTTTTTTGATCCGCGGCAGAATATCCCTAGTAAACTCCTTGTAGGTCGAGACTTTTGGCTCCTCAGAGCTCATGCCGACATGGGCTTCGTAGATGAGGGGTGGTTCGGTGAGGCTTGGAGATGGGTATTTGGGCTGATAGGGTCTACTGGGCGCCCAAACCTCAGCGGCAAAATCCACCGAACCCTCTTCTTGGACGACTCGTGAGGCGTATGAAGGGATGCGCCAGCCGTCGCCACCATCCCAATAGACGCGGAGTTTATAGCGCTGACCGTGTTTAAGGGTTTTTAGTGGAAGCTCTATTTGCCACTGACCGTGTTCGGTGGACAAGAGAGTGAAATCATCATGCTCTTGCCAATTAGAAAAATCACCAACTAGCACTATCTTGGTGGCATTTGGTGCCCACTCACGAAAAATCCAAGATTTGTCAGTCTTGTGTAAGCCAAAATGTTGAAAGCCCAGCGAAAAACCCTCCAGAGATTGATCAGCTAGAACTTCCTTGGTTTTTTTGGCTATGTACACTTCACGAGTCCTAATAGTACTCTTGTGCGGCTCAAGCCACGGGTCGATATCGATAATACCCATACACCCAGTATACAGGATTACTCCGAGGATCGATGGTCGATGACTTGTATCAGATAGCGAGGAGTGGTATATTGTAAGGGCTAAAACTTTGATCCACTCGGATTTTATTTCGGGTTCTAACAAGTGAAATGCGGCCATGTACGCAAATCGAGTGTTAGAGCCCGAGTTGTCAAAGTTTTAGCGAACTGTACGTGGTCGCTTTTTTTGTGGCCTAAAATAATAAAGGACTAGGTAGCATGAAGAGGCCAATTTACCAGAAGATTGTAAAACTTATCGAAAATAATCACATTCAGACATTGACCTTAGATATTTTTGACACTGTTCTGATGCGCCGAGTGTGGCCTGAAGATCGACAGTTTTTGGTGGTCGCTGACAGGTGGTTGCCACACTTTCAATCCATCATATCTCAGGATATTACTCGGGATAAGCTTTATTCATGGCGTCAGTATGCGCGCGATGAGCTGTTTCGGGCGCACTACGAACTACCAAATAAGGAGACTGATACCGACCTCGAGTTTGATGTCAGTATGCCCGTCTGGTTCGGACATGTAATTGACCTGCTGGCGGATGTCCATCAAACACATCTCACGCCATCAAAACGAAAGAGACTACTCGAGGTAATGGTGGCGATTGAGATGGAGACAGAAAAAGAATATCTGCGGCCGAATGAGCCTCTGCTCAGTGCTATTAGTTTGATTAAGCAAGAATATCCTGAAATTAAAATGTACTTCTTGTCCGATATGTACCTAAGTAGTCAAGAGGTGATGGAGCTACTTAGTCATTTTGATATTGA
>CAYVCA010000006.1:4641-24365 GCA_964450025.1 uncultured Candidatus Saccharibacteria bacterium
AGATCGCCTCGTCAAGTCTGGCGGTCATTTGGTGGCTTATTCTCTCAGCCCCTTTATGCATTCCTACTTCATATTGGAACTCTTGCTCGCCAGCGACCAGAGACAAAATTCATGATGGTGAGTAGCGAGGCTTTGCTTTTCAATCAGCTTGGCAAAAAGCTATTTCCTGGGTTATTTTCTTCGAAAAATATTATTGTTGCCGAGCGGCTCAATCGACGAATGATGCTAAGGGCACTGGTTTGGTTCTTGGCGGAGAGCCAGGACAGCAAGTTCAACACTGAAGTCATCTTTCAAACTATCTGTCTCGGGGAGGTTGAGGGTAGCCGTCGTGAAATTTACGATTTTTTCTTTGGTAAGACCTTTCCCGGTAGTGAATTGGTGTTGAATAGACGTAGTGAGAAGCAGTTTTTGGTAGGATTCTTGAATGATATTCGTAACGCTGACGCCAGCCAGACAAAGCATCTTAAGGCAGCGTATGATTATGTATCGAAGTTTCTGCCGACGGATGACTCTCCGACAGTGGTGGTTGATGTTGGCTGGGGCGGAACTGTGCAAGTATTGTTCTCTCAGTTTGCAAAACTACACGGCCTGCAACAGGAGATTGAGGGGCTTTACTTAGGCGTTCACTCGTTCCATCGCTTTCAGATTAAAACACCGCGAGCCGTCGGTTATCTATTGCCAAATGTACACCTGGAGTCTCGTGGATTGTGGAATGCGATCATCTGGGAGTATGCCTATACGAATAAGCCGCAATTCCCCGAGGATACCTCTAGGCTGGCTCAGATCGGGCACGGTTTTGATGAGGGGGCGGTGATGTTTCGTAGGATCGAGACTAACCCAAAAGCTTATTTCGATAAAACCGTCGGACCGAGTATCAGGCGGCTCATCTCAAGACCGACTCGCTACGAGGCTCAGACCATCGGTAGTATTCGATTTGACGCTGGTTTTGTAGATGAGGGGGAGTTTCACATCGTCAATCTAAACTTATCGCAACGAAAAATCTGGCTAGACCTGCTGCACCGCCCAAAGAAAACATTACGACGAACAGCTTTTCTTCCAAATGTATGGATTGGTGGCTATATCAAATATTACAGAATGTTCGGCGTCAGGCTAGCCCTGAGAATGGTTGGTTTTTTCCGTGGGAAACGCTATGTCTAGGCGTAGCTTTATTCCCGAGAAGGTCTTGCTGTCGACCGGCGAGTTATTTCGCTATATCCATGGTGCGAATATGGTTTTCTTAGAGCTAGCGGAGTATTTCTTGTCTCAGGGGTGTGAGGTTTGTATCTATACTAATCTTGCCCTGCCACCAATGCTTGACGAGGCACTGTCTCTGGAGGGGGCGGACCGACTGAAGGTTATCGATGACCCTGAGCAGATTGTTGATGATGATTTTGATCTCATCTTTATGCACGACAACACCCTACCTGATAATATCGTTCACCAGTTAGGGCGGGGTTTGCGAGCTAGGATTGTTCCACTGCATCTGTCACCATTCGTCCATATAGAAATGCCGCTATTTCCGCAAATCGAAAATACCATAGCCGATGTCATCGCTTGTGTTTCAAAAGAGACTTCTATCGAAATGGTACGACGGGGTCTAGATTCGCGAAAAATCTGGGTGATGGAGAACTTTGTGCCTAGCTCGATGACCGAGGTGGGTGATATTCGCAGTCAGGACAGCTTGAGGCGAGTAGCGGTGGTTACAAACCATCTGGCTAGTGAGCTTAAAGGCGCCATGGAGTTGCTAAGAAACTCTGGCATTCAGGTAGATCATTTTGGCGATGAAGGCAGGTCGCAGAAGGTGACGCCTGATATACTCCGGACATATGATGCAATCATCTCTATCGGAAAGACCGTGCAGTATGGATTATCTCTAGGTGTCCCCATGTATCTGTATGATCATTTTGGCGGACCAGGGTGGCTGATGGCATCAAACTTTGAGTCGGAGTTGGACTTTAATTTTTCGGGTCGAGCGTCAAGAGAGCAGAAAACCGCCCAGGAGATAGCCGAAGAGCTACAGTCTGAGTTTACGGGTGCTCGTCAGTATGCACTGGCTAACTATTTGCTTCATCAAGATCGATTCGCAATATCGTCGAAGATGAATGCTTTGATGGAATTATTGCCGCTAAGAGCTAGGATCAAAAAGATCACAACTACAGATGAGCTAGCTTGGACTAATTTCAATCAGATCTACAGGGGTATGTATCGAGGGTTTGAGTATTATAAAGATGAAAGTATGCGAAAATAACTACGCAATAGTATCCTTTCATTGTAGCACAAAATCGGCGAAAAAGCAAATATGCTATAATCTACTCCTGTGAAGCCGTTCTCTTTTGATATTACTCATCGTTTTGGCGATACTCTGGCGCGGACTGGGGTTATTCATACACCACACGGCGATATTCAAACGCCTGCTTTTATCGTGGTTGGCACTAAAGCCAATGTCAAGGCGATGGTGCCAGAGATGGTTGCAGGTGTTGGCGCGCAGGCGGTGCTGGCTAATGCCTATCATCTGTACTTACAGCCTGGACATGAGCTGATCGCTAAGGCTGGCTACCTGGGCAAATTCATGAATTGGAATGGTCCGACTTTTACTGATAGCGGTGGGTTCCAGGTGTTGAGTTTGGGTAGTGGATTTAAGAAAGTCCTAGCGATGACAACTGATGTCGAGGCGGAGATCGCGATTGCTAAAAAAGGCAATCGCCATGCCTGGGTGGATGAGGACGGCGTGATGTTTAAGTCACATCTGGACGGCAGTATGCATAAGTTTACGCCAGAACTGTCGATGCAGATACAGGCGGGGATTGGCGCTGATATTACTTTTGCCTTTGATGAGCTAACTTCGCTGATTGACCCGTATGATTACCAGGTCGAATCGCTGGCTAGGACGCACAGGTGGGCTGAGCGCAGTCTGGCGGAGGTCAAGCGCTTGCGTCAAGATCAGCCAAACAAGCCATATCAGGCGCTGTTTGGGGTTTTACAGGGGGCAAACTATGAGGATCTGCGCAAAGAAACTGCCGAGTACCTGGGTGCGATGGATTTTGATGGCTATGGTATTGGTGGCGCGCTAGAGAAGGAGACGATGGCGCAGATTATCGCTTGGGTGAATCAGATATTGCCTGAGAATAAGCCTCGTCATTTGCTGGGGATATCGGAGCCAGATGATATTTTTGCGGCGATAGAGCAGGGGATTGACACCTTTGATTGTGTTAGTCCGACACGAGTTGCTCGTAATGGTGCTGCCTATACGCCGTATGGTCGGGTTAATATGCGTGGACTGAAGTACCGTGAGATGTTTGAGCCGGTTTTTGAGGGCTGCGACTGCTATACTTGCCAAAATTACACCGCTGCTTATATCTGTCATCTGCTTCGAGCAAAAGAGAGCCTGGCTGGGACTTTATTGTCTATTCACAACGAAAGATTCATCATTAAATTAGTCGACGACATCAGGTTGAGTCTTGAAAATGATACTTTTTATAAATTCAAGGATCAATTCCTTGCGAATTATTACAAAACTAGTTATAATTGAACCATACGTCGTGGGGTCTTAGTATTGGACTGTCCCAGCGTGAATAATAACTAATCCAAAAAGGAGAATACCAAGATGGCAGACACTTTTGACCGAAGTAAGCCTCATGTCAATGTTGGTACGATGGGACACGTCGACCACGGAAAAACAACTTTAACCGCCGCAATCTCTCATGTTTTGTCAAAGAGACTGCCTTCAGCAGTCAACAAAGCGCGTGACTATGCTCAGATCGATAACGCTCCTGAGGAGCGGCAACGCGGCATTACTATCTCCTCATCTCACATTGAGTATGAATCAGAGGCTCGACACTACGCTCATGTTGATATGCCAGGGCATGCTGATTATGTCAAGAACATGATTACCGGTGCAGCTCAGGTTGATGGCGCAGTCCTAGTCGTGTCAGCAGCTGACGGTCCAATGCCACAGACTCGAGAGCATGTTCTGCTAGCTCGTCAAGTTGGCGTACCGAAGATCGTTGTATTCCTTAACAAGATGGATATGGCTGATGTAGAAATGGTCGAGCTGATTGAAGAAGAAGTCCGTGAACTACTTGAGAAGAACGGCTTCGACAAGGATGCTCCAATTATCAAGGGCTCCGCACTTAAGGCGCTTGAGGGAGACACAGAGTACGAAGATGCTATCATGGAGCTTGTCAAGGCTATGGATGACCACATTCCAGAACCAACTCGCGAGATGGATAAGCCATTCCTGATGCCAATCGAAGATGTGTTCTCGATTAAGGGTCGAGGGACTGTTGCTACAGGTCGTATCGAACAGGGTATCGTAAAGTTAAATGACGAAGTTGAGATTATTGGTATTCGACCAACTCAAAAATCAACCGTCACAGGAATTGAAGCCTTCAAGAAAAATCTAGACCAAGGTCAGGCAGGCGACAATGCGGGTGTTCTGTTGCGTGGTATTGAACGAGATGACATCGAGCGCGGTCAGGTCCTGGCCAAGCCAGGCGCCATCGAGCCTCACACTGAGTTTGAAGCCGAAGTTTATATCCTAAAGAAGGAAGAGGGTGGCCGACACACTCCATTCTCAAAGGGGTACAAACCACAATTCTACTTCCGCACGACAGATGTTACGGGAGAAGTTGAGCTTCCAGCCGATAAGGAGATGGTAATGCCTGGCGACACCGTGTCCTTTAAGGTTAAGCTTCTGGCGCCGATCGCCATGGAGCAAGGCTTGAATTTTGCAATCCGTGAAGGCGGTCGCACTGTTGGTGCTGGCGTCGTGACCAAGATTGTTAAATAACAACTAGTCCGTAGCCGACTGTGAAACGCCATTCGAAAGAGTGGCGTTTCTTATTTGCCTGCTATTTTCGCTATACTTGTGTCGCTTATGCTATAATTAGTATAAGGTAGGAAGTTTTGACATGTATTTCTTAAATAGGCTCGATTTGGGAGCAACGATTGGTGATAGGCTGCTCGATCTTAAGGGTCAAGAGGCGGTTGTTATTGCCATTAACGACAAAGCGATCACCTCTAGTATTTCACTGGCTACGCAGATCAACGCCTGGATTTATCCCTTGGTGACGGAGCCAGTGTATCTACCGGGTGACCCACGACTAATAGGCTTGGTAAATGCAGATGGTGTATTTGTCTGGAACCCAAACTTCAGCACTGGTCATCGAGCTGATTTTGAGATGAACTCGTTCTCAGCCCTTGACGAAGCAAAGCGAAAGGCATTTTCTGCCGTCAATAGGCGACATGGTGCATATGGTGAGATTCCAAAGAGCAGCTTAAATGGTAGGATTTTGGTTCTAATGGGCGATATTATTCGAGATAGTGCAGAATTAGCCGCTGCGATCGAGTTCCTGAAGGATGTTCAGTTTGCTAAACTCTATGCTTCTGGTGGGAATGTAGACCCACAAACCGCAACATTCATGAAGATCCAGGCAAGTCACGACCTACAGTTGGACATATTAGCCAATATGTTTGGAGATGATCATTATTTTGAGCAACAAGATAGCTACACCGCGGACGAATCGCGTCAGATTTTAGTTAATATTTCACAATTTTGGACATAGGAGGCAAGGTGCAAGAAGAATCTGTACAAACAACCACTACACCATCAGCGTCAGGTCAAATTCCACAACAAGACCTGGATAAGGCCGTCAAGGTCATAGATAAGATATCAGAGGCTTTTCGCGCAAAAGTTGTTGGCCAGGACAGTCTTCGTACCGCACTGCTGGTGTCGATGATATCAGGAGGCCATGTTCTACTTGAGAGTGTGCCTGGTCTTGCAAAAACAACAGCATCACAAACCCTCGCAGATGCGATTCATGGATCGTTTAAGAGAATCCAATGTACACCAGATTTATTGCCAAGTGATATTATCGGGACTCAAATATACGACTACTCCAAGGGTAAGTTCGAGACGCAGCTTGGACCAGTCCATGCTAACCTGGTGCTACTCGATGAGATTAATAGGTCTAGCGCAAAAACCCAAAGTGCCATGCTAGAGGCGATGCAGGAGAGACAGACGAGTATTGGCGGGACTAGATTTGATATGCCAAGACCGTTTATCGTTCTTGCAACGCAGAACCCAATTGAGCAGGAGGGGACCTACGAACTTCCAGAGGCCCAGCTGGATAGGTTTCTTTTGAAAGAAATTCTTCAGTATCCGACAGCCGAAGAGGAGGTTGAGGTCTTGAGCCGGCTAGAACAGGGTGTGTTCGAAAACTCTGCTGTTGCAAGTCATGTGGTATCAGTAGACGATATTGTTGCGATGCAGGAAGTGGTTAAGGGGGTGTATATTGATAGAGCGCTGAAGCAGTATATTGTTAATATCGTGGGAGCGACAAGAAACCCTGCCACAACGATTTCGCCTGATTTGGCCAAATATGTTCAATATGGCGCCAGCCCAAGAGCAAGTATAGCATTTCAACAGGTGTCAAAGGCAATCGCTCTAATGAATGGTCGCTCCTATGTGGTGCCGGAGGATATTAAATTATTAAGACATAGTGTTCTGCGACATCGTGTGATTCTTAATTTTGAGGCAATAGCCGACCAAGTTCATCCTGAAACCATAATTGAAGCTATTTTTGGAGCGATCAGTACGCCGTAAAGCCGTATGGGAAGTCTGCTTGTAAAAGTAAAGGCCAAGGTCGCCATTCATGCACACGAGAAAGTCCGCGGTGTCTTAGATGGCGAGTATGGATCTGTCTTCAAGGGTAGGAGTCTAGATTTTGATGACCTTCGAGAGTATACTCCTGGAGATGACATCAAGGACATAGACTGGAAGGCTACCGCACGGAGTGGTAATACAAAAATCCGCCGTTATGTAGCGGTACGAAAGCACAATATACTGATAGTGACTGATATCGGCAAGAATATACTGGCGGACACTATCACGGGCGAGGTAAAGAAGGATATAGTGACAATGGCGGCAGGTGTTTTTGGCTATATAGCACTGAAGCACGGCGACCTAGTAGGCTTGGTTGCTGGTGACAGCCAAAAGCTGAAGTACTACCCGGTTAAGGCCGACAATTCGCATCTAGAGAGGATCCTGCGGTATATAGACGAAGCGAACATAAAAACCGCTAGCCCTAGTGATTTGTTAAGCCAGCTCAACTTTGTTGCAAAAAACATTAGACGAAAAATGTTTATCGTCGTCATCGCGGACGATCTTGAGTTATCCAGTGATTATATTACTACCCTGAGACGCCTGAGAGCCCAGCACGAAATGGTCTGGATAAACATCAAAGACTCATCGGGGCTGATATTGGGCCAGTCGTTTAAGGACATTGACAATACTGTCGTTTTTCCCGACTATATTAAGTACGAAAAATCCATACTTGATGAGTTTGTAGCTTTTGATAAGCAACGCAGTAGCAATAGGGAGAGTTCACTGAATCGTCTAGGTATCACGAGTCAATCCATTAGCTGTGAGGCCGAGGTGGTTAACGGTGTTTATAAACTACTCGAAAGGCATAAGAATGCTAGGCGCAGATGAATTTCAGCCATTTATGGTGATATCCCCTGTCTGGGTGGTGGTGTGTGTCGGTATTTTCACCTCGCTAATCGCGTGGTTCGGATTTCTGTTTTGGGTGACCCGGCACAAAAAGCAAAGAACACTACAAACTATTGGCCCAAAAAGACTTGCTCCAGTAGATATATCAAGTATCAAGTCTAAATACTTGGCGTTGATTGACCAGGTAATCAGCGGATATCAATCCAAGTCCATCTCGTCTAGGTCCGCGCACCAGTCTTTGAGTTTGTTGGCACGGTTATTCATATACGAAGTGAACGGGCATCGAGTCGATACCTTTACCTTGTCAGACTTGAAATTGAGCAGATATACACAGCTAGTTCCAGTGATAGAGAGTATATACGGCCCCGCTTTTGATAGCCTTGATGGTGGCGATCCAGGTCAAATAGCAATCGCCACAAAGGAAGTTGTGTCGTCATGGAATTAAGGTTCTGGTGGATGCCGATTGTCATCATCGCCCTGACCACTGCGTTGTTTCTGCTCCATAAACGGCTCAAGAAACGAAATAGCCCAAAACAAGTCCACTTAGTCGCTCATTCGGATAGAGTGAGCAGCCTGCCCAGCTACATCAAGAGAGTGAGGCGCATGAATATCATGATACGAACCTCGCTACTTCTGCTATTGATTGGGATGACTGGGTTGTTATTGCTAAGCGCAAGGCCATCTCACAGGACAGTCACCAAGCCAGTCAATAAAAATCGCGATATCGTTCTCTGTCTTGATGTGTCTGGATCTATGTCGGAGCCAAATCAACAAGTAGCAAAAGTATTTAAAGAGCTGGCTAAGGGATTTGACGGAGAGAGGGTGGGCTTGATTGCATTTGACAATTCTCCCACCACGGTATTTCCCCTCACTGATGATTATGACTATATAGTCGACAAGCTTGACCTTATCGATAAGGCATATCAAGCGGAATCAATTGAGAATGCCGACATATCCTTTTACGATGATGCGAGTACATATAATCTGTTTGATGGCACAATGGAAGGGGAGGGCTCATCCATTATCGGCGATGGCCTAGCGGGATGTGTAATGAGTTTTGATAAAATAACTTCTAAAAGATCTCGTTCGATTATCTTGGTTACTGACAACCAGCTGGCGGGTGACCCAATAATTACACTTGTAGAGGCTGGTGCTTTTGCTAAAGAGAGGGATATCCGTGTTTATGGCATAAATCCTGCTGATTGGTCAACCGAAGGCGGTGGTATATATGACCAGCCAGAAGTAGTAGAGTTTCGTCAAGTGACAATCAATACCGGTGGTGGCTACTATAGGCTAGATGATGCATCAACAGTCAAGCTGGTAATTGAGCAGATTGACAAGCAGGAGGTTTCAAGAATTGATGGATCACCCCAGGTGGTATATACGGATATACCCCAGGCTTTCATTATTGCATCATTCGTAACCCTTAGTCTCGTGTTCGCAGTAGCCTGGAGGTTACGCTTGTGATTTTTCAGCCAATTTTCCACTGGTCACTGGTGTTAGCGCTGGCTATCTTGTCGATCGGTTTTTTCGGATGGATAATCTACAATGGCCGCCATGACCGAAGCCATGCACGAGTGTGGTTGCGTCGACTTGCCGTATTGCTCATGTTAGTAGCTATCATGTTTCGACCAATGATTCCTGGGGAGTCAAAATTTACGGGCAATTCGCTATTGGATGTGTATTTTGTTGTCGACAAGACGATGAGTATGAGGGTGAGGGATATGCCTGAGCAGAAATCAAGGATCGAACGAGCGAAACAGGATATTGCAGCCATAGCTGAAAAGTTACCTGGTGCTCGATTTTCACTGATAACCTTTTCCACCAAGGCAATCCAAGAGCTGCCGCTAACCGTAGACTCATCTGCCCTGACGACAGCTGCTGAAGTGATCAGTACGACGAACCAATATGTAAGCACTGGCTCATCAATAAGTCAGCCTCTTGGTGTGATCAAAGACGAGCTTAATCGGAGCAGACAGCGATCTCCAGACAGGGGTAGAATCGTTTTTTATCTTGGTGATGGCGAGCAGACCATCGAAGACTCCCCGGCGTCGTTTAAGCTAATCTCAGGCCTCATAGCTGGCGGGGCGGTTCTGGGATATGGCACTACCTCCGGTGGCAAGATCCCCTTTATGGATTATGATGGAGTTGAGCAGCCTGATGAGTTTGTTGTATATTATGGTGAAAACGCTGTTGCAGACCGAGAACCCTACGCCATATCTAAAGCATCACCCGATGCACTATCAAATATAGCCCAGCAAATGGGAGTCAGATTCTTTGATCGTACCGCTCCGGAGTCAATCGAACAGGTTATAGAGGGCATCAACACGGAGTCTATAATAAAAAACAGTCGTGAAGTCGACAGCTATATGGATATTTATTGGATTTTTGCAGTTGTCGCCACGGGTCTGATGCTGCCAGACTTGCGTAGATTACGAAACACAGCACAACAGCTAAGTCGCCTGGTAAAGACAAAGGGCTGGACATGAGCAATAATAGACCATATGACCTTTCTGTATTAGACTTTAAAAAGAACCGCCTCAGAAAGCGTAAGCTGCTAGTTCTATATTCGCTTCCTGTTACCGTCCCCTTATTGCTATTTGCACTGATCTTAGCGTTGTTTCTGATGTCATTTAGTCTAGCTCATTCTTCATACAATAAAACCGACTACGCCATGGCTAATGCTCAGCTTCAGTCGGCGCTGTGGTTAAACTACTTTGACAGAGGGGCTATACTTTATGACTACGGGAATATCCTATACAAACAGTCAAAGTTTTCAGAATCACAGACCCAGTACGAGAAGGCGCTAGAGTTCATAGACCAGGCGCGAGAGTGTTCAGTTAGGATTAATCTTGTTCTGGCGCTAGAGGTGCAAGCAGACAGCTTGACTGCCAATAAGAAGTACGATGAGGCTATAGTTCTACTAGACAAGGCCAAGTCGGTTATTCGGGACGGATCAGATAGTTGTGGTTTTAATGAGACCGAGCTAAAGCAGCAGAAAGACGAAGTTTCAAAAAAAGCAGATTCCAGCCAAGAACTAGATGCCAAGCCCGAGTCTGATAAGCCTCTGACCCAAAAAGAAGCCATTAGTCGCCAGTTTCAGCGGGTCGAGGAGAAGGCCGAGCAGGCCAAGTTGGCTCGAAATGACGATCAGTCGAGTGACGAGGATAGGAGTAGGGCGGATGAGAAAATTGACTCTGCTGATACGCCGTCCGAACAAAAGATCGATGATCTATCCAGTAAGATGAGGTCTATTCGGCAAAAGAGAGCGACTAATCTGAATAATAGACAGGACTATAGCAGAAGAGGTTATGATTCAAATACTAAGACATGGTGAGCCTGTAAATAGGTGTCTAATTTGTTACAATATAATAAGCCAAGTAAGCAATGGGGGTAATAATGAGTAAGCAAAAAGTAGTAATCTTTGGAGCTGGCATGGTCGGATCTGCTGCTGCCTACGCCATAGGCCTTAGGAGTGTGGCTGAGGAGATAGTGTTAATTGATCGAACCGCAGAGACAGCCTGGGGTCAGGCTGCAGATATTAATGATGCGATGGGGATAGATAGGAATGTACTCGTCCGACCAGGGACAGTTGAAGACATAGAGACTGACGATATTGTCATCATTACCGCTGGAGCACCTCAACAACCAGGCCAGACCCGTATGGAGCTGCTGAGCATAAACGCTGAAATTATTCGTGAGACAGTACGGAAGATAATGATGCATGGCGCCACGCCCTACATACTTGTGGTGTCTAATCCAGTCGATGTATTGACATATGTAGCACTGAAAGAGTCAGGCTTACCTAAAAATCGAGTCTTTGGCACCGGTACTGTACTTGACACTGCGAGGCTGAAATCAATTCTTGCAGATGGCCTTGATATTGGCAGTAGGGATGTCGATGTGTATATACTGGGTGAACATGGAGACTCGTCATTCTCAACCATAGAAACAGCTCAGGTCGGCGAAATTCCTATCAACGAATATCCTGGCTTTCAAGACGAGATGGCCGAGGGCGTAGAGCAGAAAATCCGAGAACGCGCCTATCGCATTATCGAGGCTAAAAAATCAACATATTTTGCCATAGGGTTTGTAATATCCAAAATTGTATCGGCACTTATGCAGTCAACAGGGACAATTTATCCCGTTTGCTCTCTGGTTGAGGGTGAGTATGAGGTTAATGATGTTGTTCTTGGGCTGCCGTCGGTTGTCAATAGGGAAGGGGTGAAAATTCTTTCAGGCTACCCACTAACAGAGAGGCAGCGAGTAGCGCTAAATAAATCCGCGCACATAGTCAGGGAGTCTATTAATCAAGTTGCACCATCGTAGCCTGATTTTGTAAATGACAATAAATAGCTAGTATTGCCGATCCTGTCAACATTTGATATAATCAGCAACGAATAATAACTTACTTCGATAATTCAGCCAGACGAGCGATCGAATCGAGCTGAGGTTGCGGAGATGCACATAAGGAGAATAGTATGACGGAAACTAAGGGTGTTAAAATCCGCATTAGGTTAAAGGCTAACGACCATAGAGTGATTGATCAGTCTGCAAAGCAAATTATTGATGTAGCCTTGAGGACTGGTGCCGATGTTGCAGGGCCGATTCCTCTACCAACTCGTCGGAGTACTTTTACAGTCGTCAAAAGCCCCCATGTCTATAAGTCAGGCGGCGAGACATACGAGATGCGTGTTCACAAGCGACTGATCGATATCACCAATGCAACAGCCAAGACTATTGATAACCTACAAAACCTCAGCTTACCCGCTGGGGTGGACGCAGAAATTAGAATGTAATTTCTGTCGATACTTAAAAAATACTCCAGTTCCGCTGGAGTATTTTAGTATCGCATTCCTACATCCTGATAACTTAACGCTTCTCAAGCAGAGCCGCGTCGAGCAAGACATCCTGCTGCTGGATCGTCTCTATCTGATCAAAGAGCTCATTTATGTCTGATTGAACCTTGGCCAACCAGAGGATGAATGATACTGACACGGCGGCAATCACTAGCCAGTACAGGGTTTGAGTTGTAAACTTGAACTGCATAAAGTTGGAGTCATCAGCGCAAGCCCGGAAGGATTTCATTTCAGCCTTCTTTTTAGGTGTAGACTTTTTAGCTTTCGAAACCGGGGTTGGTTTTTTGGCAGTAACCTTTCGATTCGTACTCGCGGTTTTTATCTGTGTGGATTTGTTCGATGTCTTTTTTGCTGTAGTTTTACTAGTTGCTTTTTTTGCCGCTGGTTTTTTGGTTGCCATTCGAATACACCTCCAATTGATTTCTATATGCCTGACATTATACTCAACTATGGCGTTTAGCACAAGCTCATTGACACGCAATGCTCCACTTGGTATTATGTGGGTAATACATGGCTAACTTAAATCAAAAGCAAAGAACATACTCACGCAACAGATCAAAAACCTCTGCATTTTTTAGTCGCAAGGGAAATGAGCGAATTTACGAAAACGATGCCGCTTTTTTTTTGAAATTAGTCGTTTTTATCATTCTCAGCGCTCTATGGCTGCGACTGAGTAACCCCATCTCAGCAGGCAGCCTATCCATCCAGGCAATTCCCGTGGGTTTGATCATCGCACTACTACTTGTCCTTTGGGTGGAGAAGTACCAGTTTAATCGTAAGATTTGGTATGCCACACTCATTCTGATGGCGATTCTGACCTCGTTTACGCCTGTTGGGATAGTGATCTAGGCTCGTTCGATACATCCATCACCCCTAATATTAAGGTTACTATAGTTAAGCACAGATCAGCTACGGATAAATTAAGCAAAATTTTGCACCATGCCTATTGACTAAAGCTGATTGGTTGTGTTAGAATGATTTGGTAATAAGTAATTACGCGTAATATAAAATTTATCTCTTGATGAATGAGAAGGTCTGGTATAGCTGGAAACCGCTGGTCATCAAGAGTATTTAAGTGGGAGTGAGGAAAAGTGAAAACACTTCTCGGTACCAAACTAGGTATGACCCAGCTCTTGGCGGACGATGGGCGCGCAATTCCAGTGACGCTCATTCAAGCCGGCCCTGTCACCGTAACTCAAGTGAAAACCGTCGACATCGATGGCTATAGCGCGGTTCAGGTTGCTTTTGGAGAGGGTAAGAACTTGAGCAAGGCCGTGGCTGGTCATGTTAAATCAGCCGAAGTAACTCCGAAATATATTCGAGAGTTCAGGGTTGTCGACCTACCCGATGTCAAGGTGGGCGATAAAATAAGTGTTTCAGTATTTGCGGTCGGGGACACTGTGAACGCAACTGGCATCAGCAAGGGCAAAGGCTTTGCTGGTACCGTCAAGAGACACAACTTCAACACCAGCAAGAAAACACATGGTGGTAACGGAAATGTACGCAGGCCTGGCTCTATAGGGTCAATGTACCCTCAAAAAGTCTTCAAGGGTAAGCGAATGGCGGGAAGAATGGGCGCAGAGCAGGTCACAGTTAAGAATCTCGAGATAGCCTATGTCGATGCAGAAACGAACTTGATTGGTGTCAAGGGTGCGATTCCTGGACCACGAAAAGGTCTGATTATCCTAGGAGGTGATTCGTAATGGCTGATTCAGTAAAACTACCGAAGGAAATATTTGCCGTAGATGTCGATAATCACGAGCTTCTTAAGCTTGCTTACGACAGTTATCTGGCTAGTGCTCGACAATCGAGCGCTACAACCAAGCAGAGGGGTGAGGTTCGAGGAGGCGGCAAAAAGCCTTGGCGACAAAAAGGAACTGGTCGTGCACGCTTCGGGTCTTCTCGAAATCCTATCTGGCGCGGCGGTGGTGTAGTGTTCGGCCCCCGTGGCAATGAGAACTATTCTAAAAGGATTTCTAAGACCTCAAAACGAGTTGCTCTGCGACAGGCGCTAACGCTTGCTAATGAAGCTAAAAAGATTGTTATCAAAGACATTAAGCCATCTGGCAAAACATCTGACATGGCCAAATTCCTTGATGATAATAAATTTGAACGCAAAGTTTTGATAGTTGTAGACGAAAAAACTCCAGAGTTGATGCGATCAACCAATAATATTCAAAGAGTATTAGTCGTAAAGGCAAACTATCTTAGCGTATACCACATATTAAATGCTGACAGCATAGTTATGACGCCAGAATCACTGCCAGTAATCACGCAGTGGCTCGGAGAGGAGATCAAGCAATGACAAAACTAGCGATGATATCCCCAGTTGTTAGCGAGAAGGCCTACGCTCAGAGCTTAAATAATGTCTATACATTTAATGCGCCAGTATCACTTAATAAAAACGAGATTCGGGATGCTATTGAATCACAATTTAATGTAACTGTGGTGTCAATAAAAACTCAAATTCAGACGGGCAAATCGATCAGATTTTCGAGAGGAAAAAAGCGCTTCCCTGGTCTCACTAAGCGACGGGACACAAAGAAGGTGTACGCCACCCTCAAGTCGGGTGACAGCCTGCCAGTCTTTGATACAGTCGAACAGAACGAGGGGGGCAAATAATGTCCACTACTACTTACAAACCAACGACTCCTGCACGCCGCGGTATGACAAGTCAGGATTTTTCGCAGATTACAACCAGAAAGCCACTTAAGAGCCTGCTCAAGACAAAGAAGCAGAATGCTGGCCGAAACAACCAGGGAAGAATAACAACCCGCCATCGTGGCGGTGGAGTGCGCAGGCACTATAGGTTGGTGAGTCACAAGCTTTCGCCAGACCTGGTACTGACGGTAGAGGAAATCGAATATGATCCAAACCGCTCAGCCAGAATAGCCAGGGTTAAGGATCAGCATGGTCTCTATCACTACATACTGGCTGACACATCGATGATAAAGGGTAAGATTATTAGGACAGGTAAGGATGCTCCGATTGAGTCATCGAACCGATTGCCGCTTTCTATCATCCCAGCAGGAACCCTCATCTACTCCATCGAGCTCATCCCTGGTCATGGTGCTCAGATTGTTCGATCAGCAGGAACCAGGGCTCAGTTGATGGCAAAAGAAGGCGATTATGCACTGGTCAAGCTGCCGTCTGGTGAGGTCAGGCGAATCCATCTGAACGCCACGGCATCCATAGGTGTGGTTGGTAATGTTCAGCACCAGAACATCAAAGTCGGTTCAGCCGGTCGGAATCGCCGAAAGGGAATCCGACCATCTGTGAGAGGTGTAGTAATGAACGCCACCGATCATCCGCATGGAGGTGGGGATGGCGGACGACACGGTACCGGTAAGCCGCCTCGTACACCATGGGGCCAGCTAACACTTGGTTATAGAACTCGTCGCCGAAAAGGTTCGAATAAGTTAATCGTAAGAACTCGCCATGATGCGAAGAGGAAGAGGTAGTTTACGATGAGTAGATCACTCAAAAAGGGTCCGTTCGTTGATGCTAAGTTGGCCAAGAAAATTGTTGCATTAGACCTCAATGATCGAACCATAATTAAGACCTGGGCCAGGGCAAGCACAGTTACTCCAGAGATGGTCGGCAGAACCATAGCTGTACACAACGGAAGAATTCATGTTCCCGTTGTAATTACCGAGAACATGGTTGGGCATAAGCTAGGGGAGTTTAGTCCAACTCGTAAGTTCCGCAAGCACGGTGGAAAGGACAAGAGGTAAGTATGAGCAACCAGATCTATACGGTAAAAGCTTACGCCAAGGGCGTAGACCAGGCGCCTCGGAAGGTTGGCCTGGTGGCTGCGCTAGTTCGCGGGCGAACCGTGGTGGATGCCTTAGTAATCCTTGATCACGTGCCTCGCCGTGCCAGTCAGCCAGTCAAGAAGGCTATTGAAAGTGCGCGAGCAAATGCAATAAACAACCACAGCCTAGATGGGTCGTCTCTGTCTATTGACACCATATCCGTTACGACGGGCACTCGGCTGAAGAGGTTTGTTCCAGCCTCAAGGGGTAGAGCGCTGCCCTATCAGAAGAAGACATCAAACATATTGGTCGTCTTGGCTGGCACGCAGAAACCCAAGAAAGTTACCCCAAAATCCCAGTCAAGCAGTAAGAAGACCGACACGGTCAATGTCGATGAAGCGCCTAAGAGTAAGGAGGAGAAGTAAATGGGCCAAAAAGTCAACCCAATCAACTTCCGTCTGCAGGTTCATAAGAACTGGAGCTCTCGTTGGTTTACCTCCAACAAGAAAGAGTTTGCAAAAGCAATTGCGGAAGATCATAAGATCCGCGAACTAATAGAAAAAAGGTTCGCTTCCCGCCCAACAATCAACCTAATCGAGATCGAGCGCAGCGTAAATCTAATCACCATCACCGTACACACAGCAAAGGCTGGTGTCGTGATTGGTCGTGGCGGTGCTGGCGTAAATGAGTTGAAACAGCAGATCGAAAAGATAGTTAGCCTACCTATACGCATTAATATCGAGGAGGTCCGCCGTCCAGAGCTGGCTGCGAAGCTTGTAGCTGAGAATATTGCCAGGCAGCTTGAGAGGCGCATTAATTTTCGACGAGCAACAAAGATGACAGCGCAAAATACCATGGCAGCAGGTGCAAAAGGTGTCCGTATTGAGGTAGCTGGAAGGCTGAACGGTGCTGAGATGGCTCGAAGAGAAAAAGTTATCGAAGGGTCGGTGCCTTTGCATACCCTCCGTGCTGATATCGACTTTCATACTGCACGCGCCCAGACTCAAGATGGGATCATTGGCGTCAAGGTCTGGATTTATAAGGGTGAGAGGGGCTAGTTGATATGCTATTACCTAAAAAAACCAAGTACCGAAAAGTCCGAATAGGCAAAAATCGCGGTCACGCCACCAGTGGAAACTATATAGCGTTCGGTGACTATGCCTTGCAGAGCCAATCAAACGAACGAATCAATTCTCGACAAATAGAGGCTGCTCGTCAGGCCATGACTAGGTATATCAAAAGAGGCGGCAAAATTTGGATTCGTATATTCCCTCATACGCCTGTTACCCGCAAGCCTATTGGCTTGAAAATGGGCCAGGGTAAGGGTAATCCAGAATTTTTCGTAGCCAAAGTTAAAGCTGGAACTATTTTATTCGAAATGAAGGGCGTCCCTGTAGACACGGCTCGAGAGGCAATGCGCCTAGCAAGCCATAAGCTACCCGTAAAGACCAAGTTCTTAGTTAGAGAGGAGGTATAGTATGACTGACACAGCTTCTAAAATAGCAACAAAGGATCAGGCTAGCCTGGCCACTCAGTCTATAGCAGAATTAAGTCAAGCTCTTGAGTCGAAAAGAAACGACCTAATAGTCGCTAAGCGATCAAATAGAGCTGGCGAGCTTGCTAACCCAAAAATAATCGCTACATACCGCAAGGAAATAGCTCGTCTAATGACGCAGATTAATGAAAGGAAGGGTCAGTAATGACTAAAAAGACACTAACGGGTGTTGTTACTAGTACTGCCCGAGACAAAACTATAACTGTAACAGTTACCTCTCGACAGACCCACCCACTATATGGAAAGCAATACACCGTCACGCGGAAATATACTGCACATGACGAAACTAACCAGGCACAGGCTGGGGACAAAGTGACTATTATCGAGTCTCGTCCACTATCTAAGACAAAGAGTTTTACACTACTGAAGATTGACGAAAAATCCCGTGGATCGATAGAGCTGAAGCAAGAGGTGCTTAGTGAGGAGGATGAGGGATGATTCAGCAGGAATCTCGTTTGAAGGTTACCGACAACTCGGGGGCAAAGAGCGTGTTGTGCATCAGAGTTCTAGGTGGTACACGGCGTAGGTATGCACGAGTAGGCGATGTTATCGTGTGCTCAGTGAAGGAGGCTAGCCCCACTGGAGTCGTCAAGAAGAAGTCCATCGCTAGGGCGGTGGTGGTTCGAACTCGTGACCAGATTCAACGAAAAGACGGATCAACAATCAGTTTTGATGACAACGCGGTCGTTATCATAGGCGACGACAAGCAGCCGAAAGCTACACGAGTTTTTGGACCAGTACCGCGTGAATTGCGAGATCTCGGTTACAATAAAATCATAAGTCTTGCTCCGGAGGTGCTCTAGATGGCGCGAATTCGAAAAAATGATAATGTGAAAATCATATCCGGCAAGCACAAGGGAGTAACTGGCCAGGTTCTTGCGGTTAATCGACTAGCGGGTACGGTGCTTGTTGAGGGTGTCGGCGTAGGCCATCGCCACATTCGACCGAGCCAATACAATCCTACTGGCGGCAAGAAAGACATTCATACACCCATTGACTCAAGCAAGGTTGCCTTGGTCGTCGACGAGAAAACTGGCAAGACTAGCCGTGTTGGATTTGCGAAGAATACAGACGGAGACAAGATCCGTGTATCCAGGCAAGCAAAGAATAAGGAGATTAAATAATGGCAGAGATAAAACAGGCCACGCTAGCTCCTCGCTTGAAGGTCTTGTATAAAGAGGAATATGCTAAGGCGCTTCAGAGCGAATTGGAACTGGATAATATACACCAGGCACCTGTTCTAGAGAAGATAGTAGTAAGCGTCGGTATCGGTAAAAACAAGGACGATAAGCGTCACTATGAAGCAGTGCGAAATACCCTAGAAAAAATTACAGGTCAACAGCCTGTTGATAGGATGGCAAAGAAATCGATAGCTGGGTTCAAGATTCGCGCAGGCATGAACCGAGTCGGTATCAGCGTAACACTAAGAGGTTCTCGTATGTACGAATTCATGGATCGCCTCATCAATATCGCTCTACCGCGCGTCCGCGACTTCCACGGTGTTTCGGCCAAGTTCGATAGAAGCGGTAACTATAACCTGGGTATAGTTGAGCAGTCGATTTTCCCAGAGTTAACTTTTGAAGAGACGCAAATTGCCCACGGCCTTCAGGCTACCTTTGTAATCAATGCACAGCATCGTGATCACTCACGAGCGCTGCTAGAGAAATTCGGTATGCCGTTCGAGAAGAAAGGAGGTGTGCGATAATGGCTAAGAAGTCAAATATTGCTCGCGATAAGAAGCGATCCAAGCTGATAGCTAAGTACGCAGCAAAGCGAGCTGAACTGAAGGAGCTTGGCGACCAAGAGGGCTTGCAAAAGCTGCCTCGTAACTCAAGCCCGAGTCGTCAAAAGAATCGAGACAACCTGAGTGGTCGTCCCCGAGCTTACATGAGGCGGTTTGGCCTCAACCGCATTAATTTTCGAGAAAAAGCAGCCAAGGGTGAAATACCCGGAGTAACAAAGAGTAGTTGGTGAGAAGGAAAGGAGATTAGAAATATGTCAATGCAAACTACAGATCCAATCGCCGACCTTCTGACGCGTATTCG
>CAYVCA010000007.1:0-23519 GCA_964450025.1 uncultured Candidatus Saccharibacteria bacterium
GGCGCGACCTCGACATGTTTGTTAGTTTGATAAATGAGGATTATGTTACTAGTGGCCTGACAGGTAAGCGCTATGAGATTAAGTCGAAGAAACTGCTTGGTGAGCCAGAGGGCGAACCGCCGAGGGGGTAGGTATGCGATTTGAGGGTAGACTAGGCATAATCGGTTATGGCGATTTCAGTAAAGTTTTAATTGAGCATCTGTCGCCGTATTGTGAGATAGTGGTCTCTTCTCGTTCTAGAGAGGAGGGGGATGCTGGATTTGGGGCTAGGTTTGCGGGGGTTGAGGAGGTTTTGTCGAGTCAAATAATAATTCCGTCAATCCCAGCACAGTTTTTAGAGGATTTTTTCACATCCAACCTAGAGCTTATCAATCCTTCAGCACTTGTTGTGGATGTTGCTTCGGTAAAAATTAAGCCACTCGAGGTGTTAGACCGAGTGCTACCTAAGACATGCCAGCTACTTGGCACCCACCCAATGTTTGGACCAGCGAGTATCGCAAAAAACCAAGGATTAACAGGCTTGAAGTGTGTAGTTTGTCCAGTCAGAATTGACTCAGAAAAAGAGAAGACTATCGTGGATTTTTTAAGAAACGAGATTGGGCTTCGAGTTATTTATAAAACCGCCGATGAGCATGACCGAGAAATGGCATATGTCCAGGGGCTGAGTCACTTTATCGGGCATACTTTAGATGAGATGGGCATACCCGACAGTGATATATCGACGATGGCGTATGATGATTTGATTAGCCTCCGAAATGTTCAGGGGGGTGATAGCTGGGATTTGTTCTGTTCGATTGTCGATGAGAATCCTTATGCGAGAGAGGTGCAAGACCAGTTCGTGGCCTCTTATTTGGGGGTTAAAGATAAATTGACCAAGGTTTGTTGATGGACCAAGAATTGGCGCTAGCGATTTTGCTTTCCGGAAAGTCGGCACTACTTACTGGTGCTGCAGGGACGGGCAAGACGCATTTGCTAAATAAATTTATTCGTCAGGCGAGAGGGCTGGGAAAAAAGGTGTCGGTTACGGCGACGACAGGACTGGCGGCGACACATCTCGGGGGGAATACCATCCATAGCTGGAGTGGAATTGGGGTCAATGATGAGCTGCGTCCGGGTTTCGCGGAAAAAATGTCCAAAACTCGGCGAGAAGTGATAGAAAAAACTGATGTTTTGTTGATTGATGAGATTTCGATGCTTCATGACTTTCGGCTGGATATGGTTGATGAGGTTATGCGGGTTGTCCGAAATAAAGATCTACCGTTTGGCGGTGCTCAAGTAGTGATGTCTGGTGACTTTTTCCAGCTACCTCCAATAAATCGTGGCGACTCGAGGGGTGGTGGTTTTGTGGTGTACTCGCGTGTTTGGCAGGAGCTACAGCCAGTCGTGCTTTACTTGGATCAGCAATACCGTCAGGATGGTGATGATGGGCTACTTGATATTTTGACCGCACTTCGCTCTGGGGATTTGCGCCGCAGGCATGCTGAAGAGCTGTTGGCGCGCACAGAGGTAACTCCCACGACAGAGGATATGACAGAACTTCATACGGTGAATGTTGATGTGGATAGGATAAATCTGTCGCGGTTGGCAGGTATAGATGGCGATCAACAGGAGTATGAACAGACGACGACGGGTTCGAAGGTGTATGTTGAGAGTTTGAGGCGATCGGTATTGGCACCAGAGCGATTGATTGTTAAAAAGGGTGCGCTGGTGATGGCGGTGAAGAATGATACAAATCGAAGATATGTTAATGGCAGCATCGGGACGGTTGTTGGCTTTGAGCCACTAACAGAGTATCCGATAGTTCAGTTTAGAAATAATAAAGAGGTGGTGATGTCGCCAGAATCGTGGGAGTTACGCGATGGAGAGCAAAAACGAGCGAGTATTACGCAAGTCCCTTTGAGGTTAGCGTGGGCGATCACTGTGCACAAGAGTCAGGGGATGACGCTGGATGAGGCAAAAATCGATCTTCGCAAGGCTTTTGTTGAGGGTATGGGTTATGTGGCGCTTAGTCGAGTTAGGAATATCGAGAGTCTGTATCTTTATGGTATAAACCGCAAAGCCCTTGAAGTATCAGGCGATGCTTTGGCTATTGATGGGATCTTGAGGGCCGAAAGTGAGTCGGCGGCAAAAAAGTATGAATATTTACGCGTTGAGATGAAAAATGTCTCAAAAAATCCTAATCGAGAAAAACCTTCGAGTGGTTGGCGAGAAAAAATCGATAAAATGCGCGAGACTTATCCGAACGCCTTTCGGCCATGGACAAAGGATGACGACGAGAGGTTGAAGCAAGAGTTTCAAAACAATCCAGATATCGAGGTCTTGAGCCAGTCTTTCGGTAGGCATCACGGCTCGATTGTTGCGCGACTCAAAAAGCACTTCGGTGATGATGTTGTGGCGTAAGTCCACAGAGCGCTACTGCATAAGGCTCTTGTTTGCGTGAATTTTCCAGTATCTTTTAAGGCCCCTGGTATCTTTGCTTGTTTGACACCTAGGCGCTACATGTAGCGTAGTTGTGATGAATTAACACTAGACTTTTCCACAAAACTGTGGAAAAGTTTTAGATTGATGATATTATGCCTGAAATAGGCGAAAAAGACTTGCAAGTGGGACGCAGTGGGTAGTATAGTGGGGGTAGTGGAAGAAAGTGGGTAACACCACGAAACAAACACACCACTGCACAAACAACATTAACCAGTAGGGAAGGGATATCGGTGGCAATAGACTACTTTGAGCGCAAGTTGGATGACAAACGACGTTTGACCATGCCGACAGAGCTTAGAGCTGAGTTTGCCTCCGGGGTTGTTATAACTCGAGGGTTTGGCAACTATCTCCACCTGTATCCACAGGTCGTGTGGGACAGGGAAGTCGAGGCGGCGCTTGCCGGAAGTATTCTTGACGAAGAGATAGCAGACCTAAATGTTCGCTTCCGTCGCGGTAAAACATCTGCCGAGCTTGACCAGAAACAAGGTCGGGTAGTCGTCGAGCAGCATCTGCTTGACTATGCAGGGATTGACCGCGAAATTGAGGCCGTCAGAGTCGGAGTATACTTTCGTATCATGGCCGCTGAATCTGGGTCATAATTTGCTTGCGCGCACTTTAACAAACTAAACGAACACTCTCGAGATCAGCTATCTAGGTGTAGGAGAGGGGTGATGGTTGCTGTGCTCCACTCTAAAAAAAGCACGCACATTCCTATTTACCTCCCAAAAAACTCCACCTCACACATAAGTCTCTTAATACGAAACGCTTTCTTATCATGGTACGCCTCTGGCTATCCATTATTTTCGCACAAGCATTTCGATAACTAGACAAACAAAAACAAACACTCAAAAGCAAAAACAAAATAGCCCCGCATCTCGCACCTAGTTAGGTGATCTCGAGGACAACTACGACACCAGAGGTGATCCTCATGGTATAATAGTTGTCGATGAGTATAAAAGAACATCCACCACAGCTGGAGGCATTTAATGATGCGCCAGTTCATGTTCCTGTTTTGCTCAAGCCGGTGCTTGACCTATTGGACCCGCAACCAGGTAATCGATATCTCGATTTAACGGTAGGGTATGGTGGTCATGCGCGACAGGTTTTAGCTAAAACAGAAAACTTCACAGACTCAGTACTGGTTGATCGCGATAGTTTTGCGGCTCAGTCAGTGCAGGATCTGGTTCGTCAGGGGGCTAGGCTTATGGAGACCGATTTTGTTTCCGCGGCTTTGTCGCTGATAGGCGAAGGCAAAACATTTGATATGATTTTGGCTGATTTGGGGGTGTCGTCACCGCAACTTGACGTTGCAGTAAGAGGGTTTTCGTTTCAGTCGGATGGTCCACTCGATATGAGAATGGATCAACGGCAGGTTCAGACCGCATCGGGGGTAGTCAGCTCTTATACACTTGAGCAGTTGACAGATATTATCGCTCGATACGGCGAGGAGCCTTATGGGCAGGCCAGGCGCATTGCGCAAGCAATCGTTAGTGCTAGGCCAATTGAGACGACCAGACAACTTGCAGACATAATCAAGGCAGTTAGTCGGCATGGGGGCAGGCGCCATCCAGCGACTCGTACTTTTCAAGCACTGCGTATCGAAGTCAATCAAGAACTTAGGCTTGTTTCTGAGCTACTGCCGCTTCTACCAAAGCTGTTAAACAGGGGTGGTCGCGTTGCAGTAATTAGCTTTCATAGCCTGGAAGATCGTCTAGTTAAACAGTATTTTAACGACCAGACGGCGTCAGGTTACGAAGCAGAGCTGAAAGTTTTGACTAAGAGGCCAATCGATGGCAGTATTTATGACGCTCCCAATCCGCGGAGCCGAAGTGCAAAACTTCGGGCCGCCGTAAAAACATAAACAAAAAGAGGAGGGCAACTATGCCAATCCACATCAAAGTACAATTTCATGACGCGGACGCCGCAGAACGAGTACTAGTTCGCCACGGTTAGATCTCGTCTTTGAGCACCCTAAAGGGGGCACGAAAGTCACTAGGCTGCTCTGTTTCACAGAGGCAGTCTAGTGACTCATGAAAAATAAAAAGAAACAAACGCATTAAAATGACACAAACAAATACCACCACATTTACAGCGCGTCGTTCGTCGATTGCGCAGTCAACCATGAGGCGAAACCAGAACGCAGCTAGGTACCGCTCTGATACAAAATTAGGCCCTATTGCTCACACGATTCTCGTAGCACTAATGATTACAGTACTTGGGTTAATTTATCTAACGCAAGCCACCAAGACTACTGCTTATAGCTACGAAGCACAGGGGCTGGAGTCTCAAATCAATGAGTTGACAGCCAAGAAGTCTGAGCTGGAAGTGCAGAATGCTCGTTTAACCTCACTTGAAAGAGTTAAGGGTAGTGCTGTTGCTTCTGCGATGACTCAGCCAGAGGCGATCGACTACGCAAGATAAGACGATTATGGTATAATTAGAGCTGTATGCAGCAACAAAAAACACTGAATAGAACGACAGTTTTGGCCGTGATCCTCCTTGGGGTGATGACGGTTTTTTTAATGAGATTATTTTGGCTACAGATAATTAAACACGATGAATATCGAGAGATTGCCCGAGAGGCACAGCAACGAAGCTTTGTTATTCCTGCAGCTCGAGGCGAGATATACATGATGGATGATACTAAGGCAGTTCCAGTTGTTATGAATCGAGTGGCCTATACTGTGATTGCTGATCCTGAATTAATAAAAGAGGCGGAGCGTCAAAAAATAGTCGATGCACTGAGAGATGTTGCAGGTGGCGAACTGGTCGGTGATATAGAGGCAAAGTTGGCCAAAAAGTCATCTCGCTATGAGGTGCTGGCCAGGAGTATCACTCGTACGCAGGCTGAGTCGCTGAAGGCGTACAAGTTCACTGGCATGGGCTTTCAGGGTGGTTCAATTAGGAGCTATCCAGAGGGTCAATTGGCAGCCCAGGTATTGGGCTTTGTAAACACCGAAGGCAAGGGTCAATACGGAATTGAGCAGCAGATGGATGATGTTTTGCGAGGTAGGGATGGGCTACTGAGGTCAGTGGCTGATGTTCAGAATGTACCACTGACTCTAGGCAAAGACAATATCAGAATTGAGCCTAAGAGAGGCAAAGATATTGTTTTGACGATTGACAGGAACGTCCAGAGTTATGCCGAGGAGGCGTTGCGACGGGGCATCGAAAAGGCTGGAGCAACAGAGGGGAGTGTGCTTGTTTTAGACCCACGCAGTGGCCATGTCTTGGCGATGGCGAACTACCCGGCTTTCTACCCAGCTGAGTACGGCAAGGTAAAGGACGCCTCGGTGTTTGTAAACGATATCACGATGGCGCCATATGAGCCAGCGTCTGTGGTGAAAACCTTTACGCTTGCAGCCGGAATAGATAAGGGGGTTATACACGCAAACTCGACTTATCAGAATAGCGACTGCATCCAGGTGGCGGACAGATCCATGTGCAATGCCTTAAAGGGTCTTGGCGGCACAACTACCATGCAGTCAGTCCTGAACAACTCCCTGAATGTTGGTACGATAGCCATGGCTCGAAAACTTGGCAGTGGCGAACGAATCGACAATGCAGCCAGGCAGGTATTGTACGGATACTACTATGATAAGTTCGGATTGGGTAGAAAAACAGACATCGAGGTAGCTGAAGAGACTGGGTATATCTATCCGCCTGATACCGTAGAGGGCAATGAGGTGCGATACTCTGCCATGACATACGGACAGAGCATGAACCTTACAATGATACAGGTCGCAGCAGGGTTTTGCTCAGTCATAAATGGAGGCGAGTATTATCGGCCTACATTGGTGTCTGGAGATATTAAAGACGGAGTCATGTCGAAAAGCGAAGTCAAACCGTTGCGGCAAACAGTTTCATCACAAGCCTCGGCTGAGATGGCTGATATGCTGGTGCAGGCCAGGGGCTCATCGTGGATGGCTGGCGGGGACAAACCAGGCTATAATATTGGTGGTAAAACTGGTACAGCGGAGACGGTGTCGGCTAGTGGTCAGTACACACAGGATGAAACTGTCGCTACCTATATTGGATTTGGTGGTGCAGATGCTCCTGAGTATGTCATAATGGTGCGTGTCGCTGCTCCAGGCAGGGGGTTAAATCTAGAGGGCGGCATACACGCCAGTCCCATTTTTACAGATATTTCTAACTGGATGATTGACTATAAAAAAATAGCGCCAAGGAGCTGATGATGACAAGAGAATTAATAACAGAAGAGATGACCCATGTGTTTTTGCTAAGCGTAGCGGCCTTCGTGCTAGCCATGGCGTTGACCCCTGTGTATACCTATTTTGCGTACCGATATAAATTTTGGAAACAACAAAGATCGCATAGTGTAGATGGAAAGAAGCTTGAGGTTTTCAATAAGCTCCATGAAGCAAAGTTTCAGAGGAATATACCAACAATGGCTGGTGTGATTGGTGTAGTGGCTATCGCACTAATTACGCTGGTTTTCAATTTAGATCGCGCACAGACATACCTACCTCTGGCGGCGTTGATTGCAGGCGGTATTGTCGGCCTGATTGATGATATTGTCAACACCCGTGGGCTAGGCGGTGGTCGTGCAGGACTTCGTTCAAGCATTAAATTTGCATTAATAACCGCCATAGGTATAGGACTGGGCTGGTTCTTCTTTGTAAAGCTCGGTATTAGCAGCTTTCATGTGCCATTTTATGGAGAAATCTCGGTCGGCTGGCTTATTGTGCCAGTGTTTGCGTTTGCGGTGGTGGCTACGGGTAACGCAGTGAATATATCGGACGGGTTGGACGGATTAGCTGGCGGGCTATTAGCACTCAGCTTTGCGTCATTTGGTGGCATTGCGCTACTTCAAGGCAACGCCTTGTTGGCAGGGTTCTGCTTTACCGTCGTGGGTGCGCTACTGAGCTATCTGTGGTTTAATATATATCCAGCCAGATTTTTCATGGGCGATGTCGGCAGTTTTGCCTTTGGTGTATCCTTGGGTGTGGTGGCGATGTTGACAGACGCACTGCTTTTGCTACCAGTGATTGGCGTGCTGTTTGTCATTGAAGCCGGGTCCAGTTTAATTCAAATGACGAGCAAGCGATTGTTTGGTCGTAAGATTTTTATCTCAGCTCCCATTCATCATCACCTAGAGGCGCTTGGATGGCCAGAAACCAAGGTGACCATGAGATTTTGGGTCATCGCCTGTGTAGCGGCATTCGTTGGTGTTATGCTTGCGTTGGCGGGAGGGCATATTGCGTAGCGGACGGCAGACTTCATCTGACGGCCTGGTCGTGAGGCGACATAGGCCGATGTACTATATTGCGCTTTATATCGGGCTTTTATTAATGCTTGGCCTGATGGTCATGTATGCCATTGGTCCGCAACGAGCTAACCTGCTCAATCATGCATATGGTGCTAGCTATAGCAACAACTACTTCTTTAATAAGCAGTTGATGGGAGTCGCGGTGTCAGTTATTGCATTTGCTACACTTGCCATCGTCCCGTTCAGAATGGTGACTGAGAAATATGCGAAGACATTATTTATTAGTGGTTTAGCATTAGGTGTGCTGCTAGTGGTGTTTGGGGCAATATTCCATGCTCCTTTTGCGACTGAGGTTAATGGAGCTTATCGATGGTTTCAGCTAGGTGGGTTGATTAGTTTTCAGCCATCAGAGCTTCTAAAGTTTGGTTCGTTGGTTTTTATGGCTGGATTTTTAGGCCTGCGGGCACAGCAGGGAAAAATTAATAATACACAGGACACATTGGTTCCACTCGGTATTGCGCTAGCTGCTTCGCTGTTTGTCGTTATTGTATTGCAAAAAGATCTTGGTACGGGGATATCGCTACTAGCAATAATACTCTCCATGATGATTGTAGCGGGCGCCAGTACCAAGGTGCTAGTAAGGATATTGGTCGCCGCGGCATCAGTTGGCTTGATATTCGTCATATCTGCACCACATCGCATGGAGCGAGTGACTACATTTCTACAAGGCGATGACAATACACACCTCACCAAGGACGACGACAGCTACCACATCAAGCAGGCAAGAATTGCGATTGGATCGGGCGGATTGTTTGGCCTGGGCATTGGCCAGAGCGTCCAGGCTACTGGGTATCTGCCAGAGGCGGTGAACGATTCGATTTTCGCAATTCTGGGTGAGACCTTTGGCTTTGTTGGGTTGGTTGCTATTTTGGCAATATTCACCTTACTACTTCTGTCAATCTTGCGTGTCGCAGCCCGCCTGCCTGATATGAGACTCAGGCTAGTGGCAGCAGGCGTGTTTGGCTGGGTGGCGTCGCATGTTGTGTTGAATGTTGCAGCCATGACGGGAGTGGCTCCATTAACGGGTATATCCTTGCCTTTCCTTAGTTCTGGTGGAACGAGCATGCTATTTATTAGCGCAGCGATGGGTCTAGTATTTCAGCTGTCGCGTCACACATCACACAAACCATTAACGGAAGGAGAGGCTAGTGGCCAGGATTCTAGCAGTCGGAGGCGGCTCGGGCGGGCACGTCACGCCAGTAGTAGCAGTCTTTAGAGAGATACATCGACGGAACAGTAGTCACCAGTTTCGCTTTTGGTGTGATAGCAAGTTTGGGCCGACTGCAAAAAAGATTTTTTCGCAATACGACCAAGAGATACCGGTTCAATATGTTTCGGCTGGTAAATTTCGACGATACCACGGGGTTAGCAGATGGCTATACCTACGACCATCCATTCTGCTGCCAAATATGGTGGATTTACTTAAGGTTAGCGTTGGCTTCGTGCAGAGTTTATGGCGACTTATCTGGTGGCGTCCTGATGTAGTCTTTATCAAAGGCGGCTTCGTCTGCTTGCCCGTGGGCTATGCAGCAAAGCTACTCGGCATTCCTCTGGTGCTACATGACTCTGATGCTCATCCAGGATTGACAAATAGACTGCTTGCGCCCTTTGCCGCAAAAATTGGCACCGGCGCACCATTGAGGTACTATTCATACCCCTCGCACAAGACGAAGTATATCGGCGTGCCGGTAGCGCCTGAATTCCGACCATATTCAGAAGCGGAACGGCGTCAACTCAAGACGGACCTTGGGTTTACAGATAATAAGCCGCTCGTCGTTGTGACTGGTGGGGGTCTGGGAGCTGTGCGGATAAACAATGCTATCATCAGTAGCTTAGGTGAGCTTTTGCAAGAGGTGTCGGTATTTTTGATATCCGGAACGCAACAATACGATGAAATAAGAGAGAGGGTTGAGCCTGTTGATGGCTGGAGATTTGAGCCATTTATTAACGAGGGTATGGCACGAGTACTCGCAGCAGCAGACATTGTGGTGGCCAGGGCAGGGGCGACGACCCTAAGCGAGCTGGCGGCGTTGCATAAGCCTACTATTATCGTGCCTAATGCCATATTGACCGCGGGTCACCAATTAAAAAATGCTAAGGTATACCAAGACAAGCTAGCAGCAATAGTGGTGACGGAAAAGGAGATGAATGAGCGGAGCGGAGTGCTCGCTGAAAAGATCTTGCATGTAGTGCGAGCGCAGAAAATATTACGAGAGTTAGGAGAGAATTTTGGAAAGTTTTCTCGCCCAGATGCAGCATCAGATATGGCTGAGATGATATTAAAAACAATCCCCCAGCAGAGGAGATAGTGTGGGGATTTTTGGAAAAAAACAGCAACCAGAGCCACCGCGCAGAGAGGTGGCGGCACAGCGACGACTACAATCTGGTCTGACCGGCAATGAACGAAGTAGCGATTACTATCGACGAAACAGGACACTAGCCAGTCAAAAGCCACAGGGAGAGTCCGATCGACAACTGCTGCACGCAGGACGCAAGAGGCAAAGACGATATGCGAAGTGGATGGCTGGCCTGGGTGTCGCAGCGGCTGTTGGTATTGTTTTTGTAGCGCAAATTGTGATTTCCATTGACATCCAGGCGGAAAACTCAATATCATCTAAGCAACAAGAGAAATACTCCAAGGTTGTAGCAGATTATTTTACCAAAAGACCTCTTGAGCGGCTAATGTTCTTACTTGATGATGCGCAGCTGGATGCATTTGTTCAGGAGAGGTCCCCTGAGGTCAGGTCGGTTCGCTTATCGCGGGGGGACAGTATGTTTAGAGGTAATCTTAAGATGGTGTTCCGTAAGCCAGTGGCGCAATGGCAGTCTGGTGGCAAGGTGTCTTTTGTCGACGAAGGTGGTGTTGTGTTTGATAAGAATGTTTTTTCAGCCCCAGTAATTAGTGTTAGCGATCAGAGCGGTATCGAAACGGTCGCTGGTCAGGAGATCGTTAATCGACGATTCTTGTCGTTTCTTGGCCAAGCCCTGGCTCACCTTAAGCAACACAACCTGGAGGTTTCGGATGTCGTGCTGCCTGAGGGGTCTGTGCGTCAAGTAGAGTTCCGGATTATTGATAAGCCCTATGCGATACGCACTACTGTTGACAGGTCAGCAGGGGAGCAGGCAGGAGAGGCCGCCAAGGCGATTCGGTTTCTCAGTGAACGGGGGTTGAGCCCAGGGTATATTGATGTCAGAGTAGAGCAGCGAGTGTTTTATAAATAGAGCAGGGACAGTGGGTGAGCGTAGAGGATTCCCTGTTGTGTTCTAATTATGTTCTTTTTTTGCGAATGAACCTAAATCCATGTACTATAATGATAATAAAGAAAAGTCAAATAACTGAAAGGTCGAAATAGGGGAGCAGGGCAATAAGAAATAGAAAAAGTCAAATGGCAGTATTAGAATGTGGAAAACTAGATCGATAGATGCAGGAGCCTTGTATTGGGTCGTTGTGTTTATTGCAATGAGCACCAGCACTGCGATTAGATGGGAGTCGGATGCTAGAAAGACTGGTTACAGTGCCCAGTCCGCGCAGTCGATGCAGTAGAGGACGCTCCCTGCTTGAGGTTTGCGGTATTATTGGGTGGCTGATGTCATATTAGTGTGCGCTACCGATAGCCTATGTCATGATTCGTAAAAGGTACATTGTACGACATTAGAAATATCAAACTTTCATGACTACAGTATCACCTACTCTTGATATACTTTAGGTCTATATCATCTGTACTTCAGAGTTTGTCTTGTCCGCCCTACCGTACTGTTCTGTGTACTCGTCCGCTGATCTCTGCGCGAGATTTCTCGTTGATTGTCTGCGGGTTTTCGCTTTGATGATTTTATGCTATTCGGACAATAACAATATAGAACAAGAAGAGAACTAACTTCATATGTGTTTCTTGCATAGCCTCCACTCATCCCCCACCGCAGCGACAGTCTCGAGCTAGGCAAATGCTAGACTTTGACACGCTAAGACCCTCTGCGATGCAGAACTGATAGAGCTTAGCAGGTGTCGTAGTTTAATGTTAACCCAGAAACTCTGTGTGATGCAAAAATGATTCTGGCGCTCTTCCATCACTCATAACCAGCCGATGGAGACTAGGGGTTCCAAGATCCGCATTGTTACTGATGCATTTCCCGTCACCGACATAGAAGCCGATATGAGTGTGCCCATTAAGTATCGGCCACACGACCAATCCTCCAACCGTCGGTGAATTTGACTGAGTCCAGCCAGACTCTTGAGCGTATCTTACAGTACTAGCAACGGTTGCGTGCGGTCGATCGATTAATCCAAATAGCGTCAAAATTGAGCTGACTACGATTGCACAGGACAACTTGCCCCCCTCAGAAATGTCAATCGTATCTCCTTTGTCGTTTGTAGCGTACAGGGCTTGAAACATTCTCGACCCAGGCAAGCTAGCTATCGTCGCTAGATAAGTCTTCTTCTTGTCTACTTCCATGGTGTTAATTATAGCTTAAATAGCACACAACTGATAGGTAAAGCTCCGGATAGTCCTTTCTTGCACTCTGTGTCTTGCGTAGAGCTAGTTGCAATAGTCTTTATGGTTTATACCCGTCCGCCTGAGAGGTGAACATGTCGTATTGCGATAAAGGCAAAAAAGCCTATTAGATACACCCTCGAAGTACCCAGAGGTACTTAATCGCCCAAGTGGATAGTTTGATATAGGGTGGCTTTGTGGCGGTCTTCATAGAAATCGATATTTGTAGAAAGAGACTATACTTATATTATATCAGAAACAACTTAATAATGCAACCATTTACGGTAATGGACACAAATTTTCTAGACTGGGTTTTAGCGTTTTATTTTTAGTATTGTTTTGTCTACTTTTTTTGGAACCGCCCTTTTCTTCTTTGTGGGAGCTTGATTTTCCACTACAGTCGAGCCCGTGGTAGCTTGACTTGGCTTTTTGCTTCTGGTTCGAGTGCGTCTTTTCTTTGGTTGAATATCCGCTGATGCAGCTTCTTTTCGGTGGTTGTCACTCTTAGCTTCAGACAGCGCTACTGCACCAGGGGTGGTTTTTCGTGACACTACAGAGGACGGTTGATTGGGTTGAGTCGCACTGCTGGCTGGGGGGCTTGGTGCTGGCCTTGCGGTGACAGCTATGGGGGTGATAGTTGCAGAGATGTGCCGCTCTACCTCGGGACGCTCTCGTGCGTAGTGTCGCCTAGTGTGTTCGATGATACGAGCCGTGTTGTCTGTTTGATGAGGCGGCAGCTCCAGTGTCTTTGCGGAAAAAGCCGGAACCTTTTCTCCGCCAATGACCATATTGATGATAAAATTACGATTATGCATTTGCAGCAGGTCTGCTGGCTCGAAATTTGGCTCAAACTGTTTTGAAATAACAGGGGCGTCATCTGCGGAAACCCGAAACGATATCATCGTTCCGACATTTCCAAAAACAGCATCCCTGACGGTGTCAGTCATTTGAGATATATACTGATTGGCTACGGTTAGATTCAGGCCGTACTTTCGAGCCTCAGACAGGATGGTAGCAAAGGAGTCGGTGGCAAAGTTTTGAAACTCATCAACATACAGATAAAACGGTTTGCGATCTCGAATGTCATTGATGTCTGAACGGCTCATGGCCGCCAACTGGATCTTAGTCACCATAAAGGCGCCTAATATCGATGCATTATCCTCACCAATTAGCCCCTTGGATAGGTTGACTATTAAGATTTTGCCCTCATCCATCAATTGCCTGATGCTAAAGGTGCTTTTCGGCTGCCCGATAATATTACGAATAATTGGGTTGGCAGTAAATGCGCCCACTTTATTTAACACCGGGGCAACAGCTTCAGCAACAAACTTATCATTCCAGCTGGCGAATTCTACATTCCAAAACTGCATCACCACCGTGTCCTTGCAATAAGAGAGTGTTTCCTTGCGGAATGCCTTGTCGGTTAGCATGCGGGTGATGTCTAGCATTGTCGTCTCAGGCCTATCAAGTAGCGCCAGGATGGTGTAGCGTAAAATATACTCCAATCTCGGCCCCCAGCTCTCGCCGAACATGCGTTTTAGAACGCCTATGACCTCAGAGGATATATTAGTTTTCTGACTAGGGTCGGTAACTTCTAGCGGATTGAAGCCAATGGGATAGGCAGTATCGGCTGGATTAAAATAGACAACATCCTGAATGCGGCCTCCAGGGATAAACCTCATGTTGTCCATGGCAAAATCACCATGAGGGTCGATAATTGCATACCCCTGACCATAGAAAACATCACTAAGGGCAAACAGCTCCAAGAGGCCCGACTTCCCTGTCCCTGTCTGACCGATAACATAGACATGACGAGATCGGTCAGCCCTGAGCATACCGAATTGATGGTTGATGCCCCGGAAATTAGTTACTCCGAATGCCGATATCTGCTCATCTGTTGCCTGATCTCCGGTGATTGTAGGCAACTTCGAGGGTGGCTCGGCGGTTTTTGAGCTAGCCCAGACGATATTGGGCGTCTCGACGTTAGTGTGTGGTAGATGAAAGACTGAGGCAAGCTCTTCAGTGTTCAAAATAAATCCGTCGTCTCGAAAAGACCGATTACGGTATTTCTCAAGATACTCCTTGCCGTAGTTAGCCTTGGTCATCTTGAAGCCATTAAGATTTGTACTGTTGTACTGCTTAAAGGTGCCGACAAGCGCCTGCATGCGGAGCTTGGCGTTTGTCTGACTCTCTCCAAGATAAGCTAGGCGAATCTTGACCTGATACCCTAGTTTTGTAGCCTTTTTTTCAGCTTCAGATATCCTGGTTTTGTCTCTCTCAGACAACTCAACTGTATTCGATGCCCCGCCATCCCCCTGCTCTGGTGGTCGCCACAGGGCCGAAAGCAGGCCACTAAGCCATAGCGCGCCACCCCCAATCCCCCCGAGCGTAAATACCCCTCCGCTTCTGATACTGTTAATCCACCGGTCAGCGAAACTGTGCCAGTCGTCAGCGATAGGGCGAATTAATACTTGAATCCAGAGCTCCTCCCCTGTTGACTCCAGTTTGGCCAGGGTGCCAGTTATTCCAGCCAACGGATCAACCTCGAAATTCTGAAAAATGCGAATTGGCAGAAATTCACTAGCTGTCAGTGCTAGCTCGGCGGAATATGCCACCTCATGTTGCCTTTCATGCTCGGTGTAATCCTCCTCTGTTCGATAAATTTGCACCGTAGGATATTGTGCATATATTTGCCCTTCGATAAAGCTCTGTAATGATTTGGGTACCCAGACATAGAATCTAATTTGGCCATTAACAGAGGCTATCTCAAATGAAAGATGCTCCTGTCGACCACCGGATATTTTCAACTCTTTTCTGTCTCGCAGAATACCATGGAGACTAGCAAACAGCTGCTCGGCGGCTAGTTCTGACTTGTCATTCGTACGGGGGATCTCCAAGATGAGCAGAGAGCTATCAATTTCTTCGTCGGGACCAGCCTGCTGGTAGTTGCGCCAGGTTAGGTATAGGAGGGCGATTACGATAGGTATCCAGACGAACCATTGCAATAAAAAGTTAATAAGCGCCAAGATCAGATCCATAGTCTAATTATCTCACCACTGGTGGGATAATGCAAACTAAGCACTGTCGTTTTTGCAAGAGGCGATTACTATGCTTTATCAGCCAGGGTGTAGGTCGCTTTTGCGCTTCGCTTGAATTGAGGCTTACTCTGGAGATTCAGTAGGACAGTAGTTTCTTTTACTTGTCGCTCTTCCAGTACCCGCTTAATAATTTCGTCTCTATGTAGTGGCTCACCAGACTTCTTGAGAACAGCTGCTATTATGTCGGCAACCGTACCGCGAGTATAGCCCCATCCCTCAAGAGCGTAGATGCCTCGTCCTATTAGCACAAAGCGCTTGTCTTTGATTAACTCGTTGTGGATTGCCTGTGTCGTCACATCACGACGCTTGAAGTTGCTTGTTTTAATGGCGCTGGCTATTTTTGAGAAGTGCATTGGTTTGCCTTTATCCTCTAGGACGACATATATCTTATCGCGAATATTCTTAGGGTTGACAGTTGGCCACTTGACAAGCCCCCAGTTACCCTTTAACACTGCCAACTTTTTACTCAAAGTAGCAAGGGCAACAATATTTGAAGCGTGCTCATATTTCATCTCAGCATGCATGCCTTCGCCAGTAACTGGTTCGCCTTTTTTCTTGATAAATTTAACGATATCCTCCACCTGTGACTTAACGCTTTTTTCGTTACCCACCGTATCAATGGCCGCAGACAGGAAGTAATCATCATTTTCATTAATAAGGGTGATTGATGGAGTCAGCTCGGCTACAAAGGCGACCTTTGCTCTTTCTGTAGGAGTGGCCTCCCTCCCTAGTGTATGTGCTGCTAGGTCTTGGATTCGTGCAGCACGACCCATCTCTGACAGGTGCGACACCATGGTTTTACCCATCGCGGTCGCGGAAGGGACTTTGTCGTCCTTGATGGACTGTTTTAGTCGTGTCAGGATGGACTTCTCTAATTGACGCACTCGCTCCCTGGTAATCCCAAGCATGTCGCCAATCTGCTCGAGTGTTTCCTTGCGGTCATAGAGGCCAAAGCGGCGACTAATGATTTCCTTTTCACGATCTTGAGGGATCTCTGCAAGTATCTCAACGATGGTGTTTTTGAGATCGCCTGCCACTTCGTTTTGCTTTGATTGAGTCATGATGCTGTGTGCCTTTCTTTCTGTCTCCCAGGGTAGTAATAATGACGCCCACTTGTGTAGTAATTTCATTGTACAATATTAAAACAATTAAGTCAAATATATATTGTAGTACTACTACATTATAGCATGTTCTTTACTTTTTTTGCAATGAATGGTCGTTTGTTTCAGTGATTGTTATTTATGATAAGACTACTGCTTTATCAAGCGAAGTTGGCTGAGCTTGCGTTATGACTTCTTTTTGCGTGAGACTGCTGGTTTACGCACTCCTGCGCGTCGTCGAGCCGACTTTGCAGGGGCGGCTTTTAGGATCTCTTTTGCCTGATCATGAGAGATGGTCTTTGGATCAGTGTCTTTCGGTATCTTTGCGTTCTTCTTGCCATCAGTGATATATGGACCAAAACGACCATTCAAAACCTTGATACCATCACCAAAGTCAGAGATATTTTTTGCAGCCTCTGACTCTAGCTTTGCGACATAAAGCTCCAATGATTTCTCGAGCGTAATAGTGTAGGGATCCTCGGGTTTAATGCTGACAAACAGACTTCCGATTTGAATGTAAGGCCCAAAACGACCGATATTAGCCTTAATATCCTCCCCGTCCTCCGTTTGACCGACCAGCCTTGGTAGCTGAAATGCTACGAGAGCCTGGTCGAGGGTGACGGTCTCTATCTTAGAGCCTTTTGGCAACGGCGCGAAGCGTGGCTTATCACTGTCAGTAGTAGCTCCTAACTGAAGCATGGGGCCAAAACGACCAAAGCGTGCGATAATTGGCTTGCCTGTCTTGGGGTCCATCCCAATCTCTCGATTTGCACCCACGGTTGAGCGGTCTATTTCGCTAGACTGCTCAATTAGTTGATGAAATGGGTTGTAAAACGATCGCAACATGCTGTTCTTGGCTAGTTTCGCCGAAGCAATTTGATCGAATTCTTTTTCTACACTAGCGGTAAAGCTGTAGTCAACGATTTGATTGAAATGATCTTTCAGGAAGCCCGAAATTAGCTCACCGCTAGGCGTTGGCAGAAGCCTACCTTTGTTCGATCCGGTTCTCTCTTGAACAACCTCTCGTTCAATAGTTTCGCCATTATAAAGCAGTGTGATTATGTCACGAGGCTCTCCTTCGCTTATGCCCTTTTCAGCATAGCCTCGGGTTTGAATGGTGTTGATAATAGTAGCATAGGTTGATGGGCGCCCGATACCTAAGTCTTCAAGCTTTTTGACTAGCGAACCTTCGGTGTATCGAGCAGGTGGACGAGCGAATATTTGGCGCGCCTCGATACTGTGTGACAAAAGCTGATCATTGGCAGTAAGTTTTGGTAGCATTTCCTCTTTGCCGCCACCGTAGACCCTCAAGAAGCCATCAAATAGCACAACCTCGCCTTTGGCGATAAACTTTAAGTCCTGACCAGAAGCGTTGATAGTTACAGTTGTTTTTTCAAGTTTCGCAGGGCTCATTTGCGAAGCGAGGGTCCTCCTGCGGATCAGATCGTATAGTTTCTGCTCACCACTATTAGGCGAGACAGCTTCCCGTGATATGTCGGTTGGCCTAATGGCTTCATGAGCTTCTTGTGCAGAGGTCGACTTGGTTTTAAACTTGCGTACAGTCGAATACTCTGGGCCATACAGGCTCTTGATGAAGTTAGCAGCAGAGGCTATCGCTTGACCGCTCAGATTGACTGAGTCTGTACGCATATAGGTAATTTTTCCTGCCTGATAGAGTTTTTGGGCCGCTGTCATGGTTGCCTTTGCGCTGAAACCAAGCTTTGAGTTTGCCTCTTGCTGCAGGGTTGAAGTAGTAAATGGCGCGGATGGCGTGCGGGTGCCGGGCGTTGTTGCAACATCGGATACAGTAAATATAGCTCCCATCAGTGACTCAAGGAATTCACGGGCTTCTTTTTCGGTGTCAAACCGTTTGGCTAGTTCGGACTTAAACTCCTGCTTGTCATGAATAAATATAGCTATAACCTTAAACTGTGAACTACCCTCGAAAGTGGATATCTCCTCTTCCCTCTCCACGAGCAGCCTGACCGCTGGACTTTGAACTCTCCCCGCCGACTTACCCCCGGGGACTTTTTGCCAAACTACAGGTGAGAGCTCAAATCCGACAAGACGATCAAGAATCTGCCTTGCCTGCTGGGCCTGTACTAGATTCATGTCGATTGTACGAGGATTCTTGATCGCCTCGTCAATTGCACTCTTGGTGATCTCATGAAAAACGATTCGTCTAGTTGTCTCTGGTGGCAGATCTAATACCTTGCAGAGATGCCAGGCGATTGCTTCACCTTCTCGATCCTCATCGGTTGCCAACCAGACATTGCCTTTGCCGACAATCTTAACGGCCTTTTTGAGTTCGCTTATGACCTTCTTTTTCTCGGGGTCAATCTCGTAATGAGCAAAGAAGTCATTATCAATGTCTATCGGCGGTGACCCATCCTTGGTCTTTTTGGCAATTGACCGGATGTGTCCAATGCTTGACAGGACTCGGAACTCGCTGCCGAGGTGCTTTTCGATAGTCTTGGCCTTGGCTGGACTCTCAACAATAACTAGGTTTTTACTCATAAATTCTCATCTAACGATACATGGTCATAGTTTTTTTTGCAAACAACATACTCATACCCCCTACCGAAGTGCCCATTGGTTGGACCCAAGGGGGTAGATGCGGTCGTTTAGCTCAAGAGTCGTCATTGTAGTGGCGAAGTCAGCAGCAGATAGGCTGGATAATTGCTGCAAGCCCTCTCCGTCCCTCTCGCCCTTTGCTATTAACTGTAAGATGGTGGTTTCTGCGGGCGTGTCCCCAAAAAGCATGCTTGATTGAGTCTTTCTTCCCACGGGTGCTATTAATTGTGGCGCAATAATTTCAATCACATCTCGAGCTTCAGTAATTGGCGTTGCGCCCTGTTTGAGTAGACCATTGCAACCTTCAGACAGAGGGCTGGTGATATTGCCAGGTACTACAAAAACCTCGCGCCCCTGCGCAAGTGCATGGCCAGCGGTGTTAAGAGTGCCACTTTTAGCAGCGGCTTCTGTGATGATTATCGCATCAGCCAGTCCACTGACGAGGCGATTGCGACGAAGAAAGCTGTGCTTGCCGATAACACCAGCCTGACCTGGGCCGAACTCCGATATAATAGCGCCTCCACTGGTAATAATCTGCTTTGCTAGGTTGATATTAGTCCTGGGTGAGATATCAGGTAGCTGGTTGGTGATCACGGCTAGGGTCGTACCGCCAGCCTCTAGTGTTGTTTTGTGAGCGATGGCATCTACGCCGAGGGCTAGTCCGCTAATGATGACAACTCCTCGTTTTGCTAGGTCATGGGCTAGCCGCTGAGTCACCTCTGTGCCATAGGCGGTGGGCTTACGGGTGCCAACAATAGCAACTACTGGCGCCACTGTTTTTGGTAGATCGCCGATATAATACAAGGTTTCCGGTGCGTCTGCAATATCAACAAGCCTCTGGGTGAAAGCATGATCATCTGGATGGATTCTATTGATTTTCATGTGAATTATGCTAAAAAGTATTGACAATATGTCAAATCCTTGCTATAATGGCACATAGTTGGTTATTCAATGAATATCCAAACGCACCTTATACCCCCTATTTTAACATTTATATGTTAAGTTGTGTGCAATGACATGAAGTATTTTACCCTCCACTTTTTGTATAAACATTGCATACATACTAACCCCTTTAACCCCCCGATAGCTTCTTTGCGGTCGGGGAACCCGTTCAAGCGTGGACTATCCAGTAGTGATAAAGTCAGGCGCACCAGTTGTAGATCACACTGTTGTAGCGCTTCCACGAGGGGTGGGTTGAAGGGTAAAAAGGCGCCAGGTGATGCCCACCCTTACCTGGTGCCTTTTTATTTAGTAAAAAAATCTTTTAACTTAAGGCTAGGGGGTTAATTTTAAGCTAGTCGGAGCAAGTGTTCCTGCTAGAAACGCGTCGACTAGACCAATTGCCTCGGGAATTATTGATGATGAGATGATGTTGCTTTCTGTCTCATTAAATCCTGAAAGCACAAAAGCAGCAGCATCCATACGAGAAGTGAGGTTATTGGCAATCCCAACCCGTAAGCGCCAAAACCCCTCTGTGCCCAGGTGGGAGGCCAGGGAGCGAACCCCTTTGTTCCCTGCATCAGATCCGTCGGGTCGTATGCGTAGAACCCCAAACTCGAGCGCTAGCTCATCGTGCATAACCAATACACCAGTAGAATCAATGCGATAAAAGCTGCAAATAGCGCTAATTGATTGACCAGTCAGGTTGTAAAAGGTCGTTGGCTTAGCGAGAATAATCTTTTCGTCGTTATGTATAAATTCGCTAATCTCCGCCTGGAACTTAACCTTTGTCTTAAAGGGCGGTGCATTTTTTTGTGCAAGCAAGCCATCTAGTATCATAAAGCCGATGTTGTGACGACTACCAGAGTATTCTGGTCCAGGATTGCCTAGCGCAAAGATGAGTTTCATGGCGTATTCTTAGCGTTCATAGTCTGTTTATATGCCTTGGTTACGGGCTCTTTGCCGGCCAGGATTCGTACGCGATTTTTCTTTAGCTGCTTTTCATCTCGAAAAGACATCTTGATCGGTGTGCCTGCAAAATCGAACGACTCCCTGATAGTCCTCTCTAGATAGCGCTTGTAGCTCCAGTGGATAAATTTGAGGTTAGAGCCGTAGATTACAAACCACGGTGGAGCGGTATCGGTCTGGACGATATAGCGAAGCTTTGGGTGGGTATTTTTCAGGCCTGCAGGGGGGTGTGCGATGATGGCTTTTTGCAATAAGTCATTTAGTTTTCGTGTTTTAATCTCCTGTCGTCGTCTAGTGTTGATGTTGACCGCGAGATCGAATAATTTAGTCACATTCTGCCCAGTTACGCTGGAGGTGAATATCAAAGGTGCCCACGGAGTAAACTTAAAGCTATAAGCGATCCGTGGCGCCAATTCATCATGTGTGTAGGCATCCTTGCCCTCGACGCTGTCCCACTTGCTAACAACAATCACCAGCCCCTTCCCTGCTTCATCAATCATGCCAGCCAGTCGTTGGTCGAGCTGGGTGTTTAGCTCGTTGGCGTCCATTAGCAGCAGGCAGACATCTGACTCTTCAATGGCCTGGAGAGTCCTAAGTACTGAGAATTTTTCAATCCCAGTCTCCTGCCTGCCCTGGCGACGGATTCCCGCGGTATCTATCAACTCAATAGCTTGTTTTTGATAGCGAATTGTTGCACGGTTTAGATCTCGCGTTGTCCCAGCGACATTGGCAACAACCGCTTGCTGTTTGCCTGCCAGGGTGTTGAATAGATAACTTTTCCCAACATTAGGGCGACCGATTAGGGACACTCGGATGACATTGTCATCGTTTTTTTCGATAGCTGGTGGAATTCGTTCTGCGATAGCATCTAATAGCTCGGATATCCCCTGATTATGTTCGGCTGAGGTGCGGATGATACTGCTTATCCCGAGTCTTTTGAACTCATCTGTAGGTAGTCTATTTTTTAGATCGCTTTTGTTTAATAGCAGAATGACTGGCTTCCTGCTCTTTAGGGCCTTTTTGGCAACTAATCGATCGGCATCGACAGTGTGCATTGTGCTGTCGACAACCACTAAGATGGCGTCGGCGATGGCTACGGCCTCGTCAATCTGCTCTTGGATGGTAATTTCAAAATCGTCTTCTGGGGCCTTTAGCCCCGCTGTGTCGACCAGCCAGAACTCAGCAGAATTGTCACTGCCAGGCGAGTCGTGTCGCAAATAACTTACTCTGCCAATAACATTATCTCTGGTTGTACCAGCCTCCTTGGCAACAATTGCCTGTCTGGCGCGAACAAGACGGTTAAAAAGCGAACTCTTACCGACATTCGCTTGACCAATGATTGCAACTGTGGGGAGTTTGGTGGCCATAACTCCAGTTATTATACCAGAGGTGGGAGTGTTTAACTAGAGCAAACTGGCTGAATGAGCAGGTGTATACCGTCTATGATATATCAGTTGATCGGAGTTTTCCTGGCTTTATATCACCCAGAGAATAATTGCCGAAATCAGTACGGTGCAGCTTGGTAACGGTATACCCTAGCGCAGAAAAGGTGCGACGGATTTGTCTATTCCTCCCCTCCTTCATCTGGACTACCCAGCGAGTATGGTCGCCGTCGTGTTGTCGTGATAGTGTTAGTTGGCTGCGACCATCAGGCAGGTTGATACCAATGTCATTTATCATTTGATGGTGTATCGGCTGCAGCGGCATGCTGAGTGTAACCAGGTATCGTTTTTGTTTTTGATACGATGGATGTGTCATCCGGTGAGCGAAATCGCCATCGTTCGTCAGTAAAATTAGACCAGAACTATCTTTGTCCAATCGACCTACGGGTTTTAGGTGGTGATACATGGCGGGGATTAAGGAGTAGATCGTAGGAGCGTCTCCCTGCTTGCGTCGTGAGCAGACAAAGCCGACGGGTTTATTGAGCATAAGATAGGTCTTCTGCTGAGGGGTGATTGGATACCCTTTATAGTTAACGGAGTCGCCAGCTTTAACTCTGTCGCCAAGCTGGGCTACCTGGGAGTTGATAGTGACAGCCCCCTTATTAATGAGCTCGTCAGCACTTCTTCTTGATATACCCAAAGATAGAGCCACAAATTTATTGAGGCGCTTGGGGTCGCTTGATGTATCTGGCAGTGGGTGTGCCAAGACGGCTTATCCTAGCGGTGGAGCCGTAGGCATCTCGGTCGTTCGAGGCGGCTGGGTCGGCTGTTGCGGGTTGTCGATCACGGACTGGTCGTTGATCGCAGGTGCCGGCACGGTAGATTCTGTAGTAGTTTCACTTTCCACTGACGGCTGAGGAGGGATTGGGGGCTGGCTGACCTGATCTGGTTGCGGCTGAGGCATGGCAGGTGTGATGTTGGCCGAAGAAAGCTCCTGATCCATCATGGCGGAGATATCCCCTGCCGATCCCTGTTCTTCTTGGATTGGTCGGAGTGGCTGAATAACCTGTCCGCCCAGGTTAGATGGTCGTGGTGGTACTGGCGATGAAAAGGGTGCGGTCGGCTGCGGCAGTGGTTGAGAGGCTGTTGTCGTAGGTTCTGCGACTGGTATTGTCGTGGGTGTTGCAGCTGGTGCG
>CAYVCA010000008.1:0-23076 GCA_964450025.1 uncultured Candidatus Saccharibacteria bacterium
CGCATCGACACATCAAGATCAAAGGCTCTGATGTGGTGGTGTTTAGCTCCAATCCCATTCCTGGAAATGAAAAAAATGTGGTGCGGACAGTCGATGGCTTGATGCGTGAGGGATCGGGTGTTATCCAGAATGGTAAAACGCACCTGACTGGCGTTGGGCCACTGCATTTGTCGGGACATGGTTATTATGATGACCATGTTAAGCTGATTAACGCTCTTAACCCAACTTTTTATATGCCAATTCATGGTGAATTTCATATGCTGGTCCATAACGCAGCGCTGGCTGAAAAAGAATGCGGTATTCCGAGAAAAAACATTTTTGTTTGTGATCCTGGGGATGTTATTGAGATTGATCACGAAAGACAGGCTAAAAAGGCTGGTCGGGTACAGGTGGGTGGTAATATGTATGATGATTCTGGTGCGATTGTGTCAGAGGTCGTACTCAAGGACCGAATCCACATGGCGACCGAGGGCATCTTTGTGGTGGTGTTGACGGTTCAAAGGGGAACCAGGCGACTTCTAACTAGCCCAGACATAATTTCGCGAGGTTTCATCTATCTCAAAGACTCGGAAGAGTTGATGAGTTTGATTAGGCAGTATCTGAAGCAGAAGATGACTCGAGGGGGTGAGGGCAAGCTCGATATTGAAGTGCTGAAAAAGGAGATTAGGGACGAGGTGACTCATGTTCTTTATGATCAGACCAGGCGAACACCGATAGTTATTCCAGTTATTAACGAGATTGGCGTTGGTCGCTCAAGCAACTCCAAGTCACAGCCTCATGGCGAGCAGTCTGGTGGCGGTCAAAAACCAGTCATGAACACCTTGACTCGGCGAAAATTTCCCAAACGACAGATACCAGACTCGGAAGCTGCCGACACCAAGGCCCGCGAGAGACGCGAGCAGCGAGCGTATTAAATAACCAGTCGAGCTGATATGATTAAGCTTGCAAAATAGGCTATTTCGTGATAGAATAGTAGAGTAGGGCTATTATATAATTTACAGAGATAGTACAATACTAAGCAGTATGGCAAAGAAAAAGAAGAAATCATCAAAGAAAAAACAGCAAGCAGCACAAGGGCCGCAGCATAGTTTACCGAATGGTTTCTGGGCCCAGGCTGGAGCGATTGCACTAATCGTCCTGTCTTTGCTTGTGATTGTGGCATGGTTTGGTGTTGGCGGTCCGGTGCTTGAGTGGTTGAACATGGCGGCGCAAAGAACAGTTGGCTATGCCATGTACGCCCTACCGGTACTGATGGTTTATGCTGGCGTAGAGATCTTTCGAGCCGAAGAGAATCGACTACCAATGGTAATGAAGTTTGCCGTTGTACTAGAAGTGGTCTGGTTGTCGGGTCTGTTTGGACTGCTCAAAACTTCAGCGCGACCATATGCAGGCGGCTTTATTGGGGATTTAATAAACAGAGGCATACTACAGTTGGTGGATACGGCTATCGCGGCGGTGATTTATGTCGTACTGATTAGCATGACAACGCTGTTTATCACCAGGACATCACCGTTTGTGGTGGTTCAGAGGATTTGGCAGTGGATTAGGCGTGATTCAACCGAGGACGATGCAAACAGGTCGGTCATGAAGCAGGCCACCAGGGCGGAGTCAGCGAAAGACGCCAGTGATGTTAAGCTAAATGCTGGCGTGTCAATTGTTGAGTCGAACAAGGCGAAGGGTGCGGCAACGCGCAGCCCCGCCAAGAACCCTACAAAAACCGAGAAAACTGATGAGCTGTCGGCGCTGGTGATTGCTCACGATCCAAACTGGAAGTTGCCGAGTTTAGATCTGTTAGAGAAAAAAGAGAGTGCCGCTGATGTTGGGGATATTCAGCAAAACGCTAAAATTATTCACGACACACTGTCGGAGTTTAGTATCGATGTCGAGATGGAAGACGCTAATATCGGGCCTAAAGTGACGCAATATACCCTGAAGCCGCCGAGTGGTGTTAAGCTGACTCGCATCACGGCGCTGGAGACAAATATTGCTCTAAATTTGGCTGCTCAGAGCCTCCGAATTGAGGCGCCGATACCAGGACAGCGAGCGGTGGGTATTGAGGTGCCAAATCGTAAGGCGGCCGAGGTGAGGCTGCATAGCGTGCTTAATTCAAAGCAGTGGCGAGAGAGCCGTGAGCCGCTGTCGTTTGCTATTGGAAAGGACATCTCCGGGCAAGCCGTTGTCAGTGAGCTGAACAAAATGCCGCATTTGCTGATTGCTGGACAGACTGGCTCTGGAAAGTCGGTCATGATCAACACCTTGCTGACAAGCTTACTTTATCGCAATAGCCCGAGTGAGATGAAGATGATTCTAGTTGATCCAAAACATGTTGAAATGGAGCCATACACAGACATTCCACATCTGTTAACGCCAATCATTACTGAGCCAGAAAAAGCTGTGTCAGCCCTGAAGTGGGCGGTTAACGAGATGGAGCGACGGTTGCGGTTGATGGCGACCGTAAAAATTAGGGACATCAGTACTTATAATAAATATGCCAAGCAGGCGGGTCGTAAGATCGCAATTACTGATGAAGATGGCGTTACTCAGCAGCCAGAGGATGGGGCGATGCCGTACATTGTGATCGTGATTGATGAGATGGCTGATTTGATGATGGTGGCGAAAAGGGATATTGAGGCGTTAATTGTGCGGTTGGCACAAAAAGCCAGGGCTGTCGGTATTCATTTAGTGCTAGCAACCCAGCGGCCGAGCGTCGATGTTATTACAGGGCTGATTAAGGCCAATGTACCCTCCAGAATTGCCTTTACTGTAGCCAGTCAGATTGACAGCATGACAATCTTGGGCCAGGCAGGGGCGGAAAAGCTACTGGGGCAGGGCGACATGCTGTACCAAACAGTAAGCATGCCTAAGCCAAAGCGAATCCAGGGGGCGTGGGTGATGGATGATGAGGTGTTGAAAATTACCGACCATTTACGAATGCAGTCCGAGCCGCAGTATAATGATGAAATTATTAGTCAGCCAGTCCAGCTGAATGGCAAAGGTGGAGTGGTGGCGGACTTTGGCGACAGTAGTGATAGTTTGTACAACGATGCAGTGCGGCTGGTGGTTGAAACCAGACGAGCGAGTACGAGCTCGCTGCAGAGTCGTTTGCGCATTGGTTATGGTAGAGCGAATAGGATCATGGAAGAAATGGAAGAGCAGGGAATCATCGGTCCCGCTGACGGTTCGCGCCCAAGAGAGATTTTGATCTCCAGCTTGGATGAGCTGGATGGAGCGGGAGAGTAGATTGATTTTAATCATCGGGGGTAGAATAAAATATATGAACAAAAGAGCCAAAGGCTTCACGATAGTCGAACTGTTGATTGTTATCGTGGTGATAGGGGTTTTGACGGCGATTTCAGTGGTGGCGTATAACGGGATAACGGAGAAAACTAGAAATTCGGCTCTGAGGGCAGACTTGTCCAACGCCCAAAAGCAGCTGAAATTATTCCAGGTAGAGGCGGGATCGTTTCCAGCTACAGCGGATAACTTGAAATTTAGCCCAGGCATAACCCATAACTACATAGTCAATAATTCGTCTAACCCGCAAACATTTTGTCTGGATGCACAAAATGGCCTATCTAAATTAATGGTCACCGAATCAGAGATGCCGATGGAGGGGGGCTGTATCAACTTGGCCTTAGGGGCAAGCGTGTCGGGGGTGAGCATGAACCCAACGCGAATTACAGATGGGAACACAGCATACAGTTCGTATGCTGGGGGTTCTTCTGCTTCTGGCCCCGTTTCTGCTGTCATTGATCTTGGCTCGGCTAAGCTGGTCTCTATGGTAAAGGTTTGGCATTATTATGGAAGCACCAGATCATATCACCAGGCTAAAACAGAAGTGAGTGAAGACGGGGCTAGTTGGCAGACGGTGTTTGACGGCGCGGTAAGTGGCACATATGTAGAAACCGCCGCAGGTAAGACTCATAAGTTCAGTACTCGTAAGGTTAGATATATTAGGGATTCCATAGCAGGGTCGACTGCAAACTCTTCTAATCATTGGGTGGAGATTCAGGCGTTCTGAATAAAATTGTAATTAATCGCTACATATGATATTATGATGGTACTATCAACCTAAGATTGTCTGAGACAGGGCAATCATCCATAAGGATTTCAAAGGAGGTTCGCTTATGAAAGAATATGAACTAACAGTTTTAGTTCATCCAGATCTGGAGGCAGATTTGGATAAGGCGCTGGACAAGGTCCGTGCACTAATCACCGACAATGGCGGTGAGATTATCAAAGAAGACAACTGGGGCAAGAAAAAACTTGCTTATCAGATCAAGAGGCAGGACTTTGCAGTCTATGTTTATTTTGAGGCAAAATTGCCAAGCGATGCGCCACTGAAGATCTCGAATGTCTTGAATATTACGGACGAAGTCATACGATATCTATTAGTGAAAACCGATGACAAGATCAGGCAGGCCCTGGCGGAGCAGAAAGAGCGACAAGAAGCTAGCGCCGAACCTACTGAGACTGCTACAGAAGCAGAGGTGGGCGGTAGGGAATAAGTGCCGTCTTTACTGCGGCAGAAAGGTAGATAGTTATGGCCAAGGGATTTAGCAAGGCTATTTTAATGGGCAATGTTACACGAGATATCGAACTCAAGACCACGGCTAGTGGCCAGACGGTGGCGAGCTTTAGTCTGGCGGTGTCTAGGACCTGGCGTGATCAGGGCGGAAATCAGCAAGAGCAGACAAGTTTTATTAATTGTGTCGCTTGGGGCAAAGCTGGTGAAATTATTGCTCAGTATGTTCAAAAAGGGTCACCATTATTAGTCAGTGGACGACTTGACCAGCGGAGTTATGAGGATAAGGACGGCAACAAGCGGCAGGCTGTCGAGGTGGTTGTCGAGGACTTCAACTTTATTGGTGGACGAGGTGGAGAGGCGACTGGGTCGATTTCGTCCACCACGGCTGCAGGCGCGAAGTCGGCGACAAGCAGATCGACTGATGATGAGACAGCCAGTATCGCCACAGAGATTGACGGCAATACACCAATCGATTTGAGCGACATACCATTTTAACAAGTAATTACGGCGCGACACTACGGTGTTGTTCTGGTAAGTATAATCAATAGGAGACTACGAGTGAAAAATACTAAAAGAGATTCAGTGGCGGTGTTTGACTATAGGGACATTAGGTCACTCTCACGATTTATCAATAGCTACGGACAAATTGAACCGATTGGCAAAACTGGACTAAGTGACAAGCAGCAGAGAAGCTTGGCTTTGGCAGTGAAGCGCGCCAGGCACCTGGGCCTACTGGCTTTTGTGTCTCACGGCTAAGCTCAGCCCGGGTTTGCAGCAACTCGAGATGCGAGCTGTGTTCGAGGGTTAATTATTTTATAAAGAAGAAGAGGGGTTAGTCATGTACCAGCCAACTGACTTGAAAAAAGGAACAATATGCCAGATTGACGGCAAGCCATACCGTGTTGTTGAGTATGGCCAGAAAGTCATGGGCCGAGGCGGGTCAATTGTGAATGTAAAGCTGAAAAACCTGATTGATGGCAGTGTAATACCCAAGACATTCAAGGGCCAGGAAAAGATAGAGGCAGCAGAGGTGAGTAATAAAACTGTTCAATATCTTTATCACGATAACAACACTTACTTCTTTATGGATCCAGCTAGTTTTGAACAGTTCGAACTACCAATAAGCATAGTCGACGAAGCATCGGGCTATCTGAAGGATGGCGATGAGCTGTCTCTGCAGTTTTTTGACGACAAGGTGATTAATGTAGCGCTGGCGAAGAATGTTGATTTAGAGGTGACCTACACCGAGGAAGTGGTAAAGGGCGATACAACATCCAGTGTGCAAAAAGATGCCACACTCGAAACCGGGCTGGTCGTGAAGGTACCCTCGTTTATCAAGGTCGGCGACATCATAAGTGTTGATACTGAAACTGGGGCCTATCGGGAGAGGAAGAAATAGGAGCCTTATGGGTAACTACCGACTGGATCAGGCGGTGGTTAGAGCAGGCCTGGCCGAGACTAGGTCGCAAGCATCAAATTTCATAAAACTTGGATTGGTACAGCTGAACAATAAAGTAGTACAGAAGACAGGGCAATCAGTCCAGGCAAGCGATAAGATAACCTTAGTCGCTACCGAGAAATTTGTGTCCCGGGCTGGGCTCAAGATTGCGAGCGTAGCCCAGCACCTGGGGATAGATTTTCGGAACAAGGTAGTTCTCGATGTTGGATCAAGCACCGGCGGATTTACGGACTATGCCTTGCAGAATGGAGCAAGAAAAGTGTTCGCTGTCGATGTTGGCTCGGGCCAGCTCCATCAAAGGCTTCGTGCTGATGAGCGGGTTGCTGTTCATGAACAAACCGATATCAGAAATTTTACACCGAACGAGCCAACTGACATCGTAGTTATTGATGTTAGCTTTATTAGCTTGCGGGACATCTTGCCGCACATCCTAAGTATTTCAGCAAAAGACACCCAAATAGTCGCCATGGTTAAGCCGCAATTCGAGGCTGGCCGGAGCCAGGTGAGCCGTGGTGTTATCAAAAATGATAAGATTCGAAGACAGATCTTGAATGATTTTGAGGAATGGGCGAGGCGCAATTTCTTGATCCAGAAAAAACGTGACAGCGATATTGCAGGCCAGAAGGGCAATGTAGAAAGGTTCTACTTACTAGCGCCGCTCAAACATTGAACCTAAACTCGACAACGTCATCAGGTTGCATTACATATGTTTTACCTTCGGTGCGTACCTTGCCGGCAGCTCGGACGGCAGTTTCAGACCCTCCCGACACCAGATCACTAAAGGTGATTACCTGGGCAGCAATAAAGCCTCGTTCAAAATCTGTGTGAATCACGCCTGCCGCTTGTGGCGCCGTCCATCCCTGGTGGATAGTCCAGGCCCGAATCTCCTTCGGTCCAGCTGTCAGGTAGCTTTGGAGGCCGAGGGTGCTGTAAGCGAGGCGAATCAGCTGCACTAGGCCAGGCTCATTGGCCCCGTAGCTTTTCAGTAGCTCTTTAGCATCTTGGGGATTAAGCTCCTTAACCTCCTCTTCTAGTCTTGCACTAATAAACAGAGCTTCGGAAGGAGCGACCACATCAAGCAGTCGTTTTTGAGCTTCTTTGTCGGTCAGGCCAGACTCGTCAATATTGAACACATAAATTACAGGTTTAGCGGTCAACAGATGCAGATCTGAGATGACGCTGAGGTCAAGTGATGGCAAAGCGGACAGCGGGGTGCCTGTTCTTAGATGGCGCAATAAGCTTTCGAGGTGGTCTAGCTGCTCTTTTATGCCTGGGCTGGACTTGAGTTCCTTCTGTAGTTTGGGTAGGCGGTTTTCGATCGTTTGAATATCAGCTAGAATTAGCTCGGTGTTGATTATTTCAATATCAGCCTGGGGGTCGACAATGGCATCATTGTGTCGAAGTATCTCTCCGTCAGTAAAAGCGCGCACTACATGGATGATAGCATCACACTGGCGAATGCTAGCCAGGAATTTATTGCCAAGGCCCTCCCCTTGAGAAGCACCAGCCACTAGGCCGGCGATATCGACGAATTCAACTGTTGCAGGTATTATTTTCTCACTTCCGTAAATACTAGCCAGCTGCTGAAGTCTGTCGTCTGGTACTGGCACAATTCCTGTATTGGGCTCGATGGTTGCAAAGGGGTAGTTGGCAGCAAGAATATCATTGCTGGTCAATGCATTAAATAGGGTGGACTTGCCGACATTGGGTAGCCCGACGATGCCAATTGATAAACTCATGATGTAGATGTTATTGTATCACACTCGCCGATCATGATATAATCAAGTAAGCATAAGTAATTAGACAGGACGAAGGTAGCAGACGATGTCTATAAAAGAAAATAATCAAAAAAACACAAAAGCTAAAATCACACAACCAAAAAAGAAGGCCATCATAATAGCCACTATCGTCTTGATTGGAGTGGGAACTGTAGGAGTTGCTTGGTTTGCCAACAGGACCAGTGAGAGTAGTGATCGTGGCGATACCAGCGTGATCCAGCCAGGCGATGGATCGGGGCCTAGGGGGCTCAATCCTGTTGAGAAAGCCACGCAGTTGAGCGAAGGCGGGGATTATGAAGGTGGCCAAAAGCTCATCGATGAGGAGTTGATGTCGGCTGCGTCGAACGATAACGAGAAGAGAGATGGTTTTATCCAAAAATCTTTATTCGCACTGAATAATAGCCACCACGACGAGGCGACGGGCTATGCTAAAGAGGCGGATGCCATTAAGAGTGACCGATTGACCCTGAGACTACTGGGGCAGATCGCTGAGGATAAGGGTGATAATGCAGGGGCGGCCAGATACTACCAGGCGGTAGTGAGTTCATATGAAGGAGCCGACCTTGATGATGGCGACATACTGCAACGAAATGATGATAAAGAAGCCCTGGGGAGGGTTCAGTGATGAAAGCGCTGGGGAGAGCCCTGGTTTTAATGGTATTAGCAGGAGCCTTGTCATTATTAATGCTAGAGGTAGCGTCGGCTGCAAACGCACCTGGTATTTACGACCTAGACTTTAGAGAGGGGTATTTTACTGGGAAAAAAAGTTTTGTAGACCTGAATAGCAAAGATACAGACTGCCCATCTGGAGGCAATTATGTTAAGGTGCTGTGTAAGGGGGTATATCCGAAGAATGACAGCAAGGAAGAGCTGATCAATCTGATGGTTGGACACCTCAAGAGTGGAAATACACAAAGAAGAATAGGGGCCTCGTTCATCATTCATACTATGCTTGGACACAAGTCGAAACCCGGGAAAATAGAAGTCCTACCAAAGAATGGAGGGGGTTCGACGGTAGCTGAGTGGAAGGCTCTGATTCGCAACCCTGATGTAAAGATGAAAACTAAGAATGTCCGCTATACGGTCAATTCAGCATATGTAAAAACCTCTAGTGGTAAATTCGATGTAGTATTCTACGAAGCTTCTGCTACAGAACCCACCCTAGAGTTCACCTATAAAGGCGATAGGGTTTATGCCATCAAAAAGGTCTGTGCCAATCCAGTGGGTGGGCCAGGCTTTCCCGACATAGTAACCCCAATCTCCTGGGGCGTTCGTGCTGAATCTTACGCTAAGCACAACTCCACGGATAATTCCTCTCGCAAACAAGGCGACAAGGCGATTACTAGCGCTAAGACTGGCGACAGTGTTTACTGGGACCACGATCTGAGGAATACGGGCCCGAATGATATGAACGGCAATGTTAGCGTTAGGCGACAGCAGCAGACGACAGATCTCGAGAGCGGCAAGTCAACCGATTGGAAAGATGTCGGCAGCTCCACCTCAGCCAAAGGCAAGAACAACAAAGTCTTCTATAAAAGCTATAATAATCAAAGGAAAATTACAGACGACGACGTAGGTAAGCGTATTTGTGAACGAGTTAGGTGGACCCCGAAGTCCTCAACAAGTAGTGGCGCTGGTCATTCCGCGGAGGCGTGTGTAACCATACCGTTCAAGTACAACCTTAGTCCGACCATAGCCGTACCGGTTGATTCTGTTGATGAGGGTGCGGCGAGTATCGATGGAATCACATCGAGCATTAACAATGATGGCCCTACGAAATCGAAATCTACCAAGTATGCCGTAATTAGATTTGTCATCAGAGGTGACGACAAAACCGTCATATCTGGAGGGGATGGCGTAAAGGCGACTGGCAGTGGCTGGCCGTGCGAGATCGCAAAAGAGATTGGTAGTCGGACCGGGCTCGGTGTTGACATGAGCACCTGCCAGGGCAAGGAGCTGACTCGATCGGAGGACGCCGTAATACCAGTTCCGAGACTTGGTATACCGCTCGGGCCAAATGATATATCCGATCTGGATTTGTCATTGGGCGATCGCTTGTGTTACACCACGATGGTTAGCGCATACGACACTGGTGCTGACAAGGATACCTTTCGCTATGCTCAGCCGGCATGTATTCGTGTCGCTAAACGACCAAAGCTTCAAGTATGGGGGGCAGATGTTCGGTCTGCGGATAAAATTGTAACTAATACAACAAGGCGCAAAGATAAGATATATGGCTCATGGTCTGAGTATGGTGTATTTGCGCAGGGTGAGGTGCGCTCCTCATCTGGTGCAGGCCTGTCATCAGGGCCTGACGGTAGAGTGGTAGCAGGAGAGATCGACTATAATAAGCTAACATTTGCCAACAGCCACATGCCCTATGGCAAATACGGCGCAATACCTGAAACCGTCATACCTGTGCTTGTCGCAAATGGTAGTGGAAAAACCGCTCTGGCGGTGAGCGGCACCAGAGATGTTAGTAGTTTGATGGGGGGCGAGTCGGTGTCTCGATGGACGGCAAACAACCTAGAGATAACAGGTGGCGAAATTTCAGCTGGTAAAACCGTAATAATTGTAGCCACTGGAACAGTAACAATTAGCGGTAATATTTCCTATCAAACAAAAGATTATGACACCGCTGGTGAGCTGCCTCAGATGATAATAGTCGCTCAGAGTATTGTGATTAACGACAATGTAACCAGTGTTAATTCATGGCTGATTTCTCGAGGTGGTGGCTATATTAGCACCTGTGGCACTGTAGGCTCGGGCGCCTGGCTGAGTGGGCTTAGTAGTTCAGTGTGTGATGTGCCGCTGCAGATTGCTGGACCAGTAGTGACGGATCAACTATATTTGCGAAGGACTGCTGGTGCTAATGGCGGTAATCCCGGAGAGCCTGCAGAAGTGGTCAACCTACGGCCAGATACATACCTGTGGGCCTATAGTCAGTCGCAAAAAGAGGGGTCGATTAAAACTATGTATACACGGGATCTGCCTCCGCGGTTTTAATATAATGCACCTGTTCAAATGGATGAAGCTTATGTATAATGAGGTTTATGAAGTTATATAAAGGGTTGGGCGACTTTTTTGGGCTAGACATCGGCACTAATTCTGTGCGCGCTGTGCAGCTTGCCAGGTCTGGTAGCGGCTGGAATCTGACGCATTATGGATATGCCCCGGTTGATTCTGGCATTTCCGAGAGCGACTCACCCGAGGCCAAGCGTCGACTGGGCGAGGCAATAGTCGCCACTATTGGACAGTCTGGTATAAAAACTCAAAATGTAGCAGTTGGCCTGCCGTCCAGTAAGACATTCACCGCTATTGTTGACATACCAAAGGTGTCTGAGCAAGAACTGAAGGCTTCGATGAAATATCAAGTAGATCAGTATATCCCCATGTCTATCGAGGAGGCTAAGGTAGACTGGGCGTTGCTTGGTGATAGTCTACATGCAACGGGACAGCAAGAGGTTCTACTTACGAGCGTAGCCAAGACATATGCCGAGGAGAGGCTGGAGTTTATAGAGAGTCTCGGATTTAATGTTATTGCAGAGGAGCCAGACCCAATTGCAATTGTTCGATCGCTAGCTGTACCAGGTGATAATCAGGGGGCGCAGATGCTCATTGATATTGGCGAGGATTCAACAGATCTGGCGATTGTCTATGGCGGCCTGCCCAGATTAGTCAGAACTGTACCGACTGGACTGCGAGCTATGGTTCGCGCAGCGGTCCAAAACCTTAGTGTTCAGGACTCTCAGGCTCGACAGTTCATCTTGAAGTTTGGCTTAGCTGCAGATAGGCTTGATGGCCAGGTACTGAGAGCGATAGATGGAGTACTCGATGGTTTTACGGCAGAGCTCGTAAAGTCGATTAAGTTTTTCCAGACTCGCTATCCGAACCTTCCAGTCAGTGGCACCTTACTAACAGGTTTTGGCGCGTCGATTCCGCACATGGATAGCTATATATCATCAAAAACTAGCATCCAGGCGTCCATGGGTAACCCTTGGCAAAGCGTGAGCGTATCACAGTCTGATCAACAGAAGCTTGCTCCAGTAGCTAATGAGTTCGCCGTGGCTGTTGGCCTGGCTCAGAGGAGAAATCGACTATGATTGAAATAAATCTAGTACCAGATGTGAAGCGCGAATATATCAAGACTAGGATACTGCGCAACTATGTGATTTCCGTGGCGTCACTGGTTAGCATCGGCGTGGTTGGGCTGGCGGTAGTGTTGGGGGTTATTTTGAGTGGCCAACTGATAGCTGAGGGTCTCCAGGACAAGAGCATTGACAAAGAGGGCAAGAGGCTGACAGCAATGCCTGATTTAAGTAAAACCGTCACGATTCAGCAGCAGCTGAGCATGATTGATCAGCAGCACGAAGACAAGCTGATTAACTCCAGGTTGTTTGATGTTATGGCGGCTATAAATCCGCCTGCGCCTAACGATGTGAAAATAACAACATTAAAAGTAAATCCAGAAGAAAACAACATCACGATAGAGGGCACCGCAACTAATGGATATATTGCACTCGAAGTGTTTAAAAAGACCATAGTCAGCACCTATGTACAGACGGTGCAGGGCGGTAAAACCATGAAGATCCCGCTGTCTGAGGAGATAATTGCAGGGGATACTGGCTTTGGCGAGAATGCAGAGGGTCAGAGGGTTCTTCGGTTTGTCTTTACGCTTACTTACCCACAGGAGCTGTTTGCGTCCTCAAAGACACCTGTTGCAATTGTCACTCCGTCTGGAAAGGTAGACATGACGGACTCGAAGCTTGGCGTTCCGGAGAGCTTGTTTGAAAAGCCAGCAGGAGGTGATGATGGCAAGTAGAGAAGTGTCGTTGCGCAAGCGACAGCAAATTGACTCATCTAAACGCACAATGTTCCTCGTTGTTGCTGTGGCGGCATTCATTTCGGGAGGGGCTCTAGTCGTGTCATTCTTCCTGGTGCAGCAGGTCATGTTCCACACAGATGTAATAGGCAAGAAAAGAGACACATTGGACACAATCGAGGCAAATATTACTGCTGTTAAAGCTCTTGAGGAGAACATTCGAGTGCTTGACACTAACGAGGCGCTAATGGCAGCTAGGCTGAATGGCGAAGACAGTGCGCTACAGGTTATCTTGGACGCCCTGCCAGCGGAGGCTAACTCTGATGCTCTGGGCGCATCTTTGCAGATCCGTCTTGCGGGGGAGGTCAGTGGGCTAAGAATTGATGGCCTTAGTCTGCGAAGTGCGGAGGAGAGCTCAGCAAACACCCCAAGTGCCAATTCGAATATTATGTTTGAGATGAGTGTACATGGTACGGCTGATATGCTGAAGGAGTTCATGATGCGGATGGAACGATCCATTCGTGTGATAGAGCTCACCTCGATTAACATTCAGTCGGGCAGTGATGGCTTGGACATGAAGATCTCTGGACAAGCCTTCTATGAACCAAAGCGAGTGATAGAGCTAAAAACAGAGACATTTAAGCCAGGAGCGGGTAAACGGCCATGAAGAAAGCGGACATAGCGATGATAATATTAATAGCATCTGTCGGTGTAATGATATCGTATTTTATCGCAGTAAACATACCCTTTCTAAAGGTGCCTGAGGATGGAGTAAAGATCAAGACAGTGCCAGTTATAAAAAAAGACATCACTAAGCCTAGTGAAGAGGTATTTAATGAAGAGGCGATCAATCCTACTGTTGAGGTGATCGTGGGGTCTGGCGGCTCAAGCTAGTCGTCAGGAGGTGGTATAGTGGCTTTATTGACAGAAGATATGCTCGAAAAACTAGAGCGCCTACTGGTGGAAGAGGGGCTAATAGAAAAAAGAATCTTAGACGAGGCCATAGAGCGAGCAAAATCCGAAGACAAACCTGTATTTTCACTACTTTCTGCAGAGGGAATCCTTGACGATGAACTGTTGACACACTCGATAGCGCAAGTTTCTGGAATACCATATGTCAATCTAACGAATAGCTTTATTAGCCAAGATGTGCTCGGGTTACTGCCTCCAGACATCGCTGAGCGGTTTATGGCGGTTCCGCTAGCAGAGGTACAGAATCGATTGGCTGTTGCCATGATTGATGCTAGCAATGTCCAGACGGTGGACTACTTATCGAGTCGCATACAGAGGCCCATTAAGGTCTTTATGGCGTCGGATGCCAGCGTACGACATGTTCTTGGTCAGTACAAGGCAGATCTAGCCTCCGTGGCGGTCGCGGCCAAAGCGACGCAACAAGAGGCCCAGGCTGAGTCGGCAAAGGACATAAAAACGATTGTCCAGGATTCACCGATATCTCGGGCGCTTAATACCATTCTGGAATATGCAGTCAAGAGCCATGCTAGCGATATTCATATTGAGCCTCTGGAAAATGCGCTCAAGATCCGTTGTCGAATAGATGGGGTTCTCAGGGAGATCATGCAACTGCCGAAGAGTATTGAGCCAGCCCTGATTAGCCGTATAAAGATATTGTCCAATTTAAAAATAGACGAGCATCGTATACCTCAGGACGGACAATTCACTGTCGAGGTGGCTAGTAAGGAGGTTGATCTCCGTATTGCGATTAGTCCTGTTGTCTGGGGTGAACAGGTGGTTATTCGTCTACTGGATAAGTCTGGCAGTAACTTCGCCCTAGAAGAGATGGGGTATGCCGGGCGTGCGCTAAGAGCAATCCGCAAAGGAATTCGCCGTCCAAATGGCATGATTCTAACATCTGGCCCGACTGGCTCTGGTAAAACGACTAGTCTATATGCACTGATTAAGGAAATTAAAGACGATACGGTAAATATTGTTACCCTGGAAGATCCAGTAGAGTACAAGATGGATGGCGTCAATCAAATACAGGTTAACTCAGAGGTAGGATTAACTTTTGCATCGGGGTTGCGATCAATTTTGCGTCAGGATCCAGACATTGTGATGGTTGGAGAGATTAGGGATGCAGAAACAGCTAATCTAGCGGTTCAGGCTGCGCTGACAGGGCACCTAGTCTTCTCGACACTGCACACCAACTCGGCTGCAGGGGTTCTGCCTCGACTACTCGACATGGGGATCGAGCCATTTCTCATTGCCTCGACGGTTAACACGGTCATAGGCCAGCGACTAGTTAGAAGAGTAGCGAAGAAGCGAGATGTTTATCAGTCTTCGCAGCTAGAAACGCAGTCAATCCAGGCCTCGGTGGGGCACATCTTGCCTTCAAGCCAGTCAGATGCCGTTGCGGTTTCTCAAGATCTGGGCTATAAAGACCTGCCGCTGTCGGGGCAAAATTCATATACGCTCGTCAAGGGGCGCGACACCCCCCAATCTCCACGAGGTTATAGTGGAAGAGCTGGACTTTTTGAGGTAATGGATGTAACAGAGGAGATTCAGGGGATGATTGTTAAGCGGGCTACCAGTTCTGAAATACAAAATCTGGCAGTGCAGCAGGGCATGATTACGATGCGTCAAGATGGATACCTAAAGGCGCTAGGCGGGATCACAACGATAGAGGAAGTAAACCGTGTCGCTGCGGACACGATGTAAAGGAGGGCGTTATGAATCAGGAGTTAAGAATCGAAGTATTACTGGAGGAGGTTGTTAAGAAGCGAGCGTCTGATTTGCATATTCAGGTTGGCTTGCCGCCGATGTTGCGAGTCGACGGGTCTCTTATGCCGGCTATGGGGGTGCAACCACTCGATGTTGCAGCAGCTGAGCAGCTAATCTTTCAGATAGTCGCTGAAGATCAGAGACAGATACTGCTCAAGGATAAAGAGTTTGACTTTAGCTTCGCTTTTGGCAACTTTGGAAGATTTCGAGTCAATGCTTTTCACGAGAGGGGTAACCTGGCAGCAGCTCTGCGATTAATACCTAATGAAATAAAAACAGCCACCGAACTGGGTATGCCGCCAATCGTGAACTCATTCGCCGATTTTCCTAGAGGGTTAGTTTTGGTGACGGGGCCAACTGGGTCTGGTAAATCAACCACCCTGGCCGCTCTGGTAGACAGGATAAATACCGAAAAAGCGCAGCACATCATTACGGTGGAGGACCCGATAGAGTTTACTCATAAGTCAAAGAGGTCGGTCGTGGTCCAGCGGGAAGTTCATTATGACACCTATTCGTTTTCGGCAGCACTACGATCCTCCCTTCGTCAGGACCCCGATGTGGTTTTGATTGGAGAAATGCGCGACCTGGAGACAATCTCTGCAGCCATTACGATCGCAGAAACAGGCCATTTAGTTCTAGCTACGCTACACACTAATTCCGCGGCCCAGTCAGTTGATCGTATGATTGATGTATTTCCGCCGCATCAACAATCACAGGTCCGGTCGCAGTTGGCTAATGTGTTGGCAGCAATCTGCTCGCAGAGACTAGTGCCTGCGATTGGCGGTGGCAGGGTGGTTGCAGCTGAGGTTCTGGTTGCCAACCCTGCCGTCCGCAACATTATCCGTGAGGGCAAAGGCCATCAACTGGATGCCGTAATTCAGACCGGTGCAGACCAGGGAATGCAAACGATGGACAGGACATTGGTGGGATTGGTCCAGAGTGGCACCGTGACCTATGACAATGCCCGTGAATATGCGGTTGATTTAACAGAATTTGAAAGACTGATGCGGGGTTAGGGTATGAAGAAGTATAGGTATGAAGCCAAAGACGGCGCCAGTAGCAAGATCGTTAAGTCTACGGTTCAGGCTGATAGCGAAAGCTCGGCGGCCAAGCTACTGATAGCGCAGGGGTTTGTACCCCTAAAAATAGAACTTGAAGACGATAGGTCAGGAGTCGTTCAGGCGTTAACAGGAAGGATAACTTCCAAGGATAAGATCGTTTTTATTCGACAACTCGCTACACTGATTGGTGCTGGACTGCCCTTGGCACAGAGCCTAAGGACGGTGCTGGACCAAACGGCCAATAAACGCATGCAAGAGGTGGTTCAGGATGTGATAGTGGACATAGAAGGCGGTAAGCCGCTTTCGGACTCCTTCGCAAAGCATCCGCAGGTTTTTGACAATGTTATTATTGCGCTGGTATCGGCGGGAGAAGCATCGGGAACGCTTGACGGAGCCTTGAAGCGAATCGCAGCTCAGCAAGAAAAGGATGCAGCAATGATGAGAAAGATTAAAGGAGCCATGACATACCCAGTGATTGTGCTCGTGGTGATCGGTATGGTTATTGTTTTTATGCTACTTAGCGTGGTTCCGCAGGTCAAGAACTTATACAAGGATCTTGGAAAGCCGCTACCGTTAATTACGCAGATCATGGTTGACACAGCAGACTTCATGATTAGCTTTTGGTGGCTAGTTATAGTTATATTGGGGATTGGTACATATTTCTTACTCCAGTATCTAAAAACAGACGCTGGCATTCGCAATAAAGACCTATTCAAGCTAAACGTACCCCTGTTTAGCGGCATGTTTCGCAAACTCTATATGGCTCGCTTCACCAGGACAGGACAGACACTACTGTCAACTGGCGTAGCGATGCTGGACGCCCTGCATATTACTTCTGGTGCCGTGAACAATACCGTCGTAGGCGAGAGCATAGAGCGAGCGGCAGACAAGGTCAAGGGTGGCAAAGCGCTTTCGGTGGCACTGAAAGACCAGGACTATGTACTAGAGATGGTGCCGCAAATGATTAGTATTGGTGAGCAGTCGGGCAAGATAGATGAAATGATGGGCAAGTGCGCTCAAATATATGAAGATGAACTTGATGAGGAGATAAAAGCCATATCAACAGCCATTGAGCCGGTCTTGATGGTGTTCTTGGCGATAGTGGCTGGCGGCATGGTGGGGGCAATCCTGTTTCCAATATACAGCCTAGTTAACGGCATAAATATGTAGACATTAATTGAGCGGTCTGGTACAGTTTAGGTGTAAGCAACTTGCATTAATAATAGGCATCAAATCAATAAGCATAACTAGTAAACAAGAAAGGTAGCTAGCAATGAATAAAAAGCAAACCAAAGGATTCACCATCATAGAAGTAGTACTAGTGTTGGCCATAGCAGGATTGATATTCCTTATGGTATTTATCGCGCTACCAGCCATGCAGCGTGGCCAGCGAGACGACGCCCGTAAGCGAGATGTTGAGTTAATAGCTACGGCAGTAACAACTTTTACGGGGAACAATCGCGGAGCTTGGCCAAGCACTGAACAGCTGAAGGGGTATCTTGATAAGCTATCCGGCAATGTAGTGCGTGAGAATGTTAGCATTCAAGCATACACAGCTTCAGTGCAACCAGAGTCTGGCTATGCGGTCGTAGTGACGGGTAGTTCGTGCGGGGACAGCACTAATACAAACCAGCAGTTGTCAAAGGCTACAGCACGACAGTTTGCTGTCGTCACCAAGCTTGAGGTCGGCGGCGGTCAGTACTTCTGCCAAGACAGCTAGCAGCTAAAGCTAAGTTTGAATACAGCTCTTCGGGGCTGTATTTTTTATCAAATCCTGATAGCATTAGTGTTGTGGAAGCTTTGTTTTTAAGCAGTCTTGCGATAATTGGCATAAGCATGGGTAGTTTTGCTGGGGCTCAGGTCTGGCGTTTTCGCGCTAGACAACTAGAAGAAGACTCCAGGGCGGGCGAGCCGCTTGACAAGAGTGAGCTTAAGCGGTTGAAACCACTTCTTGGAAAAACACTGCGATCTGATAGGTCGCAATGTCTTTCTTGTCATCATGCGCTTGGGCTGGTCGACATGATTCCTGTAATAAGCTGGCTGGCGCTCGGCGGTAGATGCAGGTACTGCCGGAGTCCTATTGGGTGGACTGAACTACTTTTAGAGGTGTCGATGGGCCTGCTATTCGTGTTATCGGTGGCATTCTGGCCTACACCATTGATCACTGGCGCAGAGTGGATAAAGCTGGTTCTATGGCTGGTGGCACTAGTAATCTTAGCGATTAATTTGGTTTACGATATGCGATGGTCCCTATTGGTAACATCTCTGAATTGGGCATTGATTAGTCTTGGAGTCATCTTCGCTGCTATCACTGCCTGGCAGCAGCCAGATTTAGGCCCTGCACTTTGGTCTCTCTTGGGCGCAGTCATGGTTTTAGGCGGGCTGTACGGTGTGTTATGGATGATATCTAAGGGTCGCTGGGTCGGTGAAGGTGATATATATCTCGGTACTGGACTGGCGCTGTTTCTCGGTGATTGGCGACTGGCGTTCGTGGCGTTATTTTCGGCAAACCTGATAGGTACGGCAGTCGTTCTACCCCAGCTACTTAGGGGTGCACTAAGACGAGGCAGTCACTTGCCATTCGGCCCGTTATTGATTGCGGGCTTTCTGGTAGCTTGGTTTTTTGGGCCAAGCATCATTGGGTGGTATCAAGGCATAGTCTTGCTTGGATAGCGATTATGCTATAATTAAAAGACGATGCTATCCCAAAAAGGCTTTACGATCATTGAGGTAGTGCTGTTCTTGGCTATATCCAGTAGCCTAGCTGTTGTTTTGATGGCAGGCACAGGCATTGCCATCCAACGGCAGCAGTACCGTGATTCAGTTCAATCTTTTGCAGAATTCCTGGGGGGACAGTATAGTCGCGCTGTTAGCGTGGACAATAGCCGAGCAGATGATGAGCCCTGTCCGATTACTGGCATAAATCAGGCTGCGCTAGGGCAATCGGAGTGTGTAATTATCGGGAGATATATTGAAACAGAAGACTCAACTGTAGGCAAGGAAGGGAGGCGCTATCTTGCTTACCCCGTGTATAGCGCTGTTGGTGGCGGCTCTCGTCAGTACGCTATCGGCGGAAGCGACTCGACCTATGAAATTAACTGGGGCGCAAGGACCAGATTGTCCAGTCAAACAGACGGTCAGTCGCAGGTGGCCATATTGATATTTCGAGATCCAGATCATGGCGCCATTGTCACCAGGACGAGCCGTGAACTATACAGCCCGAGCAGTATTGGCCAATTCATAGAGGGTGCTGGAGATATGGGCGGATCGACAAGTGATGACCAGTTCTCGTCCAGGGAGCTGTGCGTGTACGACAGTGGTTGGCTGCCCTCAGAGCGCCTATCTGTTTTTCTGGGAGCGCGCGCTAGTTCTAGTGATGCTGTGATTGTGCGGCCAGCGACGGAGGGCTGTATTGATGCGTAGGCAGCATGGCGACACGATCATTGAAGTGGTGGTCGCTATTACTGTGTTTAGCTTGGTGGCAGTAGGGGCGATGACAATCATGAATAGCGGGCTAGCAATGGCACAGCGGTCACTCGAAACAACCTTGGTGCGACAGCAAATTGATGCCCAGGCTGAGATGCTTCGTTTTGTTCACAGCAGAGCCCAGGAAGACAGCACCGGGGAGTATCATGATTTATGGTCATCAATTCAGCCGGTAACTAAGCCGCAGCAACTTTTAAATGTAGACACCTGTCCTGTAGATAAAATCCCCAACAGCATAGCCTTTGCCCCTGGGGCAACAGGAGTGTCCCTTGCGACGGAGCATGTCGAGCCAGTTACTTATGCGAGAGTTCTGGAGGGTCAGTCTCAGGGGGTGTCCGTTCAGCTGGCTAAGGTGTCAGGCGGCAGGGCATATGATGCGCACATCTACGCCTGCTGGTATGCACCTGGGTTATCGCGACCGATGACAACAGGTACGATCGTGAGGTTATATGACCCGTCGGTATAGACCATCAGGATTTACTCTGATAGAGCTTATGCTAGCCATGGCGTTTATTTCAGTATTACTACTATCGATCACAATGACAGCCATTCATGTCGGCAAGATGTATAGTCGCGGGGCCACCTTGCGTGGCATAAACCATGCTGGGCGTGATGTTGGGGATGTCTTGCGACGAGACTTCTTGCAGTCAGACAGCAGGCGGGTGGCTCAGAACGGAGGAGACGGAGTGGTTATTGAGATTCAGGACGCTGGAGAGATGATGAGCGGTAGGTTTTGCCTGGGCCGGTACTCATACCTCTGGAATGTACCGAGAGTAATCGACGAAAAGCTCAGCAATACTGCAATAGTTCGTGGACCAGACAGTAAGCCGATCAACTTCGTTCGGGTGATCGATGATGACGGTGTATTATGCAAGGAGGCTGACGGAGTCTATCCAAATCAACTGAACCATCCAGAGAGAATTACAAATCTGCTCGCGTCGCCACTTGACGGAGATGGTGTGGTGCTGGCGATACACTCACTTAGAGTAGATCCAGTAGGGGCGACAAGCGGAGGGTCCGAGGCTTTGTATCGACTACAGTACACAATTGGCACTAGTAAACTTAGCGAACTCAATACAATAAACCAGTCATGCAAGCCACCTACGGAGGAGGAGGCAAACACTGAGTTTTGCGCAATAAATCAATTTGATACAATAGTGAGGACAAATGGATAACAAACACACTCAACAAGGAGCAGTTTCGATCTTTGCAGTAATATTTGCTGCGTTATTATTGACAGTCATAACCATAGGGTTCATGAAGTTAATGATCGGCGAACAGAGGCGGGCTATTGACAGCGATTTATCGCAGAGCGCCTATGACGCAGCGTTGGCGGGGGTGGAAGATGCCAAGAGAGTCGTAAGGGCATGTGCTGAGGGGAAAGTGGAGGCGTGTCAGGCCCTGGAGGCGGCAAATGATTGCCGAGTAGTGGCCCGTGCAGGGGTGGCAGGGGATATAAATGATTCAGAGACGGTAATCCAGACAAATGCAGAGAGCGGAAAAGAGTTCAGTCAAGCCTATACCTGCGTGAACATTGCCATGGATACCCCAGACTTCCTCTATGAAGCTGTCGAGAACCGATCGCAGGTAATACCCCTTAGGGCTGGGTCAGATTTTGACGCTATCAGGGTGGAGTGGTTTATGCAGAAAGATATAGGCGAGGAGAATGACCCAACGGCACCACCAAGTGGCGGGCTAATACCTCCCAAGGATAGCTGGGGGGCCTACACGCCACCATTAATGAGATTGCAGCTAATCACACCTGGTCATAATTTTCAGATGACCGATCTAGACTCTTCTGCAACTTCACAGACAGCATTTTTGCAGCCGAGCTCGCTGTCTACCTCTGGTGGAGCAACAAACTTCGATGTTGACATGTCCTACGGGTCTCGTCCTCGGTCAACTGATCCGAGCGGTGTATACGACAACACTACCACTCCTGTTGTCTGCTCTAAGGCGTTTGCTAACGATGCATACGCGTGTCGGGCAACACTGAGCCTTGGTCGAACCGTCGCGGCTAACGATAGTGTAAATGCCCTTCTGCGTCTGAACTCTGTATACAGAGGAGCTAATGTGCGCGTTTCTCTGCAAATGGGTGGCACTCCGGTTAATTTTAGGGGTATACAGCCTTCGATCGACTCAACGGGGAGGGCCAGTAGCTTATTTAGGCGAATCGAGGCGCGCTTGCAGATCGGCGATGATTTCCCATATCCCAACTATGCTATAGATGTCGCTGGGGGTGTATGCAAGAACTTCTCAGTTGATACCGTCGAGGCATTTAGCTCGGGCGACTGCACTCCGTAGTCGGGTAGTTTACTTAGTATCGCTGTGAAATCGCTCAAACACATCCTTGAGATGCTGGTCTGTCACATGAGTATAGACCTGGGTGGTTGAGATATTGCTATGACCGAGGAGTGACTGCACTGCTCGTAGGTCCGCACCGTTCATTAATAGGTCAGTGGCAAAGCTGTGACGCATCGTGTGGGGTGTGACATGCTTGGTTATGCCTGCGAGTCGTGCATAATGCGCCACCATTCGTTGGATGCTCCGCGCCGTAAGCCGACGGAAATCGCCAGATACACTTGCACTGCCGGTGTTGCGGCTGTAGCTTAAAAATAGCGGAGCAAGAGAGTCTTTTCTGGAGTCAAGATAGGCTTGGACATGCTCGGTAGCACTCTGCGAGATAAACACAGGACGATCTTTCTGTCCCTTGCCGCGAACGGTGAACTCTCGACGAGACAGGTTGATGTGGTCACGGTTGAGATTTGTCAGCTCGGAAACCCGCAAGCCGCTCGAGAATAGCAACTCTACTATTGCCCGGTCGCGCAATCCCTGTTCAGAGCTGGTATCAATCTGCTCAATCATCCGTACGACCTCATCGTAGTGCAAGAAAGTGACTTGCCTGCGAGTGGTTTTAGGGAGGATTATCTTGTCAGCTGAGAGCGAAGGGATGTCTCGACGGGACAAGTAGGTTAAAAGCCCACGAAGGGCGATTAAATGATAGCTCTGAGTGATAATTGACAACTCCTCGCCAGAACTGTCGCTTATGTGGCGATTGAGCCATAATCGGTACTTACGAATCAGCTCTGCAGTAATGTCTGCAACAGGAATGTCATCGGTAAAATCTATGAATCTTTCAAGATAAAGTTTGTAGTTTTCGATAGTTTTTGGCGAGCGACCACCCTCAACCTCTAGGTGTTCTA
>CAYVCA010000009.1:0-19900 GCA_964450025.1 uncultured Candidatus Saccharibacteria bacterium
AAATACTTCAACTCTCGATTTTATCGTGCTGGCTTGGATTCAAAAGCTACTTCGTGGAACTTATACCGTGATTGGCATTCAAACATCCCTCTCCAAAACTTCGCCGCCACCTCCGACATCGACTGGAGCAAGTCTATCCCCGAAATCGACCAGCAACTCTACCGCAAATACCACCTCTCACCCGAAGAAATCTCCTTCATCGAATCCCGCGTCAAGGCTATGGAGTAGAAATATGGCAATCAAAAAACGACAAATTAGCGTCAATCAGCGAGCAATTGCCATAAAACAAGTGAATGGTGAAGATTACATATCGCTTACAGACATGCTGAAAAACAAAGACGGTGATTTTTTTGTGGCGGATTGGTTGCGCAACCGCAATACATTAGAATTTCTAGCAGTATGGGAGAGCATGTATAATCCAGATTTTAATTATGGCGAATTCGACATAATTAAAAGCAAGGCAGGACTCAATAGTTTTAAGGTTAGCGTCAAAGAATGGGCAGAAAAGACCAATGCAAAGGGTATCGTGTCAAAAACTGGCCGATATGGAGGCACCTATGCACACCGTGATATCGCATTTGAGTTTGGAACATGGATTAGCCCAGCATTTAAGCTATATCTCATCAAAGAATACCAACGACTCAAAGAGATTGAGACCAATCAATATAATCTAGAGTGGGATGTGCGTCGAATGCTTAGTAAAACCAACTATCAGGTACACACCGATGCAGTAAAAGACAAATTAGTTCCAAAGGTGCACTGGAACAAAGGCTTGATATATGCAGATGAAGCCGACCTGTTAAATGTAGCGCTATTTGGGCAGACCGCCAAGCAGTGGCGAGACGCAAACCCCAAGCGAGCAAGCAATGACGAAAATATCCGTGACAGCGCAAGTATCAACGAGCTGATAATCGTATCAAACCTAGAGAGCTATAATGCAACTCTTATCCACGAAGGGCTAGAAAAGAAAGAAAGGTTCATAAAGCTTCAAAATATGGCTCATTCACAAAGACTGTCTTTGGACGGCATCGATCCGATTCGCTCTTTGAAAAAGCTGGATGATCAGACATATTTAGAAGTTAGTGAGGGATAGCTCTTGTGCAAGATGAGATAAAGTTCTTGATATATCACACGCCAGACAACTCGGCGATGATTGATGTAGTAGTGCGTGGTGAGACCATTTGGGCTACTCAGTCGGCAATTGCTCTGCTTTTTGACATTGACCGCACTGGTATTGGGCGGCATTTGCGCAATATATTTGACGAAGGCGAGCTAGATGAAAAAGTGGTCAGTGCAGAAATTGCACATACCACTCCGCACGGTGCTATTCCGGGCAAAACACAAGAACGAACAACTCGATTTTACAATCTAGACGCTATTATTGCTGTTGGCTATCGCGTGAACACAAAAAAGGCCACAGCTTTTCGTATATGGGCTACAAATACACTAAAAGAATACATGCTCAAGGGGTTTGTTCTTGATGACAATCGACTTAAAAACGCTGAATCGCTGTTTGGCAAAGATTATTTCCACGAACTTCTTGAACGAGTCCGCTCGATCCGTGCAAGTGAAAGGCGGATTTGGCTACAGATTACCGATATATTTGCCGAAATTAGCACCGATTACGACAAAGAAAGCCCGGTGACCAAAGAGTTTTACGCTACTGTTCAAAACAAATTTCACTATGCTATAACTGGGCAGACTGCCGCCGAAATCATCCATGACAAAGCCGACCGAACCAAACAAAATATGGGACTTACGACCTGGAAGAGTTCACCAAGTGGGCGAATCCTCAAAAGTGATACCAAAATTGCCAAAAATTATCTCAGTGAGGATGAAATTCGTCGGTTAGAGCGGAGTGTCAGTGGGTTTTTTGACTATGTTGAAGATTTGATTGAAGACGAGCGGGTGTTTACAATGGCAGACTTTGCCAAAAGTATCGACAATTTCATCAGCTTTCGCAACTGGAAAATACTCGACGGCAAAGGCAAAATTTCACACCAGCAAGCTCTACAAAAAGCACATGCCGAGTACGACGAATTTAACAAAATTCAAAAAATCGTATCAGACTTTGATAAAAAACTGCTAGATGAAGGCTGAGCTACTATATGACACCGACTGCCAAAAATATTGATATCAGCGAAAACAGCACCTGCAATCGACCGGAGCGCCTCAATCCCCGAAATTGACCAGCAACTTTTGCGGCAAATACCACCTCTCACCCGAAGAAATCGCCTTCATCGAATCCCGCGTCAAGGCTATGGAGTGGTAGCCTGACTATGTTTTTGGTCATAAACGGCTCGGACCCAATGTTTATGCAGGGCAACCCACGAGCAGTATTGGTACAACAAGCTTGACACGGTGTCATAACGCATGTATGCTATTATTAGAGATTTTAACTAATTAGGAGTGTATTTATATGTCAAGACTAGAGCATGAGTATAGAGGGGGGGGAACTGGAGTAGGCGAGGCACTACGAGACAAGAGCTTAAGGGGGTGGTGAGCGAGCTTGTAGGCTCTGGTGCAACTCGTGACTTCGTGTCGTCTGTCGAAAGACTGCCGGGTGGGGCGATTCGCGCTCTCGGCGCCGACGGCAACCCGATAGGGCGAACCACACTGACCCTGCCGGTAAACGATGAATTCAGGCAAATGCTACCGCTTGGAGCGCCTGTTTCAGAAGGAGATAGCTCGTTGGGGCATTGGATCTCATCAGGCATTGATCCTCGTGTAGCTTCGGCTATGAAAAACGTGAATGGCTATCAAGTCGAAGCATATGGGGAAGGTGACCCTCGCACTCCGTACTTAGGTAGTATGAATTATTGGATGTTCGATACAGTAAGAGCGATAGGGTTTGGTGAGTGGATGATGTTCAGTGAAGTCGATCCACAGGAAGCGATTACATTACTAGCAGTGTCAGCTCTTGCTCATGGCGTTAAAGAAGGTGCACTAATGGATATACTGATGCATGAAATGCACAGCTCCCCTCGTCGGCCAAATAACGAAATACGTGTAGCCAGGGGCCTACTGCACGCTGCTTTCGTAGGATTAAACGCCAAAGATAAGACATAGAAAGAATAACCCCTCAATAAATAATCCTCATGAGAACTAAAGCGAATTTTACTTTTCGTTCAAACGCTCGGATTGCTGGTCTGTCTCTGGTCTCTCTGTCGCGGTTTAGCCTGTTCTAGCTACAGCTTACACAGCCTGCTTCTGGACTGCAAAGGACTTGAGTGGGTATGGGTATTGACTATATATGTTGATTGTGATATCATTATAGTATGTGTAAAACGAATGGAGAAGGCACCCCCTCGCTCATCGAGCTTAGCTCTGGCGCTAGACAGGGAGTTGCGAAAATTGGCAAGAAGTTAGCAGTAGTAGTGCTGACCTCAGGACTGCTTGTGTTTTCTGGATGCAAAAATATGCTTGCCGAGGGAGAGTCGACAACCGCGCAAAATATTGCAATGTTGCAGACTGGCTATGATGTTATGTCGGGTGATGCTGACCCCAGCGCTATGCAAGAGTTCATGAAAACAGCTGGATTTGACATCGAATTTACTAGCATAAGTAACAGAGGGGTTCAAGAGTCTGCCAGCCGAAGGCAGCCCAAAATCACACCTGCCGAAGAGGTAGCAAGGAGAGTTAGAGGAGTGGTCAACAACGGTTATTCCACTGAAGCAGATGTCGCAGGTTCAATTTTAGAAGCTTCGATAGCTTCATCTATGCTTAACTTAAATAATCCTGCTGATGCGAAAAAGCTCGAAGAGCTGAGAGAAGCCTCACAGCGCGTATTGAGTTTTAGTGCCGCCGTGCTAGGGGAAGAGCGAACGTATTATGCGCCAGAATTACGAGAAAGCATAGATACACTAGAGGACATGACCCAAAATATCGTGACAGCTAAAGCAAACGAAGGCATAGCCGTGCTCCTTCCTAGCTATAGCTATATTAACGCTCACGATGAAGTGCGTCGAATGCCCGGAATGTGGGGCAAAGGCCTGTCGTTTACCACCAAAATCAGCACTGACGGTCCTGCTTAGTCGAATACTCGACTTATTTACGAAATCATAGGATCCGTAAATCAAGAAGGATAATCCCTTAACAGAGGAGAGAACTTGCTTGCTTGGGCTAGTAAACTGTTTATATTTGAGGTATAAATCAGCTATCTTTAAAGACAGGGGAAAGACAAAGGGCTAGCTCATGTCTAGCCTCATTTCGCTCACCAATTAATTTTATCCCTTATCTAGTATAATATACCCTATGACACCCCAAGGAGAGGCTGATGTTTTAGAGAATGACCTACGAAGGCAGGGTGCTTTGTTGGATATTTTACTAAAAGACCGATCCTCAGGGCGAAATATCATCTGGGCGACGGATTCGTATGTCACGACTGGCAAGCGGAACGATCCGTTTTTGCCAAAAAAGCAGATGAAGTTCGAGTTGGTTACGGGAAAATATGGTTTACTCATACAACCGCGTGCTGTCAAGAGCAAGGAGGAGCAAAAACGCCGAACCAAGGATAAAGCCGAAGTTTTCACGCCACTAAAAATAGTCGAACAAATGAATGTGGCTATAGACCAGGCGGCGGGGTCAAATCTGTCTAGTGGTCATACCTGGCAAGATTATGTCAAGGCGCTCAAGCTAGAAATCACCTGTGGTGAAGCGCCCTTTATAGCAAGTCGCTACGATCCAACTAAATTCGGCAAAGACGCCACTACTCCAATAGGTAGGCGTGTTGGATTTTTGGACTATAAGTTAAAAGTTGTGTCTAAACATACTGAAACTGCAGACGAATGGCTACACTGGGCTGAGCAGGCTTACAAAGCGAGCTATGGCTACGAATGGCAGGGCGATAATCTGTTAATAGCGCGCGAAAACCTGCTTTATACTCTGCGCGATTATTACGATGACTTCTGTAGGCACAAGCTAAAACCACAAAGCATCAAGTATTTAAAATTGACCACTAAACAACTAGAGCATTTTGCAAAAATCATCAGCTGGAACATCTGGCAAATGGACGGACTGAAAAATATAATCCCCATGAGCGCACATGCAGGCGGCATGAAGCCAACTGCCACCAAGGGTAGTCAGTTAGAGCTCATTTCAGTGCCAGTAGAAAACAATCAGCTTGACCTACTGATTTGCAAAGAATGCAAAGGGAAGGGCGAAAAATACCACGACGGCCGACCAGCTATCATCAAAGACTGGTCACGAGGCAAAAATGGCAAAAAGATTCGATTTATGGATTTGCTAGTAGAAAAGTGAACCCAAAGGCTTGATAAAAATTAACAACTTGCAGGTCGGATTAACGAAGAGTCTTGAGTGCTGTAGCCCAGCGATGCATTTCTGCGAGAAGTCCGTCAGCTGATTCTTCGTGCATCTTTTCGGCATTAACACTATCTTCGCTCAGATTGTCCCAGGCAAAATGGAACGACACGGTCTCTGACATTGGCATCATCTTGACCGTCGTAACAAGCGGCTTCACGGCCTGAATTGACCGCAGTCCACCAGAAAGTCCGCCGTAACCGACAAAGCCAGCTGGCTTGTATGCCCACTCTTTGGACAAGTATTGGATGGCATTGACAAGTGAGCTTGGCGCAAAGTAGTCGTATTCTGGAGTTACAAATAGATAGGCGTCGTATTGATCCACAAGCTTGGCCCATTCTTTAGTCTTTGGTTGTTGGTACTGTTGAGCAATCGGATGGTTTGTCTCACTGAAAACCGGTAAATCTATTTCTTTGAGATCGATTGAGTCTACAGTTTCAAATATCTTTGATTTTGACGCATAGTCGTAGGCCCATTTTGCGATTTTGTTGCCGATTCTTCCTTCACGAACACTCACGGTAACTACAGCTAGTTTCATATTTTCCTCCACTTATTTAACTTTAGATACAAGTATAGTCTATGTATCGTAGTATTGCAATATTGCAATATATCAATATATTTGTTATAATTAAGCTATGACAGATTTAGCAATGATTTTTCGCTCGCTTGGAAATCCAGTCCGCCTTGCAATTGTTCGTGAACTTGCTACTAAAGAAGAGGTCGTACCAAGTCGGGATATCCTTAGGGGGTGCGCGAAGGCGTCCAACCTATCCCAGCCAACCATGAGCCAGCATTTTGCAAAACTGGTTGCAGCTGGAGTTCTTGTCGAAAAAAGGCAAGGAAATGAGAAGTTTTACTCTCTCAATCGTGATCTGCTTGATGAATCAGGGATAAAAATTACTTGAGAGATGCCGCTTGCTGGGCTTTTGGAAACCTAGCCTTTGAAACATAGGGGTTGTTAGCGATATAAAACCTTCTGAGGGCGTGACGAGCCTTAGAAATGCCCACGCGCGGAGAGCTTTGAACAGACTCGGCAGGGCGAAGCTCGCCGTAGACCAACTGGAGGGGCGGGTCGCTTAGGTCGTGCCCCTTCATACTCAAATCAATATCAAGTGCTTGACAGAGTTTGGCGGGTCCGTTGGTCGTGGCGACCCCTGTTAAGCCTCGACGCTTTTCTATAAGCTCGATTCCGTCAATCGGCTGAACGGCACGAATCAATACACCAGACCCGTATCCGTCTTGACCTGTTACGATATTGCAGCAATAGTGCATGCCGTAGGTAAAATACACATAAAGATGCCCAGATGGGCCGAACATGGTTTCGTTTCGCTGACTTTTACCCCCGTATGCGTGGCTAGCTTCGTCCGATTGATCATAAGCCTCGACTTCTACGATTCTTACGCGAATAGTTTGCTTATCAATTTGACGAACGAGATAGCAGCCGAGCAGCTTTTTGGCTGATTGCTCAACCGGTAGGGATAAAATAGCTTGCAGGCGGCCGTCCATGGCGGCCCATCATCCTTTTGACTGAAAATATTCTCTAAGAACCACAGCGTTGTTGTCTGCCTCGTCCTTGGCGCTATAGACAAATGTGACAACATCGTGCTTCTTTAGTATGTCGGCAATCTCAGCGGTTGCAGGGTTTGTACTAAGTTCAGCAAAATATTTCTTGCGGAACTCATCAAACAGCGCTGGCTGATGGTTGAACCAGTGCCTAAGCTCTGTAGACGGCGCGATTTCTTTGATCCATATGTCAAATTTCGCCTCTTCTTTGCTGATTCCTCTCGGCCACAGCCTGTCAATTAGAATTCTGAATCCGTCATCTGGTGACCTGTCCTCGTATATGCGCTTTATTTTGATCATGATAGCTACCTCCTCGGTCCTATATACTACTTTAAACCTAAAATGCAAAGTCGGCAAGAGCCACACCAGCTCACCGCTCCTGAGGCGTAAGCTCGGGCTTATTGCCTGTCGGGACAGATTGTCGCCAACAATGTATACTAAAGATGTGGAAGATAATTCTTGGTTCAAGAAAGACATAGCTCTGCCCGCCATATCAGTGGCTAACATGATGTTAATCATCTTGATTTCGATGATTTTTGTAATCGGCGTTACTGTGTGGCTGGCCGACGATCCCAACTGGGCGAGATGGCACATCAGCTACCTGGGAGAGGGTGATAAGTTTTCGGCGCACTTCTTTAATGTATCGATGTGGTTTTTGGCCTTATTGATTTTCACACTGGCTATTTTGTTTGGAAAAGACCTGGAGAATTCAAAACAGTCAAAATCTACACTAGCTAAGATTCAGCCCAAGATCGTAACTACAGGGCTAATAATAATGTCGCTTTGCGTGTATTTAATTGGGTTGTTTCCGCGTAGTTACGGAATATTTCCTCATGATATTTTTGGGCATATTATATATTTTGTTTTTCTGGGTCTATGCGCTGGATCACCCTGGATTTTGCCAGGTATGCCACGGTGGTTTTACACTTTGTCGTATGGCTTTCATGCCGCCATCCTTTGCCTGTTTATAGCGTATTGGACTGGACTTAGTAAGAGTTTATATTTGGCCGAGGTGGCGACTTTTATATTCTTTTTCCTATGGATGACAGTTTTAGTGCGGGAGGGCCGTTCGAATGGATAATCGAAATGTGACGGACCGATTTAAAGGAGTCTCGCATGAAGAAATTAACAAGCAACTGGATCTCGAGGACAAAGGGCTAGCTATAGCACTAGAGAATATTGAAAGAGATTTTAGTGCGGGTACGATTGTTCGTAGCGCCAATGCATTCGGTGTGAGACATGTCTATATTATCGGACGCAGGCAATGGAACAAACGGGGTGCGATGGCGACAAACAAGTATCTGCATGTGCACTACACGCCTACTCTTGCTGAATTTGAAACACTAATGAAGCAGCAGGACAGGGAGATAATCGCTGTCGACAATGTAGAGGGAAGTGCTGAATTGGCGAAGGTTTCTCTGCCCAAAAACACTGTATTGGTTTTTGGCAACGAAGGCTTGGGGATATCAGAGGATTTGAAGGCTGTAGCTAGTAAAATTGTGGCGATTGAACAGTTCGGCTCGACGCGCTCTATTAATGTCGGAGCAGCGGCAACAGTGGCAATGTACGCCTGGATGCAGCAACATGTATTGCATAAAACTGAGCAATATGATATAATCAAAGCATAGGATAGCTAGTTAGTGCTATAATTACATACGATGGCAAGTTTATCAACTCAAAGCTACAAAGGAACGCGCGATTATCTCCCTGATGATAAGCGACTGCAGAATTACATGTTCAACACCTGGCGACAGGTCGTTGAGAGTTTTGGATATGAGGAGTATGGCGCACCGCTTTTGGAGCCACTGGAGATTTATGCCGCTAAGTCAGGCCAGGAGTTGACTAACGAGCAAACCTATTCGTTTGAAGACAGAGGTGGTCGTATGGTTGCAATTAGACCGGAGATGACCCCTACGATTGCTCGTATGGTAGCGTCTCGCCGTCAAGAACTGGCTATTCCTGCTAGGCTATACTCAATCGCAAATTTCATGCGATACGAACGACCGCAAAGGGGCAGAGAGAGGGAGTTTTGGCAGCTCAACGCCGATCTTTTTGGGGTCGATGGCCCAGTGGCTGATGCGGAGATTATTGAACTTAGTCATGCCGCTGTAATGGCATTTGGGGCAAAACAGAGTGCGTTTACTGTTAAAATTAACCATCGCCAACTAATAGAGCTGTTAATGACCAGGTTCTTGGGACTTGATATTGCTGGATCACAGATAATGATGAAGTTACTAGATCGCAAAGATAAGATTCAACCAGAGGACTTTCGAAAACAAGCGATAGAAATATTTGGTAAACAGGCGAGCGATGGTCTGCCTAAGCTAGCGGAGTTGATAAATATTCAGTCATTGACTGATCTACCGAAAGAAGTCCAGGGGATGCCTGCTGCCCTAGAGGTTATGCAGGTGATGGAGTTGTTAGCGCAAAAAGGGATCAAGAACGCCGTGTTTGACATGACATTAATGCGCGGACTAGACTATTATACCGGGACTGTATTTGAGTTTTTTGACACTGCGCCAGAGAATAACCGATCATTGTTTGGCGGTGGTCGCTACGATGGATTGGTCGGGTTGTTTGGAGTCGAATCACTGCCAACAGTCGGCGTAGGCATGGGCCAGTCACCAATGTTGAATTTTCTTGAAACTCACGGACTACTACCAAGCCTTGGTTCCAAGACTGACGTTTATATTATCGCGGTTGAGCAGTCATCATTGGCTGGTGCGGATAAATTGGTTCGCGAGTTGAGGGCTGCTGGCGTGAAGGCTGAGCTTGATATTACAGACAGAAAAATAGACAAGCAGATTAAGACTGCTTCCAAAAAACAGATTCCTTTTGTGGTGTTCGTAGGTAATGAAGAGCTTGAAAGTGGAATATATCCAGTGAAAAACCTGAAGGACTCAACAGAGCAAAAGGTTGATATTGACAGAATGGTGACTATCGTCAGAGACAGGCGATATGATTCTGACGAAGACGCGCCCTTTGAGATATAGCGCATTTCTGATATAATTATATTTTATGAAAAGAACCGTAAAATATCTAACTGACACCAGGGTTGTCCTGACTATTAATCTTGATGCAAAGGAGCTTGAGGCCGCCGATCAGGTAGCCTTGGTAAAGCTAGCGCGCAATGTGAAAGTCTCAGGCTTTCGTAAGGGCAAGGCACCGCTTACTGTCGCTCGCAAGTCGATCGACCCCAACGCGCTACAGGATGAAGTGCTTAACAGCGCTATCTCTAAGGCTGTGGCGGAAGGTTTTACTGATGAGGGTCTACAGGCTCTTGATCGCCCAGAAGTAGAGGTAAAAAAGTTTGTTCCTGGGCAACAGCTTGAGTTTACGGCTGAAACCGAGGTGATTCCTCCAATTAAGCTTGGCGACCACACAAAACTCAAGGCAAGACGAGAGAAGCTGGCCGTTTCAACCGAAGAGACGGAAGAGATCATCGATCGCATGCGTGAGAGCTTTGCTGCTCGCGATGAGGTGACTCGACCAGTCAAGAAAGGCGACGAAGTAACCATTGACTTTACTGGCATGAAGGATGATCAGGCCTTTGATGGTGGCTCAGCTAAAGACTACATTCTCAAGATTGGTGCTGGGCAATTCATACCTGGGTTTGAGGACGGAATTATTGGTCATAAAGCGGGGGACAAATTCGAGCTAGACCTCAAATTTCCTAAGGACTACCCCTCTAGAGATCTGGCTGGACAGGCGGTTGTGTTCAAGGTCTCATTGACTAAAGTTAGCGAGCTTACTCTACCAGAGTTGAATGATGAATTTGCCGCCAAGAACGGCCCCTTTACTGATATGAAAGAGTTGAGGGATGATATAGAGCGTGAAATCCTTGCCAAGAAAAATCGTGATGACGAGGAGAGGTTCAAAGATGAGCTAGTTAGTGAACTGGCCCAGGGGTCCAAAGTGTCTTTACCTGAAATACTGGTTAACGATCAGATGAGGTCGCTTGAGCAGGACATGACTCAAAACCTGCAATATCGAGGTGCCACACTGGATGACTACTTGACGACACAGAAATTCGCCAATAAAGAAGACTGGCTAAGTAAAGAGGTCCGACCAGCCGCGGAAATGCGAGTCAAAGCCGGGTTGGTGATCGCTGAGCTGTCCAAAGTGATGAAAATTGAAATAACTCATGCCGAGCTGTCAGAACAGATCAGCCAGATGAAAACTCAGTATGGCGCGCAGGATGCCGCTATTGCCAAGCAGTTTGAGGACCCAGCTGTTCACCGCGATATTGCAAATCGGATGGTAGCGGACAAGACAATAAGCAAGCTAGCGGAGCTTTATTCATAGCCATGCAAGGATATTTGGTTCCGACTGTCGTCGAAAAATCACATGATGGTGAGCGCGCTTTTGATATCTACTCCCGACTACTAAAGGAGCGGATAATTTTTCTTGGTGAGGAGGTGAATGAGCATACGGCAAACATTATTGTTGCGCAGTTGCTATTTTTGGCCTATGATGATCCTGAAAAAGACATATCGTTCTATATCAACAGTCCTGGTGGCAGTGTCTATGATGGACTGGCGATTTACGATACGATGAACTTCATCAAACCAGCCGTTGCGACATATGGAATCGGTCTGCAAGCAAGTATGGGGGCTTTTTTGTTGAGTTCTGGTGCGAAAGGTAAGCGATTTTGCCTACCCCACGCAAAAGTTATGATTCATCAGCCGACAGCTGGAACTCGCGGTAAAGTAACGGATATGGAGATTGACCTCCGTGAAACCATAGAAGTTAAAGAGCAATTAGTTAAAATCATGGCCGAAAATACTGGTCAAAAACTGACCAAGATTAAAGCAGATATGGAGCGTGACTATTGGATGAAACCAGCTGAGGCAAAATCCTATGGTCTAATCGACCATGTCTTGAAATCTCAGCCTAAAAACTAAGTTTGATTTTAACTGCTCAGAGTAATACAATAGTAACTAATCTATAATAGAAGGGGGTATTATGACCGACAGCGATGGATACTATGGTGATGTTGACGGAACAGATGAGATCGATCTCAGTTTCCTCGATGAGCAATAGACCAACTAGAGTGGCATTGGTCGTGCCGCACATCTTTATGCACCAGGAGATACTGCCAGCAGTTATTTTTTCACCTGGTGTTTTAGCTCTAAGTTTGGCTGATAATATATCTCGTCTAGGAGCTGAAGTTACTCTGTTCTCGCCTGGGCCAGTTAGAACGACGGTGCGCAATATTAACGCGGATCTATCTCTGTTTGACAAAGAGTTGGCCGGCAGAGGCGATAGTTATACTGATCTATTGCGAAAGCACCCATTTACTTTTGTGACATTGGCTAGGCAGGTCCAATCAGAGCTGATCGCTAAGGCCTATGAGATGGCTAATGATGGCCAGTTTGATATCGTTCACATCTATACCAACGAGGAGGAGCTGGGGATGGCGTTTGCTTCGCTTTGCCGTGTGTCAACGGTCTTTACTCATCACGATCCATTTAATTTTCTAGTTAGATATAAATCGATCATGCCAAAATACAGGCATTTGAATTGGCTATCTATCTCAGATGCCCAGCGCGGGTCAATGCCCAAAGACACCAACTGGCTAGCAACAATCTACCACGGGATAGATGAGTCAGCTCTGAAGCCTATCGATGAGCCAACGGGAGATTATTTTGCATATCTTGGACGGATAGTCGAGCCAAAAGGCGTTCACCTGGCAATTAACGCAGTTCAAAGATATAACCAGTTGTCATCTAGCCCAGTAAAATTAAAAATCGCTGGGAAGCATTATGGGTCGACTAGTAATGATCACTATTGGGTCGATAAGATAGAGCCTCAGCTGGGCGAAATGGTAGAGTATATTGGATTTATCGATAACCCATCAGATAAACAGGACTTTCTGGGGAATGCCCGGGCCTTGCTGGTGCCATCGTTGTTTGACGAGCCATTTGGTGTTGTGTCGATAGAGTCTCTGGCCTGCGGCACCCCTGTCATTGCCCTGGATTCGGGTGCATTACCTGAGATTATAAAGAGCGGAGAAACTGGCTTTGTTGTCAAGAAGGGCGGCGAAGCACTCGACGAGGAGTTGATCATATCAAATATTGTCAAATGCTTAACTAAAATCGAGACCATAGATAGAGATGACTGCCGGAAAGATTATCTGACCAGGTTCACTGCCGAGATCATGGCAGCCCAACATTTGGCCGCCTACAATCGCCTCTTAGAGGATAGTTAGCTCGGCTTTGATCCGTGGATGCGACTGGTAATCCTCTAGTAGGAAGTTCTCCTCCTTGAAGTCATCGATTGATTTGACATCGCCTATGATTGATAGTTTCGGGAATTTCATCGGTTTGCGTCTGAGCTGCTCAATAGCTGGTTCTTTATGGTTCTTGTATAGATGAGCCGACCCGGCTGATATGATGAGTTCTCTGGGCTCAAGCTTCGTCAGATGGGCTACCATGTGAAGTAGTAGGGCATACTGAGCGATGTTAAATGGCGCACCGAGGAAAACATCCCAACTTCGTTGGTATAGGTGCAGGCTGAGCTTGCCTTTTGTAACATCAAACTGGAACATTGTATGACAAGGTGGCAGGCGCATCTCATCGAGTTCACCAGCATTCCAGGCGCTAACAAGGATACCTTTGCTGTCGGGGTTGGTTTTTATCTGATCAATAGCCCACTCTAATTGATCAAACTCAGTTCCATCTGGTCGTCGCCAGTGCCGCCATTGCACGCCGTATATGCGGCCCAAGCTATCGGAGCCCTCATGCAGAAATCCATCCCAGTATTTTATATTGTGTTCGTGAAGATATTTGACGCTATCGCTACCAGATACAAACCACAAAAGCTCGTGTAGCATAGTTTTGAACGGCATCTTTTTGGTGGTTAGCATCGGAAAACCAGCGCGCATATCAAATCGAAGTTGGGCTCCGAAAACGCTAGTAATATCATGGATGCCTCGTGTTTTCTTTGTTTTCCCGTCTCTCAAAATCCTCGCCATTAATTCTAGATATTCGTATTCTGGGTGTCGTTTCACTTGTCTATTCTCCTCGATGATATATTTGATTTTTTGAACAATTGCTTGGCATAATCACCTGAGTGCCTATTCATGTAAATGATTTCTTTTAAACCAGTGTAGCACAGCACCCTGGAGCAATTTGGGCAGGGCATTAGGCTGACGAATAGGCTTAGGCCGTCGAGGCTCTGCCCTCTGGCTAGCGCACGTGTGACAATGTTCATTTCTGCATGGATAGTGTCGTAGTGTGTGCCGTCTTGGTAAGTTGATAGATTATCCTCTCGTGAATTACCGTAGTGCATCGCACTAGTCTGAAAGGGCACGACGTCATTTGCGGCACCGTCAACGATACTATAACTGCCGTCGTCTAATTTTTCAGCTAAAATCGCACCAGTTTGGTAACTGTAGTCGAATGATCGTTTAGCCATCTCTTCTGAGGCTTTTAGCATAGCTCGTTCATCACCTTTGATCTGGTCAATGACTGGTAGCTCAGGTGTTAGTTTCTCGAGATATTGAATAGCCTCCTCCTCGTCTGTAAATGGCGAGACCAACTCATATGGGATATGTCTTTTGGCTAAAAACTCGTAAATGGCTTGTCGATGAAATACAAGATAATAGGAGCCTCGAACCGCAATTAATTTGTTTGGCCTAATTAATCTGATAACTTCGTTGATTTCTTCCTGGTGATAATTAACGATAGAGAGTTCGTGATTTGGTTTCGTGCGTTGAATTCGTTTGATGACAGATTCGGCCGTCTGGATCGAAGTCATGGCGAATTGCGGTTGTTGCTCCAGTCCAGTCACGAACAGTTCTTTCGATATACCAATAACAACAGCTGAGCTTTCTAGATAATGCTTGATTAGCTGAGAGAGTCTTTTGGCGCTGATTTTTCGCGGCGCCATAATAAACACTGCCTGTTGAGTGCGAAAGTAGCTCTTACTCTCGTCAGAGAGTAGTCTGTAGTCAAAGTCATGAGTCATATTTATCCTGAAATCTCTTAGCTAATTTTTCGATTTTTCTAGAATTTGCTCGGTAAAGTTCGGCATTTTCGTAGGGGGTGTGTGCTAAATTGCGATAATTCCAGACACTTAAATCTGGAGCGTCAAAGGGAACGCAATGAAAATGAAGGTGCTCAACAGTGTTTTGGGCTGTTGCTCCGTCTTTTTGGACAATCTGCATACCTTTTATGCCGTGGGTTTCACGGATTATCTTTTTGGCTAGATAAAACATTTTGCGCATCGTTTCCCATTCGGATTGGGATAGCTCCTTGACCGAGTGAACATGACGACGAGGTATAACCAGCAAATGCCCGTCGATATAGGCGTAGGCTGGCACGGTCAGATAGATACCATTTTCGGAATAAATCTCGTGGTGCGACTCATATTTATCGTGATTACAAAAAACACATCGGCCAACCGTTTGCCATATCTGGTCGTAGAGACCGTCTGTCCGAGCTCGCTTAAAAAGCTCTTCTTGCTCCAGCTGCTCCTTACTTAGCTCCACTTTTCTCTTCCTTGATAGGGTCTTTTCGGTACTTCATAAAATCTTTTAAGATTTCGTTTAAATGCCCACCAACTGCCCGTTGAAGTATTTGCGTGGTTGAAACACTGGTTGATTGTCTGTCGACGACAAGAACCTCACCACCGTAACGAGTAACCGTTGCGTACTCTTTCGAGCCTTTGTATTCACTCGTCCATTCCTCCTTGACCGTGATAAATACATCTGGTCGCAGTAGACCGAGAGTCGGCACGGCACTTGGGTCTGGCAGAATCGTTACGAAGTCAACCGATGACAAGTAAGTCAGCATCTCAGCACGAATCTTTTCGTCTAAGATAGGCTTATTCGGACCTTTTACTTTACGGATTGCCTCGTTGCTTGACACCCCAACCACCAAAACATCACCGAATGTTTTGGCCTTTACGAGATAACGGCATTGACCAGCGTGGATCAAGTCCCAGCTCCCTGCGGTAAAAACGATTTTCTTGTTTGACGATTTTAATTTTTCGTGCAATTCCAGCAAATCACTCTGCGAAATTAGCCTTTTCCGCCAATCAGTCATATGACCCTCCGTTTATCTAACTAGCTATAGTATAGCACATTTTGCTCAATCAATATATCTCGTGTTCGTAAAAAATGATGGTTTAGGGACAGAGAATCGTAGGGGTTGTCCCGGAGAAATTTATAAAAATCGTATATCAGATATAGTATAACAAGTTCATTTAAGTAGGAGGTGCCAATCGCTCGATTGCCTCGCTTGGTATACCCCGAGTCGATAAAATATTTATAAATTTTCTCCTTTGGCTTTGGGCAGTCAACGAAGAGAAAGGCTAAGCTTCTGCTAATATCCCAGATGGGGTGCCCGTAACTGGCTTTTTCGAGGTCGATTATCCCGCTTAGGGCAATTGAGCCAATTTGAAATCTGTCATCAGGCCTGGCGGTGTCGAAGAGAACATTCCCTCGTACGAAATCAAGGTGAAGAGCTTGCTTGTCGTTCAGTGAGCCTACTTTATCGATGACTTGGTAGATTTTATTAAACGAGATTGAAGAATTTACCCCGAGCTTGGTGGACATGGCAGAGATAATGTTTTCGTCAGATAAGTATTGCTGAACAGTGTTGAATATTTTCTGGAAGTCTAGTGCGACATTGGGTAATTCGCCATCGAAATCAGATGATAAATTATGAAAATCTGCCAGCGCCCAACCGAGAAGTTTAATGTGCTTCATGCTGTAAGCCTCCCACTGAATAGTCGTCCCCGGTAGAAAATTATAGAGACAAGAATAATGATTCAGGCCTGAACCAGACATCTTTATGATTCTGTCGTCAATTGGTGTTCTGACGGGCAGAAAGCTAGTCGATAAATGCTTCGATAGGCGGTTTAGCCGCTTTATTCGATCAACAATAGCTTCCTCGTTCTTGTAAACGATTAGGTTAATCAGTCGACCATCTGTTAATTGAGCGATATGAGATGTATTACGATAGCCACTCTGGACTAATAATGTGGATGCATAATCAAAGCCATAGGCTCCAATCGTCTTTCGTAAATCGTCCTCTCGCAATTTCATGGTTCAACTAGCCTAACGCTTGTGGGCGTATTTGATGATGTCAAACGGGTATTTGTTATCTTGGTCTGCCGGGTAGTGCTGATGTGATTGCTCAATCCAGACAGATTTATCAAACTCAGGAAAGTGTGTATCGGCTTCGGCAAATTCAGCATCGACATAGGTTATGTATAGTTCATCCATGTCGTCCAGTGCCTGACGATACACATGAGCCCCGCCGATTACAAAAATCGGATATCGGGCTAGGGCATAAGCGCTAGATAGTGATACGGCTGTCAGAACACCAGATATTCCTGACGGCTTCGACGATAGAACTATATTTTCTCGATTGGGCAGAGGTTTGTTGCCGATTGATTCAAAAGTCTTTCGGCCCATAATAATAGACCCGCCAGTAGTAACTTGCTTGAAATGAGCTAAATCACCCTTGAGTGATCGCCCCCATGGTAGATCTCCCTCGAAGCCAATCGCACCGGACTTATCCATAGCAACAATTAAAGTTTTGATATTTACCTCTTCCATACCCTAATTATACCAATAATTACAATACAGCAAAGGGGCTATCGTCTGCGTGGGTTAGAGGTCTTAATTAATATATATCAGCTGAGTATATAGTCGTGGCTTCTGAGAATGAGGAGTCACCATCCTCTATCATTTTGAGCATTGCCGAACACGAGTCGAAATACTTAGACTGGGCTTTTAGCCACCCAGTACTAGCCCATTGGTTATGAGCAAAGGGCCAGTCCTTGAGGGGGCTTCCGTCGTAATCGGCGACGAATATTGCGAATAGTTTATCTTCTAATATCTCCTGTGATCCTTCGAGTTTATCACGTTGTCGATAAAACCCTATGAAAGACAGTGGTAATACAAGCCCAGTTTGCTCCAAGAGCCCACGAGTTGCCGCCTCTTCAAATGTTTCTCCCCAGCGCACTGGTTCTCCAATCACGCCCCAATAGTGGAAAAACGGCTGGCGCAAGCGCTGCTGGAACAAATACTCGGTTTCGCCAGTCGCTGGGTTTTGTTTCCGCATAAATGTGACGGTTGTCAGCTTGGGTTGGCGGATAGGCGTGTAATTGTCATAGTCAAATCGATTCGCCAGTTCTTTGCCTTTGGCGGTTAACTCATATACTCCGTCATCGTTCTTGGTCGCCAGATTTAATTTGATTAGCTTGCGTAGATGAAATTTGAAGTCATCACTCGTCAGCTCGGTCACCGACATCATATCGGAAAAGCGTCGAGTCTGATGCTGCGATAATTCGCGCAACACTTTGGTTTGTAGTCTGTGTAATTCATGCATTATATTTAGTATCTCACATATCGTACCTTGCTAGAGCCGGACTTATAAGAAGGCTCACAGCATATTAACTATATATGGTAGCTCCTCCGTATCGCCCTATCCGCCATCGCGGTTTGCGTTCTGCGCCCGGTTCTTCCTCTGGATTCCATATTTTCTCCATACCGCATCCTCCTAGATGATTAGTATTGATATATAGTTATTTATAATATGTAAATTTGCAAATAACTAGGGTAGACTCATACCCCTAACCCTAGGTGCGGTGCCCTCATTGGAGTTCGGGACTATCAGCGGTCAGATATATCTAATATCAAGGGTGCAGGACTACCCTTGCGATAGCCATACTCTCGGATACACTGATTACAGCAACAATATGTAGCAGGAAACCCTCTAGGCAAAGATATCGATCATGAAATATCCTAAACCGCGCAACGGCATCTATGACATATACTGGGAGTTTACCGCGAAACGCCAAGCGGTTTTTTACGCACGCTCACGGAGGCAGCCCGAGCCATGGTCGGATGATCCAATCTTGCAGCAATACAAGTTTTGCAATGTATTTCGTGCTGCTGACCGAGCGAGCCAATACTTAATTCGAGAGGTATGCTATAGTGGCGATCAATATGCATTTGACGATTTACTATTTCAAATCATTGCCTTTCGTAATTTTAGCAAGATTGAGACCTGGGAGGGGCTTCGACAACTGCTCGGTCAATCACCGACACTGCAAGACCTATCTAGTGGGAGATTCGAACAAGCACTTATAGAGCTAAAAAAGACGGGTAGGCCTATGTACACGAATGCCTTTATTCTGTGTGCAAATGACGCCTTCGGCCGTGGCGAAAAAATCCTTAATCATGTTGATCTATTTAAGTATATGTTCTTTGATGCAGGCATTGCACAGCGAATTTCTAACGCGACAACACTTGAGGAGGTGTATATGGTATTGCATAGCTTTCCTCTTTATGGGGACTTTATGTCCTATCAGACGGCAATTGATATCAACTATAGTGAGTTGATAAATTTTTCGGAAAACGACTTCACGGTGGCTGGTCCTGGTGCTTTGCGTGGGTTGAAAAAAATCTTTGAAGATTTGGGCGATTTCACGCCCGAACAGGCCATACATTGGATGGTCGATCGTCAGGATATTGAGTTTTCTCGGTTGGGGTTGAATTTTAACAATCTGTTTGGTCGAAAGATCCACGCCATAGATGCTCAAAATCTTTTTTGTGAAGTAGATAAGTATCTGCGCGTACATACGCCAGAGCTAGCATCGACTCGTGAGCGCATAAAGACGAAATTCTCACCTAGCAGTACGGGCATTGAGCTATTTTTCCCTCCGAAATGGGGCATAAACGAGAATATCATCCACTAAGTCATCACTCATGATGAGACAAATCGAATAAACCCTTGCAAAACAAGCAATTAAGAGTATAGTGTATACTAAGAAGTAGTGTATTTACGGCGGGCGAGCGTTAGCTAAGTGGCATTTAGCAACGAGTTGTTGTAAGTAAGTTGTCTTCGTGCCACGGTTTAATTTTAAATTTATACAGAGGAGCAGTGCGCGTGGCCAAGAGTACTACCGTAAAGAGTGATCGTGTTTACTTCACGACTCATAACGACACCTTGCCGCTACCTGACTTAATCTCGCACCAGAAATCATCTTGGCGGGATTA
>CAYVCA010000009.1:20000-22453 GCA_964450025.1 uncultured Candidatus Saccharibacteria bacterium
GGTGCAAAGGTGATACCTGGCCGAGGTGCTTGGATGGAGTTTGAAACAGCCACAAACGGCACTATTTATGTCAAGATTGACCGTCGTCGCAAGTTGCCGGTGACTACTTTATTGCGTGCTCTAGGATATGCCAAGACTAGCGAGATCAAAGGACTGTTCGCTGATGTTGACACTGGAGATGTGAGTTATATCGAGGCTACTCTAGAGAAGGACACTGCTCGTGGTGCTAACGAAGCATTGATTGAGCTGTATCGACGAATTCGACCGGGTGACCTTGCGACAGTTGATAACGCTCGGCAGATGATCGAGCGGATGTTCTTTGATTACAAACGATTTGATTACTCAAGGGTTGGTCGATATAAGATTAATCAGCGACTTGGTGTCGATGTCCCAAATACAGCTGAATACCGCACCCTACAGATGGATGACCTGGTTGCAATTATCAAGGAGATAATCCGCTTAAACAACACACAAGAGGCACCCGATGATATTGACGCGCTGAGCAATCGACGCGTTAAGTTGGTTGGTGAGCTGTTGTCGCGGCAGTTTAGAGTAGGAATGCTCCGTATGCAGCGGAATATCATGGATCGCATGAGTGTAGTCGATATAGAAACCGTTACTCCTGGACAGCTTATCAATGCCCGTCCAGTAGTTGCTGCTGTGCGAGAGTTTTTTACTTCTAGCCAGCTTAGTCAACTGATCGATGAGGTCAATCCACTGTCAGAGTTAAGCCACAAGAGACGACTTAGCTCGACTGGGCCTGGTGGCTTGAGTCGGGAGAGGGCTGGGTTTGATGTTCGCGATGCTCATCCAACACACTATGGCCGTATTTGTGCGGTCGAAACTCCAGAGGGTGCTAGCGTGGGTCTGGTCTTGAATCTGGCAGCGTACGCAAAAATTAATGAATATGGTTTTATCGAGACTCCATACCTAAAGGTGGTCGATGGACGAGTAACTGATGAGGTGGTCTACTTAAACGCCGCAGATGAAGCAGCAGAGGTGATAGCGGATGCTGGTACGCCGCTCAATGACGACGGCACTTTTACCGAGGCCCGAGTGAGCGCTCGCAACAATATGAGTCCTGAGCAGGTAGATGCGGGTGAGGTCACGCTAATGGATGCTGCTCATAAGCAAATACTTGGTTCGACCGCAGCGCTAGTGCCTTTTATCGAGAAGAACCGTATTGATCGATCATTGACTGGTTCAAATATGCAGCGACAAGCTGTGCCGCTGCTAACTCCTCAGAAACCAGTCGTGGGTACTGGAATTGAGAGGGATGTCGCTTTGAATAGCGGACACCTGATTGTTGCTGAGGCTGATGGTGAGGTCGTTCGCGCTGACGCTGATCAACTACATGTTAAATATAAGGATGGTGTCCGAGAATATCATTTACGGCATTTTATCAAGAACAATGATGACAGGTGTTATAACCAGAAGCTTGTCGTCTCTAGGGGTGATAAGGTTTCGAAGGGCGACGCCCTGATCGAGGGAGCTTCGATTCATCAGGGTGAAATCGCGCTTGGTCGCGACTTGCTGGTAGCGTTCATGCCTTGGGGCGGATATAACATGGATGATGCTATTATTATTTCCGACAGATTAGTCCAGAATGATGATTTGACCAGTATTAACATAAAAGACTATACCATTGAAGTCCGCGAGACTAAGTTGGGTCCAGAGATTGTTACAAGCGATATTCCTAATGTGTCAGAGGAGAGTTTGCGACATCTGGATGAAGATGGAATTGTGCAAATCGGCTCGGAAGTCAAAGCTGGCGATGTCTTGGTTGGCAAGATTACACCGAAGGGTGAGCAAGAGCTTAGTTCTGAGGAGAGGCTGCTAAGGGCCATTTTTGGTGAAAAAGCCAAGGATGTCAGGGATACTTCACAGCGAATGAATAACGCTGGTGGCGGAAAGGTAGTCGGAGTAAAGATTTTCAGTCGTGAGAATGGTCATGAGCTAAAGGCTGGTGTCTTGATGCAAATTCAAATCTTTGTAGCGCAGATGCGAAAAATCTCGGTTGGCGATAAGCTGGCCGGACGACATGGCAACAAGGGTGTAGTCGCCAGAATTCTGCCTGTTGAGGATATGCCTTTCATGGAGGATGGTACGCCAGTCGATGTTATCTTAAATCCACTCGGAGTGCCTAGTCGTATGAATCTTGGACAGCTGTTTGAGACACACCTGGGCATGGCTGCCAGGGCTCTTGGCTATAGTGTTGCGACACCGTCATTCAATGGAGTGTCTGACAAGAGTATCTCTGATGAGCTAGAGAAAGCTGGTCTTGCACGGGACGGAAAAAGTCAACTATACGATGGCTGTAGCGGTGAGGCATTTGAAGAGAGGACAACGGTTGGAGTGATGCATATTGTGAAGTTGCATCACATGGTTAGTGATAAGATTCACGCTAGGTCAACCGGCCCATATGCAATGGTTACGCAGCAGCCTCTTGGTGG
>CAYVCA010000010.1:0-19237 GCA_964450025.1 uncultured Candidatus Saccharibacteria bacterium
GGCGAACGCCTTAAGCCCAGACTTGCAGTATTACCGACTAAGTGTCTTACCGAGCCTGCTCGATAAGGTCCATATGAATATCAAAGCCGGTCACGATGAGTTCATTCTTTATGAAATCGGCAAGGGGCACAACAAGACTAGTCCAGGCATTGAAGGTGCTGGTCTACCGGAAGAGTACACGCTAGTCGATATGGTATATTCGAGCAAGAAACCAGCTCCAGGCTCAGCATACTATCGCCTGAAGAGGGCGGTCGATCAATTATTTAATGATTTAGGAGTCGAAGTGATGTATCAGCCTGTCGTCGAGGAGGTTAGCTCGTCACTGACAGCGCCGTTTGAGGTAAGCCGGAGTGCAACAGTTTGGACAGCTGACAGGAAGTTGTTGCTGGGTACGATTGGTGAATTGAAACAGGATGTGTTGCGTGGCTTTAAGCTACCCGAATATACGGCTGCCTCTTCGTTTAGTCTGGAGCAGATCGAAGAGGCGGTTGACTGTATAGACAAGGACTATCGCCCGCTGAGCCGCTATCCATCAGTGATTCAGGACATCTCATTAGTCGTAGCTACCAGTCAGTCGTATGTGTCAGTTCTTGAAAAAGTGAACAAGATAACCAGTACGGAAAACTTGCTCGTCGATATCTCGCCAATTTCAATCTACCAAGCAGACGAGAGCGATAAAAAGACGATTACTTTGCGCCTAGTCTTCACCAGTCATGAAAAGACACTTTCGGATAAAGACGTCGCACCGATTATGCAGAATATCGAACATCTTGTGCAGAAGTAGTTCTAGTGTTTTACGATCTAGAGTCTGCTATAATAATTAGAGAATATTCAAGGAGGGTTTTTGATGGCAAAAAATAATAGCCAACGCATCGTAATCTGGATTATAGCCGTGGTTATGCTTGCTGGGTCTATCGGCGGATTCGTAGCGATGATGGTGGCGCCTGGCAATGAGGCTAAAGACCAGGCAGCGCTAGATGTAGCCACTAAGGAGTGGGATAGACTGCAATCAGAATGGCAGAAGAAAACTAATGCTCAAGCCGCAGAATTGAGCGAGCGATATTTTGCCGATTTTTCAAGCTTTTCTTCGCGAGTGGCGAAATTCTCCGCCAAGGATATCGATGATCTGGAGGTGGAGGATTTACGAGTGGGTGACGGTCCAGAGGTTAAAAAGGACAGCAAGCTGGCGGCGTACTATCTTGGCTGGAATCCTGATGGGAAGATTTTTGATAGTTCAATTGAGAAAGATTCTCTGAAGGCGCCCATTATTGTTGATGGCGTCGCGACAGCTAATGTTATCGAGGGCTGGCAGGAAGGGCTCCTGGGCATGAAAGTCGGCGGAGTTCGAGAGCTTACGATACCCTCTGATATGGCATATGGAGAGACTGGCGGGGGTGATGATGACATACCGCCTAATACGCCACTAAAGTTCATTGTCATGGCAATAGAGACACCTAAAAACATACCGGCACCAGAAATGCCAGAGTTATTAAGAAAGGAGTATAAGAGACAATATGGAATCGACTACTAAGGAGCTTGTGATTATTGGCGCAGGGCCGAGCGCCTTGGCGACCGCAATTTACACAACTCGTGAAGATATACCAACGGTGTTGTATGAAAAAGGCGTTGTGGGCGGGATGGCCGCGATTACTGACTGGATCGACAATTACCCAGGATTTACCGAGGGCGTAGCGGGCATGAAGCTATCCAGCGAGCTGCAAGGGCAGGCCGAGCGGTTTGGTGCACAGATTGAATATGGTGAGGCGTCTAGCTTGAAGAGGGATGGTGATGGACTAGAGGTCGTGATCGACGGAAAACCGATTCGTGCGAAAGCCGTATTGCTAGCGACAGGCAGTAATCACCGTAAGCTAGGTGTCCCAGGCGAGGATGAGCTATATGGTCGAGGAGTGCACTACTGCGCTACTTGCGACGGGGCTTTTTATCGAGATAAGCGGCTAATCGTTGTTGGCGGTGGTAATTCTGCGGTTCAAGAGGCAATATTCCTTACTCGCTACACCTCGCATATTGATCTAATGGTACGAAGTAGGCTTCGGGCAAGCGATGTGCTACAGAAGGAGCTGCAAAAATATGTTGATCAAGGAAAGATAACGATCCATATAGGCGCAACTACTGATGAAGTCTTGATTAAAGACGATAAGTTCTCCGGTATTAAAACTACCAAGGATGGCGTACAGACTGAGTTGATGGCTGACGGACTATTTGTGTTTATTGGCCTGATACCAAATACAAAGTTCCTAAAAGGCTCTGGGGTTGAACTCGACCCACAGGGGCACATTATTACCAACGAGCATCTCGAGACATCAATGAAAGGCGTTTATGCCAGTGGCGATGTTCGCTCAGGGTCAACCATGCAGATTGCAACCGCAGTTGGTGAGGGTGCTACGGCAGCGATGATGATCCGCGAATATCTCGACGAACTAAACAGGGAGGAGTAATAGCAGTGGCAGACTTTAATGTAATATTTGATGCAGGTGATTATGAGAATGGCATAATCAATGTTGTAGTAGAGATTCCAATGGGTTCGAGCAATAAAATTGAATGGGATCGTAGGTTGGGGGTGATGCGGCTTGACAGGGTTGAGCCTCGTATCTTCGCAAAGCCCACAAATTATGGGTTTATTCCTCAGACACTTGACGAAGACGGAGATGAGCTGGATGTCTTGCTAATCACCGATGAGCCGTTAACAACTGGTCTTGTGGTTGAGGCGAGAGTTCTGGGGGTGATGAAGTTCGTTGATGACGGTGAGATCGATGATAAAATCATCGCTGTGCCAGCAGATGACCGAAATACTGGCAACTCTGTACAGTCACTGTCAGATTTTTCACCTCAATTAATCAGGCAAATTGAACACCATTTCAATCACTATAAGCACTTAAAAAAGCCAGGGACAACAATCGTAAAGAGCTTTGACGGTATTGACGAGGCAAAACTCGTGATCCGTGACTCAATTGAGCGCTGGTCATCTCAGCAGTAGTGGTCTGATAGCGTCGTTTGTTATTTTTGCTTACGCTTAAATATGGACGACACGCTACCGGTAATTTGTTGCATGATTCCGCCATTTCGTGTGAGTTGCTGGCGTAACTTGTCTTTGGCATGAGGCGTAGTTACTAGTTCTCGCCAATCTGGCTTGGGTTTGGCAGATTTACTTTTCAACACTTCAATCATGTCTCCATGCTGCAGCTCGTAATCGAAGGGCTTCATGGCTCCATTGATCTTAAAACCACTGGCGTGGCTAGCTAGGTCGGAATGGATGCGATAGGCGAAGTCAAGAGGCATGGCACCTCTCGGTAGATCGTAAATATCACCCCTTGGAGAGTAGACGAATATACGATCCGAAAACAGTGTCATTCGGAATTTTTGAGAGTCAAAGTCCTTACCTTCGTAAGCCTTTGAGGCGGCTTGTTGAAGTTCGTATATCCATTCTAGGTCGACTGGGAGGCTTTTGATTTTACCCATCCGATAAGCATCGCTCAGCTTAGCTTCATTGTAATGAAAGCTAGCGGCCAGCCCCCTTTCGGCGTATTCGTGCATTTCTTGTGTTCGAATTTGGAATTCGACAATTTGACCAGTTGAAGTTTGGACGGTTGTGTGAAGGCTTTGATAGCCATTTGGCTTAGGCTGTGCTATGTAGTCCTTGATTCGTTCAAACATGGGAGTGTACAGTTCATGGAGTACGCCAAGGGCTAGATAAGCAGTGTCGATATCATTGACGATTATACGCAGTGCGATAAGATCATAAATATCATCAATATCACCAACTTTATCAAGTTTTTTAAACAGACTATAAACACTTTTTACGCGTCCATCCATTTCGAACTTTAAGCCTTCTAACTTTAGCCTAGACTCTACATCCCGACGGACTTTATTGAGTTTTCGTTGACTCTTTTTTAAGCGACTCTGCATGAGAGATCTGGTCTTATTGAATATGTTCGGCATGAGGTACTGGAAGCTAATCTCCTCTAGCTGGACTCGAACACGACCCATATTGAGACGATCGGCCAGTGGAGCAAAGACCTCAATTGTCTCACGAGCAATTTTTTGTTGCTTGTCGGGCGGCTGATACTGTAGGGTCTGCATGTTGTGCAGTCGATCTGCCAACTTTATGATAATAACCCTTACATCCTGGCCAACAGCGATAAATAGCTTGGCGAGGTTATCTTTAGTGGCTGGTAAGTAGCTTTCTAAATCTCGCATACCAGACCGTGCTCGCGAGACCTTGGTGACACTGTCGACAAGAAAGGCAATGTCTTTATCAAAAACCTCTTCAATCTCTGATAGTTCGGTATCGGTATCTTCCAGGGTGTCATGGAGTATGCCTGCTAGAATTGTGTCGATATCCATACCCCACTCGATCAGGGTCGATGCGACCGCTAATGGATGGTTGATATAGGGCTCTCCGCTTTTTCTGGTTTGACCGGCATGTTTGGAGGTGGCAAAAAAAATAGCTTTGTTAATATCGGCAATGCAATCAGCGCTATAGTGCTTTTTAGCCTGGGTGATCAACTCGTCTGCATTCATTTCTATTAGTTTAGCATGTTACAGGCTATATTCTGCTTATGCATGTGGTAAAACGATCAAGCCCATAGTATAATGACGACAGAGAATAGATAATTCACTAGGGGGGTATATGGGCATAGCAAGAGTAGCGATTAACGGATTTGGTCGAATTGGACGAAGTGCGTTCAAGATTGCATGGGAGCGAAAGGATATTGAAGTAGTGGCAATTAATGACCTAACAGACACTGAGACGCTGGCTTATTTATTAAAGAATGATAGCAACTATGGCACATATGATAGGGATGTTAGTTATGATGACAATAGTTTGATTATCGACGGAGTAAAGGTACGAGTATTGGCGGAAAAAGAACCAAACTTACTGCCTTGGCGGGACATGGGCGTTGGAGTTGTGATCGAGTCAACAGGATTCTTCACAGACATAGAGGGTGCAAGTAGGCATTTAGAGGCGGGAGCGAAGAGAGTGGTTATTAGTGGCCCGACTAAGTCAGACGGAGTTGACACTATCGTTCTTGGAGCCAATGACTCTGCTATAGAAGGCTCAACACCAGTGGTCAGCAATGCTAGCTGTACAACAAACTCGCTAGGTGCTGTCATGGCGATTCTAGATAGTGAATTTGGGGTCGAGAAATCCATGCTGACGACTATTCATAGCTACACAGCAAGTCAGAGACTACAGGATGCACCGTCTAAAGATTTGCGAGAGGGCAGGAGCGCGGCTGAGAACATGGTCCCGACCACAACTGGCGCAGCGATTGCGGTCACGAAAACCCTGCCACAGCTTGAGGGCAAGTTTGATGGCCTAAGTGTCCGCGTACCAACTCCAGTGGTTTCGCTAAGTGATGTGACTGCGCTACTCAAGAGGAGTGTGACGGTCGAAGAGGTTAACGAGGTCTTCAGGAAAGCTGCCAGGGAAAGTTTTTATCAGGGCATACTGGGCGTCTCGGATGATCAGCTGGTGTCGCGTGATTTTGTAGGTAGTGCATACTCTGGCGTGGTTGATCTGCCCCTGACAAAGGTAGTAGATGGTAACTTGATAAAAATTATGGTTTGGTACGACAATGAATGGGGCTACTCTAATCGGTTGGTAGAATTGACGGCAGATATCGGGCAAACTATTAATCTGGAGGGGTAGGACGGGGCGTGCCTGTCTGTTGCAAAACGGGGGTAAACCGCTTATACTTAAGGGCATGAAGATATATTTGGGATCGGATCATAGAGGCTTTGCCTTGAAGGAAAAAGTTTTTGCGTATTTGGCAAAAAATCAATACGAAGTTGAAGACGTTGGCGGTAGAGAATTGAACCCTCACGATGATTTTCCGCAGTTCGCACAGGCTGCTGCGTTGAGGGTTATTGGCGATGACTCTGATGATCCGCGAGCAGTCTTGATATGCGGTGGAGGCCAGGGAATGGCTATGGCGGCCAATCGCTTTAAGGGTATTAGAGCGAGCGTTATTTGGGATGCCGCTGAAGCGCGCGTGACTCGGCATGATAACAATTCCAACATCCTTTGTCTGCCAGCTCGAATTTTAGAGGACGATGAGGCGGCATGGAAGGGAATTATTGAGGTATGGTTAAACACGCCGTATGCTGACGCACCACGATTTAATCGGCGCAATGCGCAACTGGATGAAATCACATGAGTATCGTTGTGCCAGCCATACTGGCGGAGAATGCTGTCCAGTATAAAGAGCAGATCGACAAAATATCAGGATTAGCCAACCGGGTGCATATTGATATTACCGATGGTAATTTTGCACCAACATTTACTGTTGGTATCCCTGATTTGTGGGCGCCAGAGGGGTGGACTGTTGATATTCATGTGATGGCGCATGATCTACAGGACTACGTCTCGAAATTAATAGCGCTCAGGCCAAACCTCATTATTGTTCATGCTGAAGCCAAGTCTGATGTGCTTGGTGCGTTAAATCAAATTAAACAAGCTGACATTAGGGCCGGACTTGCCCTGTTGAGGCCAACCGTACCTAAGACAGTCGAGCCTCTTATAAAGGCGGCTGAACATGTCTTGATATTTAGTGGTGATCTTGGGCGGTTTGGCGGCACGGCCAGCTTGATGCAGCTTGAGAAGATTAGACTAGTCAAGGCAATAAACCCTGCCGTTGAGATCGGATGGGATGGCGGGGCGACAGTAGAAAACTCCTACAGTTTAGTGCAGGGGGGAGTTGATGTGTTGAATGTAGGTGGAGCAATTCAAAAATCAGGCGATCCATCATCTGTTCTGGAGCGACTGCAGCAAGAAATTAACAAAACAGGGGTGTTAGGGTAGGTGATAAACGGGCGGGCATATCAGCAAATTGAGCAAAAAGCGGCAAAGATTCGAGAGAATATTATTCGTATGCTGGAGGCGGCTGGGAGTGGGCATAGCGCTGGTCCACTCGGCTTGGCAGATATTTTTGCGGCACTTTACTTTGGTGTGTTACGGCTGAAGCCAGATGAGCCAGCATGGTCTGAGCGCGATATTTTAATGCTCAGCAACGGCCACTGTGCTCCAGTCCTGTATGCCACTATGGCTGAGCGAGGCTTTTTTGAAAGCGATGAGTTGTTAAGCTTGAGAAAGCTGGGTAGTCGTCTGCAGGGTCATCCCGAAAGAGTTGCGCTACCTGGTGTTGAAATAACTAGTGGTCCGCTAGGCTGTGGATTGAGCCAGGCTGCTGGCTATGCTTACAGTCTGCAATATCTTGATGATGATACAAAGAGATTTGTTTACTGCGTTATGGGCGACGGTGAATTGAACGAGGGTAATATTTGGGAGGCGGCAATGTTTGCTGGTAAATACAAGCTAAGCCAGCTCGTAGGTATTGTAGATAGAAACAATATTCAAATAAGTGGCAGTACAGAGGAGGTTATGCCACTCGAGGATCTCCGATCTAAATGGGAGAGTTTTGGATGGCATGTTCAAGAAGTGGATGGGCATAATATCGAAAGTATTATCGAGGCTACTAGTATGGCACGAGCAATCACGAATCGTCCGAGCGTGATCATTGCTCACACGATACCAGGTAAAGGTGTAGATTTTATGGAGTATGACTATCGATGGCATGGCATGCCTCCGAACAGCGATGAGGCAAAGCGAGCAATCGACAAGCTTCGGACTCTAGGCGGTGCCATTGGAGGTGTAAAATGACAAGCCAGGAGGCAGTAGAGTCGATGAGGGTTGGCTTTGGGCGAGGTCTAGTAGAGGCTGGTAAGTCTAACCAGGATATTGTCGTTTTGTCGGCCGACCTATCAGAGAGCACACAGGTGTCACAATTCAAAGAAGTGTTTCCTAAGCGATATATTGAGGTGGGGGTGGCCGAACAGAACCTGGTAACAGTCGCTAGTGGCCTAGCTCTAGCGGGCAAAAGGCCCTTTACTGCGAGTTACGCGGCGTTTAGCCCCGGTAGGAACTGGGAGCAGATCCGTACTACCATTTGTATCAACCAGCAGCCTGTAGTGATTGTTGGATCACACGCTGGGCTAACAGTTGGACCTGATGGGGCTACACACCAGATGCTTGAAGATATTGCACTAATGAGGTCACTACCAGAGATGACAGTGATTGCCCCTGGGGATAGCGCTGAAGCTGAGCAGGTAGCTAAGTACCTAGGGAGTCATCTTGAGGGTCCAGCATTTGTTCGACTGAGTAGAGACAAGACTCCTGTATTTCTCGGAGATACTGAATTTAGGCCTGGAAAAGCAATGGTGCTTCGCGAGGGGTCGGATGTTGCTCTGTTCGGTACCGGGAGCATGACATATTCGCTATTGAAAGCTGCGGATGAATTGCTGCAACACGGTGTTAGTGCAGAGGTTCTACATGTATCAAGCATCAAGCCACTTGACGACGAGGCGTTGTTAAATAGCGCACGAAAATGTGGACGAGTAGTTGCGGCTGAGGAGGGGCAAGTTGCAGCTGGATTTGGCTCATTGATAGCCGAGTTATTGACCGACAGGCTACCGATGCCGCTCAAACGGATCGGCGTTCAAGATAGGTTTGGGCAGTCGGGCAGCTCGCCAGAACTACTGCATGAGTACGGACTGTCGCCAGAGCAGGTCACACACACCATAAAAGAGTTTATAAACACAACACCGCAATATCATCAGTAGTACTAGGAGGTAGTATGGGACACACAATCAAGCAAATACGGCGAAACACGACTAAGGCGCGACACTTAATGCAACGAGCCAGAACGCAACATTTCGCAGTCGGGGCATTCAATATAGACAACCAGGAGACACTGATTGCAATTGCTAGAGCAGCGCAGAAGCTTCAGTCACCAGTGCTAATTGAGCTTAGTCATGGAGAGGTTAAGGCTATGGGCCTGGAGAATGCCCGTGATATGGTCGATAACTACAAGGAAGAGTATGGTATTGAGGTGTTCTTGAACCTTGATCACAGCCCAACTGTTGAGGCGGCAAAGCAAGCAATTGATGCAGGCTATGAGTTTATCCACATTGACATATCACAGGCCAACCCTGAGGCGTCAGACGAGGAGATTATTACTAAAACTCGTGAAGTTGTTGAGTACGCGCGGTTCACCGGTGCGCTAGTTGAGAGTGAGCCTCATTATTTTGCGGGTAGCTCCAATGTTCATGACGAGGCTATTGATTATGAGGAGGTTCGTAGGACTTTCTCCACCCCTGATGGGGCAAAGGCCTTTGTCGAAGCGACGGGAATCGATACATTTGCAGCTGCGGTGGGTAACTTGCACGGAAAATATCCAGTACCTAAAGAGCTGGATCTTGAGCTATTGAAGAGCATAAGAGAGGCGATAGGCTGTCAAATCAGCTTGCATGGCGGGTCCGGTACACCGCTGCATTATTTTGAGGAGGCGGCAAAAATAGGTGTTAGCAAGATTAATATCAATAGCGACATGCGCTATGCATTTCGTAAGGCACTAGAAAAGGTCCTTGCAGACAACCCGAATGAATATGCGATTGTCAAACTAATGCCAGAGGTATACGCATCTGTCCAGGCGGTGGTCGAGGAGAAGATTGTGGCGTTTGGCAGTTCAGGAAGGGCAGTTGTTTGATGCGGATTGTAACGGTTGGCGCTGCGGTTCAGGATGTTTTCTTGAGCAATTCTGACGCTTTTGCACCAGTCTGCACCAATCCCGACACTTGTTTTGAAATGCTAGAACTAGGCTCCAAGGCTGATGTCAACTCTATCTATTTCAGCACCGGAGGTGGCGCAACCAATGCGGCGGTTACCTTTGCTAGACAGGGTATGCCCGTTCAGTTCATGGGGGTGATTGGTCGCGATATAGCTGGGCAGGCCGTTCTTGACGACCTTGATCAGGAGAATGTTGATACTTCGCTTGTTAAGTACAGCGATACGCACAATACCGGATACTCAGTGTTGCTAGTAGCGCCTGGCGGGGAGCGGACAATTTTAACTTACCGTGGTGCATCAACCCACTATCGTCCAGAAGACTTGAGCCTGGATGGAGTAGAAGCAGACTGGTTATATGTCACGACGCTTTCTGGGTCAATGAGCGCCCTGCACCAGCTGTTCACGCAGGCCAAGCAGCGGAATATGAAAATATTTTTTAACCCTGGGAAAAAGGAATTGGCTCAGATGAACGAGCTTAGGGGGTTGCTGGAGGATGTTGACGTTCTCTTGGCTAACAGGCAAGAAATGCAACAAATGGTCCAGGGGGATGGGCTGGAGGAGTTGGTCTATCATGCTGTAAATATTGTTCCCGTGGCGGTAGTAACAGATGGTCGTGATGGTGTGGCTGCTAGTGACGGCAAGACAATAGTTCGAGCGGGGCTGTACAGGGACAATGATTCGGTCGTGGTTGATCAGACTGGCGCTGGCGATGCATTTGGGTCAGGGTTTGTGAGTCAATGGGCGAGAGGTCAGGGATTGAGAGATTCGATTTTATTTGCAAGCGCCAATGCATCATCCGTTGTCATGCAAATGGGAGCAAAAAATGGTATTTTGTACGCAGGCGCAGAGCTATCCTCTATGCCGATCCAAGAAAGGGAAATATAGGTGGCTACATGGCAAGACATGGCTTAATCACACTTCTTGAGGGTACCAATAGCGAGGAGCTGGCACTACAGGAGCTTCGTAGCATGACTCGTGATGGCGTAGATATTGAGCTGATTGTTGATATCATGACCCGAGCACACAGGGTTCTTCGGCAGCTCGGGCTTGACCCTTCTGATGTGACAGCGCAGGAGGTTTATCAGGCATTAATCACTGCTGTGCAGACTGAACAATGGCTACAGCTATTGGGGGATACGGAATTTGTTTTATTCGAGGTAGATGGGCAGGTGATATCGTTTAACCCAATTGATATTGTTGAGAACTATCATCACAGGTTACCGCTTGAGAAGCAGCGAACCACTGCTGCAAAAAAGGGGTTGGGCTGGGAGATTACGGCGAGATACAAGAAGCATCCGCAAACCATGAACCAGCGAGTAGAGGCAGCAGCAAAGCAAGCTAAGTGGCCGACCGAAGAGCCCCAGTTTTGCAGAATAGTTTTTGATAAACCATCAATTTTAGTTGTTGGCGACATAGCTACGGAAGCGCTAATTACCCTGGGTAGTAAAGGTGTGCGCATTACAGATCGTAAAATCGCTCTTGATGTCGGAGCGAGGATTGCTTGCGATAACACTCTGGTCATGGACGCTGTTGGTGGCGCCGCTAATGCCTCGGTCGCGTTCTCCCGCCTGGGTGTTCAGCCAAGCTTAGTTGCATGGTTAGGGGATGATACCGCTGGCAGACAAGCCAAGGGGTATTTGCGCGCTAACGGTGTGGATATGAGTGGAGTGTCAGTAAAGGAACATGGACGGTCCAGCTATCACTATGTTATTAGGCATCAAGCAGAGCGAACAGTTCTGGCAAACTACGAAAACTTTGACTATGTCTGGCGTCAACCTGCATGCAAGCCTGACTGGGTTTACCTATCCATGATATCAGGCCAATCATGGGAGATGCATCGGGGACTGATGGAGTATCTCGCCAGGAACAAAGATGTAAAACTGGCTTTTCAGCCAGGACCAGCGCATTTTGAGTGGGGGGCGGAGCAGCTCCGTGATGTATATCAACGCAGTGAGGTTGTAGTTATGAATAAAGAGGAAGCGGCGGTTGTTGTTGGTAAGCGAGGTCGTGAGTCAGACGAGCTATTGAAAGAGATTTTAAAACTGGGTGTGAAGGTGGTGGTTATTACGGACGGCCCTCGGGGCGCATACGCAACAGACGGTGAGTTGATGTATGAGATACCGCAATACCCTGACATAGGTCAGCCAGCCGACAGGACTGGTGCTGGTGATGCGTTTGCAGCAACCTTGGTTGCGAGTCTGGCGAGCGGTAAAGCCCTAGAGCAGGCTCTAATGATGGCGCCCGTAAATGCAATGAGCGTAGTTCACCAGCTCGGCAGTCAGGCTGGACTGTTGAGGTCTGAAGAAATAGAGCAACTTCTGGCAAGCCCTCCAAAAGGTTACAGAATTACAAAAAGAGACCTCTAGGCCTAATGGCCGCAGTAGGTGTGGTTGGCCTTGATACCATCAATTATCTGCTGTAAGTCTTCCGTCACGGTATATATCTCCTCATCGCCTGGGGAGATTACGCTTTCCTGATCTAGCATAGTGCTGCGAACAAAGTCATCCCACTTTGACCAGAATGGACGATCGTAGAGATATATAGGCGCCTTGCTAATTTTACCTGTTTGAGTCAGCGTTAAGATTTCCAGAAGCTCGTCAAGAGTGCCGTACCCGCCAGGGAAATAGATGTATGCATCAGCCATCATCGTCATTACTATTTTTCGTGGAGCAAAATGTGAAAAAGCAAATGATTCGGTTGTATATTCGTTCAGTGACTGTTCATGTGGCAGTATGATATTAAAGCCAATTGAAGCTCCACCAGCCTCTATGGCGCCTCTGTTTGCGGCTTCCATGATGCCACCTCCGCCACCAGTTATAACTGCATATCCTTCCCGCGCCAGCATCCCAGCAAGGCTGCGAGCCTCTTGGTAGTAGCGGTTGTCTTCAGGGGTGCGAGCTGAGCCAAAGATAGTCACGGTCTTATGGTGTTTTTTGATGATTTCGTAACCATGAGCTATCTGGCTATCTACTTTGTCGAGTCGGAACATCGCAGCTTGTAGATGTATTTCGCGTGGTATACAGATCGGTATGTTTTTACTTTCGGTATCTTCCATTTTTTTCCTTTTTGTGTTTGACAATTATATATATTCATTATATCAAAAACGCTTATGTCTGTCAAGAGGTTGTATTCGTGATAAAATAGAATGATGGACAGAAGGTTTCAGTTAGAGGCGAAGTTTCAGCCAACAGGAGACCAGCCAACGGCGATCAAGCAGCTAATTAGTGGACTTAACAGTGGTGAGCGAGAGCAGACCTTGCTGGGTGTAACAGGATCAGGCAAGACCTTCACGATGGCGAACATCATCGCTAATCGTAATGTCCCCACTCTTGTTTTGGCGCACAACAAGACTCTTGCGGCCCAACTATTTTCGGAGTTTAAAGAGTTTTTTCCGGATAACGAGGTGCATTATTTTGTGAGTTACTTTGATTACTACCAACCAGAGGCGTACATTGCATCCAGCGACACATATATTGAGAAAGACAGTAAGATAAACGAAGAAATTGACCGACTGCGACATGCGGCAACAACTGCGCTCTTAACGAGACGCGATACGATAATTGTGGCAAGCGTGTCTTGTATTTACGGTATTGGCTCACCTGAAACCTATGCTGAGATGGCGATATCTCTACGAAAAGGCGAGAAGCGAAAGCAGGATAAGTTTGTTAGATTGCTGACCGATATTCAGTACAAACGAAACGATGTTGACTTTTCAAGGGGTACATTCCGGGTGAGGGGTGATGTGGTGGATCTGTTTCCAGCTGGTGACGATATGGGTGTGAGGTTGGAATTTTTTGGTGATATCATTGAACGGATTACGAGGTTTGACCCGTTGACAGGAGAAATTGAGGCTGATTTGGAGGTGCTTAAGGTGTTTCCGTCTAGTCACTACGCTACTCCTCGGGAGCGAGTTGACAGAGCGATTCAAGGTATTGAGCGGGAGTTTGCGGAAAGGTTGGACTTTTTTGAGAAAAACAACAAGCTTCTGGAGGCACAACGACTTAGCCAGCGCACAAAATACGACCTTGAGATGTTGCGAGAAACGGGGTTTGTCAAGGGGATTGAGAACTATTCTCGCTACTTAACTGATCGTGAGCCAGGTGAGCAGCCAGCGACTTTGATTGACTATTTCCCAGATGACTGGCTGCTTTTGGTGGATGAGAGCCACATGACGCTGCCTCAGGTTCGTGGCATGTACAATGGTGATCGGGCTAGAAAGGAAGTTTTGGTTGAGCATGGATTTCGCTTGCCGAGCGCACTAGACAATCGCCCCCTCAGGTTTGACGAGTTTGAAGGGCATATTAATCAAGCAATATTCGTGTCGGCCACCCCAGGTGAATATGAGTTGTCTCATTCACCAGCGCCCATTCAACAGGTTATTCGCCCCACTGGCTTATTAGACCCAGAGGTGGAGGTGCGCGGTACAGACGGCCAGGTGGATGACTTGATGATGGAGATTGACAAACGAGTGCGACTAGGGCAGCGAATACTAGTAACAACGCTGACGAAGCGCATGGCCGAGGACTTAAGTTCGTATTTGGAGGAAAATGGAGTCAAGACGGCTTATATTCATAGCGAGGTTGACACGCTGGAGCGCAGCGATATATTGCGACAGCTCCGCGAAGGCAAATTTGATGTATTGGTGGGCATAAATCTACTTCGTGAGGGGCTGGACTTGCCAGAGGTCAGCCTGGTGGCGATAATGGATGCTGATAAGGAAGGTTTTTTACGAAGTGAACAGGCGTTGATTCAGACGATTGGTCGGGCGGCGCGACATGTTGATGGTCGAGTGATTATGTACGCTGATGTCATGACAGGGTCCATGCAGCGAGCTTTGAGCGAGACTGATCGGCGACGAATGATTCAGAATAAATACAACCAAGACAATAGCATTACTCCAACCTCAATCAACAAGAAAATAGACGAGGGCCTGCGAGCAATCATTCCGCAAAAAGATGATAAGAAGCCAAAAATTGATTTAAATAAAATACCCAAGGATGAGTATAAAGCACTGGTTAAGGACCTGACTGCACAGATGAGTCTGGCTAGCGCAAATCTAGAATTTGAAAAGGCTGCTGAACTCAGGGATTTGATTGCTGAAGTTAACGCGAAAATTTGATACAATGATGGTATGACAAGTATATCTGCGAGTGATATTCGGCATCTTGCTGTGCTGAGTGGCCTAGCTTTGAGCCAGGAAGAGGAGAGGTCTTTGGGGGGCGACCTTGAAAAGATAATTAACTATATAAATCAGTTAAGTGAACTAGATGTGTCTGGCGTGGAGCCAACTTATCAAGTGACTGACCTATCAAATGTCTTTCGTAACGACGAGATCGAGGTCGGGTGTGTTAATCGTGATCAGTTATTGGAGTTGTCAAAAGAGGTGGAGGATAGTCAGATAAAGGTACCGAAGGTTTTATGATGCGAATTACTGATTTTGTTAACACCCCTGCAATCGATAATGTTAAAGAGGCCCTACGAAGGGCCAGGGAGAACGAGGCCTTCAATGCTCTGATTAGTTTAACCGAAGAAAGGGCGCTTGATAGAGCTGCTATGGTGGATTCGGGCGAGATTTCGGGTAAACTGAAAGGCGTACCATTTATAGTTAAGGATAATTTCTTGGCCTACGGCGCTCCGTCAACTGCAGCCAGTAAAATGCTTGAAGGCTTTAACGCCCCACTTCAAGCCGAAGCTGTAGAGAGGTTGGAGGCAGAGGGGGCGATATGCATCGGTAAGGCAAATTTGGATGCGTTCGCGCACGGAGGGTCAACCGAAAACTCGGCATTTGGTGTAACAAAAAACGCCACTGACACCATGAGGGTGGCAGGCGGATCATCGGGCGGATCAGCAGTGAGCGTGGCGCTTGAAATCGTACCATTTGCTCTGGGAACCGATACCGGCGGGTCAATTCGCCAGCCAGCCAGCTTTAATGGAGTGATCGGAGTCAAGCCTACTTATGGTGCAGTAAGTCGCTACGGCGTAGTTGCGATGGCCTCAAGCACAGACACTGTTGGTTGCTTTGCTCAGACAGCCGATGACGCTAGCTTGGTAATGAGTATTATGTCGGGTCTTGATGAAAAAGATGCGACAACGCTGTCTGATTTTTGGTCACAGCCAGTAGAGCCCAGCAAGAAGAGAGTTGGTGTTATCAAGCAGTTTATGACGAGTGATGTAAATGAGGATATCAGGAATCGAGTAACGGAATATGCGTTAAAGATGCAAAAAGCGGGATACTCAGTGGAAGAGGCTGAACTGCCCATGGCTAAATATAGCTTGGGAGCTTACTACATTGTGGTGTCTGCTGAGGTTATGTCAAACCTTGCGCGGTATGACGGCGTGCGCTATGGCCTTCGTCCTCTCGAGTCAAGATCTTTGGAGGATGTTTTTAGCGGGTCGCGCAGTCAGGGGTTCGAACTGGAGAACAAGCGACGAATTATGATTGGTAGCTTCGTGCTGTCTAGAGGTTTTTTTGATGAATATTACCTTAAAGCTCAAAAGGCCAGGACTATGCTGATCAATGAACTCAAGAGTTTGTTTGAGCGGTACGATATATTGCTGGGCCCAGTGGCGCCAACGACGGCGTTCAGGATTGGTGAGAATGTGTCAGATCCAGTCAAGATGTATCTGGCAGATATTATGACCGCCCCAGCTAGCCTAGCTGGCCTACCTGCGCTATCTGTGCCTGCTGGTGTGGACGGGGATGGGTTGCCGGTTGGAGTGCAGCTCATCGGTAGCTATAGGACGGATCGGATGTTGCTTGATTTAGCTAGTCAGATTGAGGAGGTGTAGTGATGGACGGTACGATTATAGCCCTTGTATGCGCCGTCATAGTGATTGGGGGCTTGCTGCTTGTCTTGATACGATATATGCCATACCCAGCAGGGATCGACAAGGAGAAGTATCAATCAAGATGGCTTGAAATTGAACGAAAGGCAAAATCTGGAAATCCAGATGGTTGGCATATGGCAATATTGAATGCCGACAAGCTACTTGATCAGGCCCTCAAAGAGACTGGCTCAAGGGGAAAAACGATGGGAGAGCGCATGAAAGACCGGCAGTCAGCGTGGTCACACCCTAATGTAGTTTGGTCGGCGCATAAGCTGAGGAACAGCATTGCCCATGACGAACAGGTGGAGGTTAGCGAGAAGACCGTTAGTCGAGCACTAGCTGGTTTTAAGCAGGCACTAATGGACTTGGGGGTAATGTAGTGAGTGTCTATGATAACTACGAGATGACCATTGGAGTGGAGTGCCATGTACAGCTGGCAACTAAAACCAAGTTGTTTTCTGCGTCAGACAATGATGCGCGAAATAAAGAGCCTAATTCTTGCGTTTCGCCAATTGATTTTGCGTTGCCTGGCATGCTACCGGTCCTCAACCGCAAAGCAGTGGATTTGGCTATCAGGGCTGGAAAAGCGCTTAATGCTGAAATAGCCAGGGTGAGTCGATTCGACCGAAAACACTACTTCTATCCAGACCTGCCAAAGGGCTATCAGATCACTCAAATGTACCAGCCGATCATTGGAGCTGGCTCTATTGAAGCACCGCTTGATGATGGTTCAGTCGTGAAGGTGCGCATTCATCACGCTCATCTCGAAGAGGATGCAGGCAAATTGACGCACCATAGTGAGTATTCATTGGTTGATCTCAATCGGGCCGGGACGCCACTGATCGAGATTGTTTCTGAACCTGATATTCACTCTGCCCAGGTCGCTCGGGCATACGCTACAGAGCTTTATAGACTGATGACCTTTTCGGGTGTAACTCACGGAGATCTTTATCACGGGAACATGCGTTTTGATGTCAATATTTCCGTCGCAAAGAAGGGAGTATCGCAACTTGGCAAGCGAGCTGAGATAAAAAATCTTAATTCATTCCGTAGTGTTGAAAAAGCATCTGAGTATGAGTTCAGGCGCCAGGTAGATTTACTTGAAAGGGGCATGGAAGTAGCTCAAGAGACACGCGGCTGGGATGATAGTAAGCAGATAACGATAAGTCAGCGATCCAAGGAGGATGCTCAGGACTATAGGTATATGCCGGACCCAGATATTCCACCGATAATTTTGACAGACGAGCAGGTTGCCGAGATTCAGGCCGAAGTACCACTTCTGCCACAAGATTATCGGGAGAGATGGCGGACACTGGGTCTTGATAGGTCTGTCGTCAATTCACTATTGGCTCGTCAAGAATACGCTAAAATTATGCTTCAAGCCCAGGCCAAGGCGGGGGAGTCGGCTGCAAAACGAGTGGCGCACTGGTTCAGTAGTGCTGTATCGATCACGGAGTTAAATAGTGAGGCTCAGGTGCGATCGGCGAATGGCTCAATTGAAGATTTGATAGAGCTATCTAAAATGACCGATGACTCTGAAGTCAGCAGTACGAATGCCAAGGAGTTGTTTAACCTATGGCTAGAAGGCGCATCTGACCTGCGGAAGATCGCAACAGACAAAAGAATGCTTCAGGTATCGGATGAGTCGGCGATTATCACGGTAGTTGACCAGGTGCTAGCAGACCCAGCTTCGCAGGCGTCAATTAGTGACTTCAGGGCTGGTAAGGACAAGGCTATCGGTTACTTAGTCGGCCAAGTGATGAAGCAGTCAAAAGGTCAGGCCAATCCAGAAATAGCTCAAAGACTAATAAGAGAAAGGCTGGGGGGATGAAGCAATTTAAGCGAATAGAGCCAACGGATATAATCTTGTTGGCTTATGATAAATTAGTAGACATGGAGGGAAGCAATGAGAGCACCAACTAAAGCGATTATTACAGACGCAGGCTATGCAAGCCGGTATCTTCCGATAGCCAAGACAATTCCTAAGGGTATGTTGCCGATTGGTAATCGACCAATCATGCAATTAGTGGTTGAGGAGTGCGTGGCGGCTAATATCAAAGAGATAATTATCGTGGCCACCCCAGAAGGCAAGCCAATCTACGAGGATTATTTTAATAACGCGGTCAACCATATCCGTAAGCAACTACGAGCTCAGGGTAAGGACGAGAGGTATGATGTAGTTCGAGAAGTTCTAGATTTCCCTAAAATCCGTATCATTATTCAAGACCCAGCTCTGCCATATGGCAACGGGTCGCCAATTATTAGCGCTAGGGATTATATTGCGGATGACGAGGCTTTTATTGCCATTTATAGTGATGATGTTGTTTTTGGGGCGTCAGACACCAAGGCTTTGTGCGAGGCTTTTGGTAAGCATCCAGATGCCAAAGCGATAATCATGGGCCAGGAAGTCACCCCAGACGTGGTCAACAAATATGGGATTATTTCACTAAAACAGGGTGACCGCTTAGACAATATCGTAGAAAAGCCAGCAATCGGGCAGGCCCCTTCAAATCTAGCGAGCTATGGACGATATCTTTTAACCCCAGAAGTGTTCAATTATCTTCGCCCCAATATGACCAGTCTGGATGATGAGCTCTGGACTGTAGATGCAATTACCAAGATGGCTGCCCAGGGCGATGTCCATGTGGTCAAGACCAAGGGGAGGTGGATGACGACAGGTGATCCAAAAAATTATTTCCTAGCACACTTAAAGTATGTTCTCCAAAATGAAGATTATGCCAAAGATGTGCGGGAGCTGGTGAA
>CAYVCA010000011.1:0-17707 GCA_964450025.1 uncultured Candidatus Saccharibacteria bacterium
CGGCGAGGATGCCGATGACGACGATGACGATGAGGAGTTCAACGATGGTGAAGCCTCTTTTGTGATTGTTTTTAAGCTTATACATAATGCTTATCATTGTACTACACTTGGCTGGGGGGCAAGTCAGCACATATCCATATTCACCAGGGCTTTCAGTGTCTTCGGTGATTACTGACTAGTATTGACTTAGGTCGTCGCTAAAGCCCCAGTAGCTAGCAGTACTGCCAGAAGTATACCGAGAGCTATCCGATACCAGATAAATAACGAGAAGTCGTTGTTAGAGATAAACTTGAGTAGCCAAGCGATTGAGAAGTAGCCGACAGCGAACGATACTGCTGTTGCTATCAAGGTGTTTCCCCAGCCGACACCGCCACTTATTAGGTGATATCGCGTTATCGCTTGCAAAAACCCGGCTGCGACTAGAGCCGGTATGCCAAGAAAAAAACTTAGTTTGGTTACCGTCACCCTGTCAAATCCTCGAAAAAGCCCGGCCGATATCGTCGCCCCAGACCGTGATACACCTGGTACTAGCGACAAACATTGAACCACGCCGATGATGAATGTGTCTTTCCAAGTTGTGTCCTTCTCGGCGCGCTTGCCTCGTCCATACCTATCAGCCAGCCACATCACCACACTCCAGCCAATCAACCCAAATACGACAAACCACAGACTTCGCAGAACTGTTTCGATTTCATCTTTAAATAGCAGCCCGATGATTGCTATTGGCACCGATCCGAGGATAATCGCCCAGCCGTATTTATAGTCAAACTTCTTGCGCTCTGACTTTCGCCACAACCCAACCCACCATGCCAGTAAAACTCGCCAGATATCCGACCAAAAATAAATAATCGCCGCCAAGATCGCTCCAATCTGAATAATCGCCGTAAACGCCACCAGTCCTGGGTCGTCAAGCGGCATCCCCATTAGTTTTTGCGCAATCGTCAAGTGACCAGTCGAGGACACAGGTAAAAACTCAGTTACACCCTCAACAATTCCCAGCATTATCGCTTGCCACCAGTCCATCTTTATTAATTATACACTGTTGTTAGATGGGGTTTCCTATATCTTCTGGCCCATCCCCCGGCTGATAAATCAAAATATCTTCTTTTTCAAACGACCAGTGAGTCAGTAGTGGTTGCAATACTCTCCAGCTTTCGACTATCTCTTGACTGGTTGTAAATATACTCTTACGATTTGTTATTGCATCAATTAACACCTGTTCATATGCTTCCGGTATGTCTACTCCTGCAGGGTAGTCATAGTTTAATTTCTGAGGCTCAAGCACTCGCTCGTATCCTGGCTTTTTCGTAAACAAACTAATTTCAATCCCTTCATCGGGCTGGATGCGGAATTTCAAGGTGTTTGACTGTCCAGCCATGCCCTTTTTGAAATAAATAACGATCTCCGTTTCTTTGCGACTAAGCGCCTTGCCGGTCGCGAGGACAAGCTGCACATTCTCCCAATTAGATGCGCTACTTTCTAACTCTACCCTTACAAAAGTCTCAACCCTGCTCGACGACGAACCAACCTCACTACGATAGCCATCATATTGCGCCCTGAGAGACCTCGCAGGGTCAACATCATCCAGTCGCCTCAAGGCCTGCAATCTCAAGTCCGGAACCTGATTCCAATCAAGCCTTGACGGCACATCCATCAGAACTAAAGCCAGCAGTTGCATCAGATGCCCTTGCAAAACATCACGAAGCGCGCCAGTCTGCTCATAAAACTGCGTCCGACCTGCAATTCCAATTGACTCATAAGCCGATATCTCAACTCGCTCAATACCGTGTCCACCCCACAATTGGCGGAAAATTGCATTATTTGCCCGAAAAGCCACGATATTTTGTGCCATTTCTTTCGCCAAATAATGATCGATTCGGTAAATCTGCGACTCATCAAAGTACCGCGAAGTTCTCGCAACCATATCCTTAGCGCTTTCAAGGTCTAGCCCGAAAGGTTTTTCAAAAAGCAGACGAACTCCCTCGCCGTTCAATCCCACCTCGCCCAAACTGTCGCTTATTCTAGTTGCCGCTAGAGGTGGAACTGACAGATAAATTAAGGTTTGTTCATTTTTCTTAGGCGAAATTCGTTTTTTTAGCTTTTTATAATCCTCAATGTTCGTAAGATCCATCGTTATAGCACTAGAAATTGGAGCCAGCACCTCACCCACCAACTCGCCAACATCAACCTTCCCCCGCGAAACCCCAATAATCTCAAGCTCACCACATCTACCGTAATTCACCACCTTCCGAAGCGCCGGCAAAAGCTTCCTCGTCGACAAATCCCCCGTAATCCCAAAAATAACAATCTTCGTTTTCATGAACGACCTCCTAGTGGGTATAATTATACTATCCTTATAGATAAATCCCTAAGCCACTCCTACATCCCATCCCGAATCCTTAGACTGCTTACACCCACAGGCCGCAGTCTAACAGTCTCTGGCAATTCCTCCATGATAGCACCTACGACAGGGTCTGAGAGCTTAGACCTCTTGGTCGCCGTTGCTATTTTTATATGAGGATCAGCTATGCCCAGATTGCGAATTGCATCTGCTCCCAAGTAGTTACCCAGCCAACTGTGAATATTTTCTAACTGTTGGCCAAGACTATCACCCTCAAGAAACATGCGTAAGGCAGCATACTTCATGCCACAATGCGATAGCATCCCCACCCCTGCGAGTGGTGCACGATACGGCTCATGCACCCCCTCCATTAAAACACCTCTTGTGTCGCCAACTGTACAATTAAGTATCTCAGGGTTATAATCGGCAGCTCTGTTTAAAGTCCTAGTTGTCAGCACGGACAGGTGCATGTCACCGAGCGCCACCCCAGCCATCACTCTCACCCCCCCCTCTTCACCAACAGCTCTCGCACGAACAAAATTTCTACCCTTTAACTTATTTGGCCTACATGAAAGCAAGATATGAGAACAATCTCCCAATCTATATTTGTCATAATCCACTATATCCACCTGAAGCTCAGAACTTCGATTGCTCATACTTATATAATACCACTTTGCGCGCTACAGGTCAATAGCATAAATATCTGCACCCGATAATACCATCGACTACACCCCTAACTAGATTCGCCCCCTAGACCAATCTCCTCAAACTTCATCTCTGCACTCTTTACCACAAATTGCTCGGCTGTCTTAATAGCCTTATCCGACGAATACTTCAAATATCCCCGTATAGCGATGTTTAATGCCGCCTGAATATCAGCATCGGAAATATGCAGACAGTCTAGATATGGACAAATATATATCCCGATATTACCCCTTGGCTTGCCTGCACCAAACTCGTCTGAAAGCATCGTCCAATCGTGTCGTCGCTTAACAATCTCCATACCCAAACCATCCTCATTTGGCCTCATCGCTTTATATATCAAACCCTTAAGCTCTCGTCCTTTTACAGAACTGCCCGTGTCCTTCTTTGTAAGTAACCTCACCTCTCCGTCACCGATACTCGTTCGGAAAAGTCTGTCGTCATACTCAGATAATTCATAAGTCTTTGCGTCCTCAATCGCAAGACTCGCCCACCTACGACATTTACTGCAAGTTTGTGAAGTACCAGCCGCTGTCGTCTCCACGCCCCAGTTTGCTTGCCCTCGATCACCCCAGGCCATCTTATTCTCTGCGTTATTATCCCTTTTCTTAATATCGCCTCGCTTAATCGACGAATATATTTTGCTGATTCGGCTACTTCCCGTTTCAAAATTACTCACCTCAAACTCAAAACTCAGTCTCGCATTCGACTTCATCGCCAAGTCTTCCAGCTGATTTCTATACGAACCAACCAAGCTCTCGCGAATTCTGGCAACAAGCGAGTTTGGCGCATTGAAGGTCGAACGAACTTGGTTATCTCTCAAGGACTTCACAGCGTATTTAAGCTTTCGTTGTTGCCTGTCCTCAATGAAGCCAGTTTTCTCAACCTTTACTGCGCCCTCATTTACCTCAACCAAACAATACGCCAAGCCGTACTCACCAATATCTATACCGATAAACCTGTTTTCTGGCACTTGACGGCCTTCGGACAGAGGTTTTATCTCAAACGGTTGAGACACGAAAACTCGATAATCAGTTTCACTCTTTATGGTAGGCTTTTCACCACTCCAGTCGATTTCAACCGTTTTTTCAGCAATACTAAACGCTCCACCAGCGCCAAGAATTGTTTTCTTTTTCTTGTGCTTACCCATAAACCAATCAAGGAACTGCACCTGATAATAGCTTGATTGCACGGCCAAATAGGGCTCGTCAGAGACTTTATCCCCAATATCTAGCGTTGAAAAATTATAGGTCTTCTTGAACTTCATTGCACTATCCCTCTCGGCGAAACGACTAGAGTTAAATGCATAGTAATACTTATTATCTTTTGTCGCTAGTGTTAGTTGCCCACCATTTGCCGACTGGACCGTTGCGCGAGATACAAAAACTTGACGAGATAACAGATTAGCATAACCACTAAGATTTGAGGTAAGCAAACTGACCACCCTCTCCTGATCGCCCCCCCGAACAAGTGCCGAGACGACAATTTTTAACAACTGAGTAGCGTCTCTTAAGAGGTTTTCCTGCTCAGGCCTTGCAGAAGCTAGCTCAAGCAAGCCTGTCAAATCCGCTAAATTGACCAGATGGTGTATCGTTATTCTTTTGGAAATTTCATTCCGTCGAACTTTGGCTCGTTCAAACCCCGATATATAATACCTGTCTAGCTCTGTGCGGTCACTAAAGTTCAGCCCCAGCTCATCCTGGATAGACTTCAGCACACTGATCACCCGAGGGTTGCCGTCACTCGTGATACGATTAGAAAGTCGTGCAAGCATATCGATTTGCTTATCTAAGATCTCATAGTCATCATACTTGCCTTTGACGATTGCGGTGAGACTATCGAGATCATTTCTAATTAGTGACTTGAGATTAGTTAGTTGCTTCCACAGCTGAACCTTGTTTTCGCCAAAAAATAGCGGAGAGCTCTGGACATGCTTGCTTAACCTTGATTGCCATCTTTCTGGCAAAGTAACATCTTTATTGTGCTGAGACCACTCATTAAGATCAGACCTAAGCGTAGCTAGATAGCTATCTAGCTCATCTGTGAATTCTCTTGTAACCCTCCGCCCGTGAGATTTTAGATACTCTGTCGTCTCCTGCAAGATGCCATCTTTTACCTCGCACTCGTCTGGAAGGGCTTCTCTCAAGTCTTTGAGTAGCTCAACTAGTCCGCCAGTCATCTCTCCTGTCTTTTTATCTGTAACTCCGTCTAGCTGTTCAATTGTCGCTTGCTGTTTGCCCTCCCGACCACTGTACCAACTTTCAATTGTACCGTTGAAATCGATACGATAGTCACTCCATTTATTGACAAGTTTCGGCTCACCTATCTGATCAGCAAGTTGTTTTAGCACGTCTAGTCTTCTTTTTATTTCGTCCGAATCACCTAGTTCGTAGGTTTCATTTATAAAATCAGCAGTCTCTTGAGCCTTGTCCGCCTTCAGCAGTTCGAGCAGTCCACCGAAAAGTCCATTGAAGTAGTTACCATTGTCGCCAATTCCAAGAAATTTTTTAGTCTGCTCTGAGCTCAGTCTTTTTTTAGATTTATAGTACTCGATAATCTGGTCCATGAACTCCGTACGATCGTCAATACTTATCGGCACAAATGCTGGATCGATCGCAAAACTCAAGCTCATTGACCTTTCGGAAATCTCAGGTAGGCTGATGTTAAATATCTGGCATTTAAATTCTAACTGATCGTTATCACTAGAAAAGTCGTCTGCCCACCTTTGAGCAATCACTTGCAGGACCGTGGTATCAGCATCCTTTTTGGCAAGATTAAAAATTATTTTTTGACGATTTTCTAGAGTTTTCTTTTCAACACTTCTGTGCGATTTAAGCAAAAACTGCTGAAAATTAGCCTCGTCTATCGTATTTCGTACCTCTTCAGTCAATTCATGATAACAACTCTCCCAGACAGACCGCTTGCCGAGATATTTCAAGAACTCGCTCTCGATACTGTTTTGGTTAGAGAATACAAAGCCAAGCGATAACGCCTTTAACCAAAATTCAAGTAAGCTCGGGCTGTCTGGAGATCTTAAATAGTCCTCAAAGTTGACTGGGCCATACATCAAGCGATAGTCGTGTGTGATCGCTTCAGCCACTTTATCCCTTAACCCAGGTGTATTTGGCGTATCGACCAGTTCGTATTTGATTGATCGCATTGACCCAGTTCCACCAGAAAAATCTATCCTTGCATCGTGTAGCCGATAGCCTTTCATCCTAAAACTCTCCCATGGTTAAATTTTGTTCATTTACACTTATTATCAAGGGTCTTGGTAGAAAAGGCTAAATATTCGTCTTTCAGAATATTGGAAAAACCAAGATTCAAGGTAAAGGGTTGGGGCTTTCCCCCGTAAAATTCGAGGTCGAGTTTGTCGTGCTTGGCCTTTTTCCCCGTAAAATTCGAGGCAGTGTATTGTCTGCCCATGCCTTTTTCCCCGTAAAATTCGAGGATCAGGATAGCATTTCGTCAGCCTTTTTCCCCGTAAAATTCGAGGATGCTATTGCCAAACTCTTGCCTTTTTCCCCGTAAAATTCGAGGTATATCGGCTACAGCGTGCCTTTTTTCCCGTAAAATTCGAGGAGTGCTAGCGATTGGTCTTGCCTTTTTCCCCGTAAAATTCGAGGAGTTTCGATACTCTGAATGCCTTTTTCCCCGTAAAATTCGAGGCTCGGTTAGCAACTACGTGCCTTTTTCCCCGTAAAATTCGAGGCTCAACTCCCCAGCCAAGCCTTTTTCCCCGTAAAATTCGAGGAGAGCTATACATCGCTTAGCCTTTTTCCCCGTAAAATTCGAGGCGAGTGGGTGCATTTGCTGCCTTTTTCCCCGTAAAATTCGAGGGGGTGTACCGGCAGGCCACAGCCTTTTTCCCCGTAAAATTCGAGGAATAAAGACGTTAAAGATGCCTTTTTCCCCGTAAAATTCGAGGCTGAGCGCTGGGGCGTCATGCCTTTTTCCCCGTAAAATTCGAGGCTCACCGTTAAGGGGTTGAAGCCTTTTTCCCCGTAAAATTCGAGGAAAAAAAGACAATACCGAGCCTTTTTCCCCGTAAAATTCGAGGAGATGCCCCCTTGATAACAGATGTAAATGTACAAATTAACCTACAAATAGTATATCATGAATTATAAGAAAGGAGGGCATTTCCGCCAATTTATCATCGATATGCATGAAAATATCAAAAAAACCAAGAAAAAACCGAGACGATCGCCCCTCTGGCTCCCCTACCTAAACAGCATCGTCGAAAAACCGAAAGGTACATTTACCTTTGATTATAACGGTGGGGTCGAAATAACCAAACTTGATACCGTGCAATCAATCATGATCTATGGAGAGTCAAAAACCTCACTAGAGATACCCATCATCGACAAAATCGCCAGAAGTGGTGTGCCTGTCATTATCCATCGCCGCAACATGGGACAGCCTATCTATATCCACGGTGGCGTTCGCCCCGACCCACAGGATACGATTAGCAAGCAAACTCTAGCCAAAAGCCAGTCGAGAAAATCAAGCCATGTTGCAAGACAGCTCCTGCAAGCCAAGTTTAGAGCCTGCAACTGGCTGGTACCAGAGCTACCACTCCCCGCCTATGCTACTGTGCCAATGTTGAGAAATATCGAGGCAAAGCATGCAAAAAAGTATTGGAAAGCATATTTTACAGTACTTGGATACCCCGAATACACCAGACGAGGTAAAAACCCTGCATCGTCCGCCCTAGATGCTGTCAGCAAATTCATTAGCGGAATCGTACTGCGGTGGACAACTTATCATCATTTATCACCGTATCATGGCTTTTTACATGAGCCAACCGATTATCCATCGTTAGTTTACGACCTGATGGAGCCATATCGGGGTACATTTGAGCGAATTCTACTACAGACATGGGTGCAGGAAAACGTTCCGCCTGATAAATGGCTGGCCTATGGCATAGAAATCATCAAGGAAGCTCTGGACGAACAGGTCTATACTGGACTGACTAGACAAATAGTTACTCGACAAGAACTCCTGCACGGTAATGTTTTGTCGCTCAAATACTACCTGCTCGGTAAACAGCGTAAATTTTTGATACCGATAGAAACCAAGCCAAACGGTGGACGACCACCAAAAGTTGGATTTTTGCTATACGGACGACATGCTGGCAGGACAGATTTCTGGGACGAAGCTAGAGCTGTGTCATCGGACAAAAGCACGAATAACACCGACTAGATGTCGTAGATTCCCCTCGTCGTCTCATCAACCTCCCGCCTGAGCTGCGGGAATGGCACGCCTTCTCTGGCCGAGACACCTTCGAGGCTCCAGAAAACTCTTTCGCTATAGCCGAACCCACAAGCTGGAGGCATACCGTATTCAAGTGCTTCAATATAGTCAATATCAAGCATCTGGGCTTCATTGTCCCCTGCATCACGCATCGCTTGCTGTTCCTTGAAACGATTTAGCTGGTCAATTGGATCGTTTAGCTCACTGTAGGCCTTACACATCTCGCTACCACCAAAGACGAGGTTGAATTGCTGGCTGAGTCTTGGTTCATCCGTCTGAACTTTGGCCAGTGGTTGCATAAATGTCGGGATATCAATCAGAAAGACTGGGCCAGCAAGTGTTTTGCGGTACTTTTTCCAGAGTTTATCGAGGCTACGGATACGATTATCGACTTTTTCGACTTCAAGGCCTTCTGACTTCAACTTCGCTTGGATTTCTTCAATCGTTGAATCAAAAACATCTAATCCGTACTCGTTCTGGATAACCTCCACGAAACTAATTCTCGGATAAGGATCGCCATCGAGCCCGAAATCAACCTCTTGACCACTAGCTAGCGTGAACTGCCGCTTGCCCCAAGTTTTATCGACGATAAACCGAATCATTCGCTCTGTTAGATCCATACCCTTTTGCCAATCAGCATATGCCCAGTACCACTCCATAGCGTTATGCTCGGGCAGGTGTTCCTCCGAATAGTTTTCGTTTCTAAACCTCGGGCCAATGTCATAAACCTTCTCAAAACCAGCTACCAGCAGTCTTTTCTGGGGGAGTTCATGACTAATCCTCAGATAAAACGCTTGGTCGAGTGCGTCCATATGCGTCACAAAAGGATTGGCATCAGCTCCGCCAGCTGTATGCTCCAGAACCGCATTGTTTATCTCTATAAAACCTTCGCTGTCAAGAAACTCTCTCGTCGCTTTCCAGAACTTGCTACGACGAACAAATCGCTCCCTGACCTCTGGATTAACATTCATATCAACATAACGACGACGGAATCGCTCCTCTTTGTTTTCTAGCTTTTCTGGTAGTGGCCTGAGGGACTTTGTGAGTAGTTTCAGTTTTTTAACCCCGATTGAGATTTCACCAGTTTTTGTGCGAATAATTTCGCCCTCAGCCTCAACAAAATCACCAGTATCAAGCAAGCCAACCTCTGACATGCCGAGTATATTCTCGTCAGCACTTAGCGGCTCAACTGCCTGAGCCTGCAAAAATAACTGCAATTCACCCGAGTCATCACGGATAACAATAAACGCCAACTTTCCAAATTTACGAATACCCGTAATCCGCCCGACAACCGTCGCCGTCTGCCCTTCAAATTCAGCAAATCTCTCAGCAATATCTGCCAACTTTTGCGTCCTCTCAGCCCGTGCTGGATAAGGATTCACCCCTAGCTCTTGTAGTTCAGCTAATTTTCTCAGCCTCTCATCTCGATAATCCTGTAATGTCGCCATATCTGTTAGTATAACACGTCGACCATAAACCCTAAAAGTTACTAGACCCTGATTAGCGAATGCTCACTACTTCGTATCTAGTATCACCCTTTGGTGTGGTGATAGTGACCTGATCGCCGACTTTTTTACCCATCAGCTCTTTGCCGATTGGCGACTCGTTTGAGATCCTGCCCTCTAATGGGTTTGCCTCAACCGGGCCAACGATCCTATACTCCACTGTCTTTGACTCCGACCTCAACTCCACCACACTACCAAGCCCAACTGATGAGCCACCTGTGGATTGAATGATCGTTGCCTGTTGCAAGATCTCCTCAATCTCTGCGATTCTGGTCTCAACCAATCCCTGCTCCTCACGGGCAGCGTCATATTCGGCGTTCTCACTTAAATCACCAAAATCTCTGGCCGATGCGATCTTGTCAGCTATTTCACCTCTACGACCTTTTAGCTCCTCGAGCTCGGCCTCAAGTTCTCTCTTCCCCTCAGCTGTAATCTGATACATTTTCTTCATAATAATAAACCTCCTGCTGTCTTCATATAGCGTAAGTATTGGTTTACGAACGCTATATGTAGTGTTTTTTTCATTTTCCCTTTATAAGCCCCTCGAGTATATCAAGCCCTATGGCCAGTGTCAAGGTTATCCAGAAACTAGTTAGCAAAATCGATTAACTGCTGTCGGCTTACCTGCCTGGTATCACCAGTAATCCGACTTGTTAACTCGAATGTACCACTTTGTAAACCTCTGTCGCTAACCGTAATACGCCATGGAATGCCCATTAATTCAGCATCCGCAAATTTCACACCTGGTCGCTCATCGCGATCGTCGTATAGCACCTCGACGCCACGCGAGATCAACTCCGCGTAAAGCCTCTCGGCCTCCGCCTGCCCCTTCTCGCCAATCGACACTAAGTAGACCTTATATGGAGCGATATTTTCCGGCCAAACAAGCCCCTTGTCGTCACTCATCTTTTCGGCAATCACACCCATTACGCGTGTAATACCAATACCGTAAGAACCGAGATGGATCGACTGCTGGCTACCGTCAGCACCAGTATAGTGCAGTCCCATTTCATCGGTTTTTTGGGTACCAAAATTAAATATATTACCAACCTCTGCAGTTTTGATTTTCTCTAGCTCATCACGAGTAACCCCTAGCTCTTTGATAGCGTCATCGATCACTTCTTCGTTTATCGCAATATTTTTCTCTCTATGCAGGTAGATAATGTCTTCTCCAGCATCGCAAATCGTCTGAAACTCGTGGCTAAACTTGGTAAATGCGCCTCCGCTAGCAAAGGTAATGAAGGTGTCATCACCAATTCCCAGTCGCTGATAGACCTTTATATACGCCTCTGTTGCCTGTTGGTAATATTGCGCCAGATCTTCTGCTGAGGCATGGAATGAGTACATGTCCTTCATGACAAATTCACGGCCACGCATGATACCGCTCTTGGCTCGCAGTTCGTTGCGCAGCTTGGTCTGGAACTGATAAACACTGATTGGCAGATCCTTATAGCTACCAAGATGACCTCTGACCATTTCAACAATCGGCTCTTCATGACTCCAGCCCAAGCCTAGTTCGGTTTCATCTTTGAGCTTTGTTTTGAACCAAATATCAACCACCTCATCATCCCAGCGCCCAGTTTTTTGCCAGGTTTCTTTTCTCTGAAGACCCGACATGATTAACTCGCTGCTACTTATCGCATTCATTTCCTCGCGAACGATTTGTTTGATTTTATCCAGCACTCGTAATCCTAACGGCAAATAATCATAAACACCCGCCATCTCTTTGTGCACAAACCCTGCACGGATTAGTAACTGAGCGTTTTTTGCGACCTCATCGCCAGGTGCAGTCTTGCTGGTTTTAGTGAATAATTGACTAACTCGCATATGCCTCCTTTTACAGTAACGGCAGTACGGCCGCTTGAATCTTGTTTATAATATCAGTATTCACAAACAAAAGGTAGAAAGCAATGCCATTCTTTACCATGTGGACCATCACTCCAGCCCAAATAGCCCCTGTATACTCCCTGAGTAGACTCAGCATAACAGCCAGCACAAAAGTGTCCAGCATCACTGCCCATTGTAGCGGATTGCCCGGCCCCGTCCAGAGATGAGCTAGCCCAAATGCTAAGCTGGTTGCAAGAATAGCTAGCCACATTGGTGCCGCCTGGCGCGCCTTGCCATACATGTAACCGCGGAATAATAGCTCCTCAGCGAGCGGGGCTAAAACTACGATGACTAAAAACGCCAACATATACTGCCAGCCCTGAGTAAGTATGGTTTGCCCGAATGGTATTTCCTGAGCCTGGGTTACGTCAATACCAGTAAACACTTTGGTCATCAATAACATGAAAACTCCAGACGAAATTGCATATACCACATAAGCGGGCGGCGCTAATGCGATATCCATCCAAGACAGCCAATCTGGCACACCCAGTTCTTTACGCGTTGTTCGCCTCTTGAATAGCTTTAAAGGAATCCCAACCACCACCAGCGTTGTTAGTGTATATGCAATAAATGACAGTAGGGACGTCAGCACCACCTGGTTCATATCAGCCAGCTGCACCCCCAAGATCACGAGTAGCTTGCCCGCTGCAACTATGATCAGCTGAACCAGTAGAAAAGCGCCATACACCCACATTGGCAACAGTAAAACCCACGCCCACGACTTCTGTGGTTTATTAAAGTATTTTTCCAACATCACTCCAGGTCACCAATATCATTAACGCCATCAGTATCATAAAGCCGACAACCTGGATATTTTCTTCTCGCTCTTTCGTAAGCTTCTTGTTGAGGACTCGGAAAATAGCCATAGTCACCCACCGACCGCCATCTAGCGCTGGGATTGGCAAGATGTTCATGACTGCAAGAGCCAGGGAGATGATTGCAGCAAGCAATAGAATCTGAGTCAATCCTGCGTTCACTACTGACGGAAATATCACAGCCAAAATACCAACTGGGCCAGCTACACCTTCGCCCACTTCCGCTAATCCTGCACGAGCCGCCTGTCTTGTAGCTTCATTACCAGAGAGCTGACCAAACAAGCCGCCAACCGACTTTACCAGCATGTCACCAACACCAACCAAAGTCTTGCCTGTTAACTGGCTAGCGGTTGCTATACCCAGTATTGGAGCCGACCAGGTAGCACGGATGGCACTGGACTGAGCCGAGCCTACACCCAGGTAACTGCCGTTACTTGCTTCTGACTCTGTACGCAAACTTGCTTTGGCGCTCATGGCTTGATCGTCTCGGATAAACTTTATATTCACCTTCTTGCCAGCATTCTCTGCTGTGACCTGACGCATATCCTCTACTGTTGTTAATTTTACATCGTTAATCTGTGTTATTGTGTCACCTATCTGCAAGCCAGCTTTCTGCGCTGGCGAACCATCTCCAATTACACTAATCTTCAACGGAGAATATGTTACATGGCTATCAAAAGGCAACACTACTTGATTGGGGACAATTTGCGGCAATCCGACAAATGCCAACAGCGTAAATAAAACTGCGGCAGTCAGCCAGTTTACAATAACACCAGCAAAAAGGATTTTAGTTTTTACCCAAAAACTAGCAGCTCCATAGGTACCCTTGTCTGTCGCTGAGTCATGCTCGCCCTTTAACTTTACAAAACCACCTAGCGGCAACCAGTTCAGTGTAAATAAAACGCCATTTTTTAGTTTCTTCTTCCAAGCCCTAGGCGGAAAACCTATACCAAACTCCTCTACAACCACACCGTTTCGCCTAGCTACGATCGCATGCCCCAGTTCATGTAGCACCACTAAAACTACTAGTACGAATAGCCCCAGTAAGACCCCTAAAAACAACTCCATTTACCCTCCAAATCGCCTGTTTCTATTAGCGTATTCCTTTAGTATAGCGCTTACATCGTCTTTTGTCATGTCTGGCCAATTCTTATCCAGAAACATCAGTTCGCTATAGGCCGCCCGCCATAACATAAAGTTACTCAGTCGCTGCTCACCACTAGTCCGAACGATCAGATCGCAAGGTGGTACATCTGGTGCATAGATATGCTGCGAGATCAGGTCCGGTGTCACATCGTCTGCACTAACGCCTGATTGAACAATTTTTTTAACTGCGTCAGCTATCTCAAGATGTCCGCCATAGTTAAGGCATATCAACAAATCGCCACCATCCAAACTAGCTGTGCGAGCCTCCGCTCGGTCAATCGCCTTGATTATCGCCTCGCTCAGACCCTCATGCGTACCCAAAACCCTCAGACGCACATTGTGCCTAATAAACAGCGGTAAGTCGGACTCGAGTACCTTAAGCAGTAGCCCCATCAGATTACCCACCTCATCCTTTGACCGCTTCCAGTTCTCGGTACTAAAAATATAGACACTGGCGTACTTAACGCCTCGGCTTAGCGTCTCTAGTAGCACCTCTTTGATCGTATTGTGGCTAGCCAGGTGACCCTCATAAACAGGCAGGCCGTGCTGCTTCGCCCAGCGACGATTGCCATCAACAATATAGCCTATGTGATTTGGTATAGCACTCATTAGACGGTTAACATATCTTTTTCTTTTGCTCTGAACATGTCGTCAATCAAGTCTTGAGTTTTTGACACGATATCATCAACTTCTTTTTCTACTCGCTTCTGGTCGTCCTCGCTCAGTTCTTTGTCCTCTTTCATACGCTTAGCCTCCTTCAGCGCATCCTGACGGATGTTACGCACGGCTATTCTCGCCTCCTCTACCTTTTCGCCGACCTGCTTAACCAACTGATGTCGCCTCTCTTCGGTCAAACTCGGCACCGACACCCTTACCACTCGGCCATCATCGGAAGGGTTAAAACCTAGCCCAGGATAATCACGGATTGCTGCTGAGATGGCTACGACATTGCTCGGGTCAAACGGAGTTACCAGTATCATCTGCGCTTCTGGAGCGGTGATATTTGCCACCTGATTCAACGGCATTTTTGCACCATACACCTCAACCAACACACCGTCGAGCATGTTCGCATGAGCGCGGCCCGTACGAATCTTCCGCAGTTCACTCTCAAATCTTTCGATCGCCTGCTTTATCTTTTCCTCATATGGCTTGGTGTCAAACATCACTTCCTCCTAATTACAACTTATCATTTATTATATCACCGATTACAGATAATTATCCCAAAACCATCCAAACAGAGCTAACTATCATGCTACAATAGCCCCTGTGATAACAAGTATCAAATTACACAATTTTCGCTCCTATGAGCTATACGAAGCAGAGCTAAGCGAACACGGCACGATTATTGTCGGACCTAACGGAATTGGCAAAACGAACCTCTTAGAGGCGATCTACATTTCCCTCAGAGGTAGTAGTTTTCGCACCAGTCTTGGTGATTGTATGCGACTAGGTTCGGACCAATCAACCATCCTGCTAAACACAACCAACGATCAAAGACGCCTTCAGCTTTATCGAGAAAAAGACACCTATCGAAAAGTTTTCACAGTCGGCGATAAAAAAAGCAAGTTACTCACCCGCAAGGACCAGTTGCCTGTCGTTCTGTTTGAACCAAACGAGTTACGGCTAATCACCAGCTCTCCCTCCAGGCGACGTGACTTCCTGGATGGGCTAATCTCGCGCCTAGACCCTGAATACGAACGGACCCTGCGAGCGTTTAACCGAACTCTCCTTCAGCGCAATGAATTGCTGAAACAACCAGATGAAACTTCCAGTAGTTGGCGTGATCACCTATTTGCTTGGGATGTAAAATTTACTCAACTCGCCACTTGGATTGCAAAATCCCGAGCAAGCTTTTTGTCCGCCAACCAAGCCCAGCTAAAAAACCTCTACCAATCGCTGTCAGGCTCTGACTCTGGGCTTGAGGTAGAATACCTCCCCTGCATACCCCTTGCAAGTTATGAGCAGTCAATGATCGATAAGCTCCAGCGTAGTAGAGATTACGATATCGCAACTGGACACACCTCTAGCGGACCGCATCGCGAAGACTTCCTGCTGTCACTACACTCTCAACCCGCCATCAAAGTTGCCTCTCGAGGCGAAACGCGCACCATCATGCTTGCTTTTAAGCTACTTGAGCTAGAGTTGCAAACAAAAAATAACCAAACTAAACCTATCGTCCTACTTGACGATGTGTTTTCCGAACTTGATGGATCCCGCGAACAACTCCTCCAAGAGGCGATCAAAAACCACCAATTTATCATCACGTCAACAAATACACGACAAACCACAGAGGTAAGTCAGGTTATTCAACTAGCTTAGAAGTCAAAATAAGATTCTCTAGTTTCGGGATCAACTTCCATCACATATACACCTGGATAGGGGGAGTCCGCCATACTGCCCACCTCAGAGGGAGATATCCCCCTTGCACCCACTCTGCCTAACCCAGTCTCCACAGGACTGTTCGACGTAGGCTCGTCCTGGTCTGAGAGCTTCTACTCGCTCACCCCAAGCTCTATCCGCCTAAACTGGCGAATAACAATGTTTTCACCGAGTTTAGCGATAGATTCCTTGACGTGCTGATCAACAGTCTTGGTATCGTCTAAGATGTAAGCCTGGCTCAACAGAACCTTCTCTTCAAAGTGTTTTTTCAACTGACCTTCAACAATTTTTTCACGCATTTCAGCCGGCTTTGACTTTAGAGATTCAGAATCAAGCAACTCAGCCTTGACCTTGTCATATTCCTCCGTAGGAACATCCTCTACAGCAACATACTGCGGGCTCATCGCCGCAATTTGCATCGCTATTTCATGAACTAGCCTCTTAAAATCATCCAGCCTGGCCACAAAGTCAGTCTCGCAGTTAACCTCGACGATCACACCGATCCGTCCGTCATGAACATAACTATCAACAATCCCTTGTCTAGCTTCGCGATCACCTTTTTTCTCGGCTCTTGTTAAGCCTTTTTTACGCATCTCCTTGAGCGCTTCGTCAAAATCACCGCTTGAATCAGTCAGAGCTTTCTTGGCGTCGGTCAAGCCAACACCGGTCAAATCTCGCAACTTTTTAATATCGTCAACCGAAATTCCCATCTTATTTCTCCTCTTTTTTAGCTTCCACCTTCTTGGCTGGCTTGTCTGCAGGCTTATAGGCGACCGCACCCTCGGCAACGGCTTGAGTAAAGTAGTCCAGCAATAAGCTTAGCCCCTTGATTGCATCGTCATTTCCTGGGATAACGAAATCGATATCCGACGGATTGACATTTGTGTCAGCCACAGCAAACACCGGAATGCCGAGTTTTCGTGCTTCTTTGATGGCAATGTCATCAGTCATAGCATCAACTACAACCATCGCACCTGGCTTGCCCATGAGATCCTTGATGCCACCATAGCGAGTATTTAGCAGGTCAATCTCCTCTTGGTATCGCTGAACTTCTAGCTTATTGTAGCGCTTCTCAAGATCGCCAGAGGCCATCTTCTTTTCAAGGTTCTTCAGTTTTTTAATTTGCTGAGAAATCGTCTGCGAGTTAGTCAGCATACCGCCAATCCATCGCTCAGTCACGAATGGCTGGCCAACTTTTTCTGCTGCCTGACGGACTATATCCTGCGCTTGCTTTTTCGTGCCAACAAACAAGATCTTCTTGCCGGTTGCGGCGATTTTCGTTAGCTCTGGCAAAGCCTTGTTCAACGCTTCAACCGTCTTTGTCAGGTCGATAATATGACTATCCTGTCTCTTTGAATGGATATATGGCGCCATCTTAGGGTGCCAACGACTAGTTTTGTGTCCAAAATGAACACCGGCCTCTAGCAGTGCCTTAATGTCTATCTCTACAGACATATTTTTACTCCTCTTTCCTCGCCTGCCGCCATTGGAGTCGCAAACAGGCTGCGTCATTAAAATTGATTACACATTAATTATAGCATAAACTAGCTGTCACTGACAACCCTTTACACCTCAGTTTAATTGCTGTATAATGCATCCAGTATGAAAAGCAGTATTCACCCACAGAACTACCGCCCTGTCGTATTTAGCGACGATCAAGCGGGTTTTGCGTTCTTGAC
>CAYVCA010000012.1:0-4140 GCA_964450025.1 uncultured Candidatus Saccharibacteria bacterium
CAGCTTAAGCGACGAACAGATTTGATTCCAAATCTTGTTAACTCGGTTAAGGGTTATGCCGCACATGAGAGTGGTGTGTTTGAGAAGGTTACGGAGGCTCGCTCAGCTATTATGAACGCCAAGGGTGTCGCAGAGACCGCTCAGGCTGAAAATATGCTTGAGGGTGCCCTAAAGAGCCTGTTTGCAGTTGCCGAGGCTTACCCAGACCTAAAAGCAAATCAAAACTTCTTGCAGCTACAGCAAGAACTAGTTGATACGGAAGACAAGATTCAGGCATCACGACGCTTTTATAACGGTGGAGTTAGGGACCTAAACATCAAGATCGAAACATTTCCCGCTAACCTGGTAGCTGGCATGTTTGGCTTCTCGAAGCGTGAGTTCTTCGAAGTTGAAGACCGAGCCTCTGTTGAGAATCCAGTCGAAGTAAAATTCTAAATTATTCTCGATGATTAACCGCTTGTTCTGTTATGGATGGGCGGTTTTTGCTATACTAGGTGTATGTATAGTGCAATTACGAAAAATAAACGCAACACAGTGTTGATTATGGCGGTTTTTGTAGCGATTATCGGTGTAATTGGCGTAGTTGTCGGTTATATGAACGGGTACGATTATTCGTTTACAACGACAATCATAGTCTTGGCATTGTTGTACGCGCTGATTCAATATTTTGCAGCTGGTAAGTTGGCGATGGCAATGACTGGTGCTCGAGAAATTCAAAAAGAACATGCACCTGAGCTGTGGAGGGCGGTTGAAAACCTGGCAATTACTTCAGGAATGCCGATGCCAAAAGTATACTTAATTGAAGATCCCGCGCCAAATGCTTTTGCCACAGGTCGCGATCCAAAGCATGCAATTGTTGGCGTGACGACTGGTCTCTTGGAGGTTATGGACAAGAGAGAGCTAGAGGCTGTAATGGCGCATGAGATGAGCCATGTTCAAAATTATGACATCAGGGTCGGTATGATAGCCTTTGGTCTAGTCAGCGCAATCGGTTTACTGGCTGATATGGCCTTGAGGATGATGTTTTTCGGCGGAGACAAGGACAAGGAGGTCCATCCTGTAGTTTATATTCTTGGATTAGTTGTGGTGATTTTAGCGCCTATCTTGGCTGCTATTACCCAGATGGCGATTAGTCGACAGCGAGAGTATTTAGCAGATGCGTCTGGGGTGTTAATGACGAGAGACGCTGAAGGTCTCGCTTCGGCACTAGAGAAGCTAAAGAGCCATGGACAGCCAATGCAAAAACAGAGTTCGGCGGCCGCCAACTTGTTCATGACTAATCCGTTGAAACCTGGCTTTTTCGCTCGCTTGTTTAGTACACACCCACCGCTAGACGACAGAATTGCTAGGCTTCGTGAAACAGCAACTAAGATGTAAACTGAATGGTATATGAAGAAGAATAGAACAAAGGCAATCACCAAAAAGACACAAAAACCGAGTCGTTTTAAAGACGGCATAGAGGCAGTCAATAATCGACGCAAGGATTTTTTGAGTCGTCGACCGCATCGTAGCTTTAGAAGAACGAAGAGACGGGACTATAACCGACAACTCAAGCTGCCAGGCTACTGGGCGTTGACAGTTCAGGTATGGAGTATTTTACGAAAAAATAAACGGGTATTTTTGAGTTTAGCTGCCTCATATGCTGCGATAGCAATCTTGTTTTCTAGCTTTATGTCGCAAGATGCATATCTCGCTCTGAAGGAGGCCATTAGCGAGGGTGCTGATGGCGGAGCGCTGGGAGCATCTGCTCAGCTAGGTATGCTTTTTGTGAATGCAGTGAACGCTCAACTGACAGGATCGTCATTTGCTCAGGCTGGATCACCTCAGCAGATTGTAGTGATTGCACTCAGTCTCTTTGCCTGGCTAGCCACAATTTGGCTAATGAGGAATATTATGTCAGATGGTAAGCCCAAGATGAGAGACGGATTGTACTCTTCGGGCGGGCCGATCATAGCGCTTCTTATCCTGGCAGCTGTGCTTGTTGTTCAGGCACTTCCTGCAATCGCCGCAATGATCGCATATTCTACTGCTAGCCAGTCAGGGGTGCTGGATTACACGGCTATTATTATGCTGTTTGGAGGTGCGGTTATTTTGCTAACAACACTCTCCGCATACTGGGCGGTTAGCACGGTCTTCGCCATGGTTATCGTAACCCTCCCGGGCATGTACCCCTTTAGGGCCCTGCGCCTGGCGGGGGATATTGTGACTGGCCGACGAACACGCATTGTGCTCAGGGTGGCATGGAGTATACCATTAATAACATCAATCTGGGTAGTCGTAGCTGTGCCTGTGATGCTGATTGACAATGCCCTGAAGTCAGTCATGCCAGACTTATCATGGCTGCCACTGGTTCCGATCGTTCTGTTATTATTAACTGCTGGATCGATTGTGGTGTTTGCTAGCTATGCCTATGTGCTTTATCGGAGGATAGTCGAGGATGACACAGCTCCAGCGTAGGGTGGCTGAACTTCGAGAACTGCTTAATCAGTACAGCTATGAATACCATGTACTGGATCAGCCGAGCGTTTCAGACGCTGTTTATGATGGTCTTTTCAATGAGCTAAAGCAGACTGAGCAGGCCCATCCAGGTTTAATAACAACGGACAGTCCGACGCAGCGAGTCGGCAGTGTCCTAAAGGGCGGTTTTCAGAAGGTGAAGCACCAGACGCGAATGCTTAGTTTGAACGATGTTTTTGGCCAATCTGATGTCAAGGATTGGATTGCTAGAATGGATAAACTTCTGCCCAATATCAAGCACGAATATTTTGCTGACATTAAGATGGATGGTCTGGCTTGTTCGTTAATCTACCAGGACGGGGTGCTGGACAAGGCGATAACGAGGGGGGATAGTTTTGTTGGTGAGGATGTGACAAATAATATTAGAACCATCAAGAACATTCCTTTATCTCTGCGCCAAGTCGATGGGCTTGGAGCTTTTCTAGAGGGGCGTACGGAGATTAGGGGTGAAATCGTTATTTTGAAGAAAGATTTCGAAAAGCTGAACGAACTTCAAAGGCAAAAAGCAGAATCAGAGTTTGCCAATCCAAGAAACCTCGCTGCGGGCACTGTCCGCCAATTAGACCCGCAACTAGTAGCTTCGAGAAATCTGACATTCATAGCTTATGATCTATTGCGCGAGAATCCTACAGAAATACCAACCAACAGTTACGCTTATAAGGCGATATCTGATCTCGGTCTTGCTGTGAACCAGCAGGCCCAGACACTACAGGTGATAGACGATGTAATTAAGTTTATTGACAAATGGGAGGATGCGCGGCATGGCTTGCCGTTCAATACCGATGGTTTAGTCATAAAACTAAACAATCGCGCGCAATTTGATCAACTAGGTATTGTTGGCAAGCAGCCTCGTGGAGCGGTAGCATATAAATATCCCGCCGAACAGGCGACAACCGTGGTTCGAGATATCGTTATCTCTATCGGCAGGACAGGGGCGGCAACTCCGGTAGCGGTTTTTGATCCTGCTCAGGTGGCTGGCACGACGGTTCAGCACGCCAGCCTGCATAATGCCGATGAGATTGCTCGACTCGATATTCGTAGAGGTGATACGGTGGTGATTTATAAAGCTGGTGATATAATTCCGCAGGTTGAGAAGGTTATTGTCGAGCTTCGACCGGCCGACTCTCGGCCGATTGATTTCCGGCAAGAACTGAATCGGCAATATCCGGAACTGAAATTCAATCGGGCTGATGGGGAGGTAGCTTATCGGGCGGAGGGTTTGAGTAGTGAGATCATTCTTAAGCGGGCGCTAATTCACTTTACCTCCAAGGGAGCGCTAGATATCAATACGCTTGGCGAAAAGAATGTCGAGGCACTAGTCGATGGCGGACTAGTCAGTGACTTGGCAGATATTTACACTCTGCAAAAAGCTGATATCTTGCAACTCGATAGGTTTGCCGAGATATCAGCCAGCAAGCTAATCGGTGCGATTGCCGAGAAGCGTCGACCAGCTCTCGAGAGGTTTATCTATGGTCTAGGCATTCGTCACGTTGGCGTGCAGACGGCACTTGATTTGGCGGTAGCGTTTGGCGGTCTAGGCGCCTTGGCGAGGGCATCACTTGATGAGTTGCGCTCAATCGATGGTATCGGCGAAGTAGTGGCCGAGAGTATCGTTGCTTGGTT